>NZ_CP104007.1:3292500-3592500 GCF_029201545.1 Devosia sp. FJ2-5-3 | reverse complement strand
GGCCGTACTTGCCGGCATCACCGGTCAGCGCGGGGTCGCGAGAAATCTCGATACCGTCGACCGCATTGAGCGCCCTGAGCAATTGCTGGTCGCGCTCGCCGACATAGACAACTTCAAGGGCCTGCGGCTTTGCATCGGCGATGAAGCGGAGTGGCGTCTGCGCGCCACCGGTCCCAATCGTAACAGTGACAATGCCCGGGCCAGGGAACTCCAGCGGGATGGAGATATTTGCCCGGCCCGACGTGCCCAGCTTGATGTCCCGCTTGGCCCAGTCGAGCGGCGTACGCTCGGCTGCAGTGGCATAGTGGACAAAGAGCGTCTCGGTACCGGTCCCATCGCCAATGGCCTCGCCCTCGAGCGTCCAGGCGTTCTTGTCCGCGTCGGTGAGGATGAGATTTGCGACGATCTTCGGGCCCCGTTCGGCCGCAGCCAGCGGCCGGTGGGCAAATGTGAGCTCCGGCCACGCCTGCGCCAGCGGCTCCACTTGGCCCGGCGCGCCGATCGTCAGGATTTCGGCGCGCTCCTGGTCAATGAGCGTCGTCTCGATCAGGCGAACTATTTCTGGCCAGTCGGTTGCCCCATCAGTGGGCCGCAAGCCGGCAAGCGCCTGGTGCAGCCGCTCATCCTGCCAGGACCAACGGGCGGCGACATAGTGTGGAAGAGGCCCGCCGGCGATAATTGTGAGGGTCTTGGGCGTCGGCCCGCCACGCCCGGTAAAATCCGCCGTCAGCGAGGCTAAAGCCTCGGTCAATTGGCGCGCCTGTGCGCTTGCGTCGCCCTCAGCCGCACTCGTGTCCACAACCACGACCAAATGATCGGCGACATCCTGCCGGCCCCAAAACGGCGCGGCGAGTGCGGCGGCAAGCAGGCCGACAGCGATCAATTGGAGCACAAGCGCGAGGGTGATCGGGGGGATCAGCCGTGCCTTGCGCTTGAAACCGGCATTGCCGCGCAGCTGCTGCCAGATGGCGAGGCTGGGTACCACCTGTCGATATTCGCGTCGGCTGTGCAGAAACCACACATATCCGGCCGCGAGGACCAGAAGCCCAAATAGCGGAGCCGCAAAACCCATCATTGTGCGGTCCGTTCAAAGTAGCGCGCGGCGACACTGCGTGCCGAAAGGGGAATGAACTCGCGGTCAACCGGCTCGGTCGACCCTGTTCCGGCCTGTCCGCCAATGCCGGTGGCGGCGCCGGCGACATTGGTGAGGTTTGCGTCCGGCACGATCTCGATACGAATGCGTGCGCCCTCTGCCTGCGGTTCTGCACTGAGCAGCATGTCTTCCGTGGGCTCGAAACCCAGCCGGGCAAATTCATTGTCAGCGCGGAAATCTTCCTCGCCGAGGCCTGCCGCGTGAGAGACGCCGCGTCCCGAATCCAGTGCGGCGCCGACAGGGGTGGCCCCCATTGCCGATATCTCTTCGTCAGTCATGGCTTGTGGGTTCTGCCCGAGAGTGAGGCCCTCGAGATTGCCCGAGGCCTCCGGATCGGCAGCGGTCAGTTCCGTCTCGCCGGAGCCTTCGCTGGCATCCAGCGCCATTCCGTTGTCCCCGCCACTGGATGTAAATCGCTCTTCGGGCGGCACATAATAGGGGTCGACTGCCAGCTCCAGAGGTGGTTGCGCGCCCGGCGCATCAGCCGGGTCCATCGCCGCGAGCGCTTCGTCCAGTTCGAGTAGCCGAGAACCCTCGGTCGAACCGAGCCAGCTGGGCGCCTTCTCGCCATAACTGGCAGAGGCCTGGTCGAGAAGATCGTTGATCTGGCGGGCCATCTCCTCGTCGAGGGGGCCATCCGCCGCTTCGACGATCTTGTCGGCAAGGGTCTGGGCAATCGCCTCAAGCAGGGCATCGTCACGCAGCTCGGCATCCGTGGCCAGCATTTCGGCGATGCTTTCGATCGTGGCCATCTCCGCGATCTCCTGCTGATCACTGGCGTCCGGCGCCGCCACGATCATGGGCGCAGGCAATCGTTGGACGGAGACGACGGCACCAGCCAGCAGGGCCAGCGCAACGAGACCAGCCCAGAAGCCCGTGGTGAAAACCGTCACGATCCCGGCATCGGGGAGGGCGCCCAGACGCGCCTCGATCATTTTGATGAACTTCGCGACCACCGGTCCGTCGACCGGCGCGGAAGCGCGCGCCAATTCGACCGCCGTGCCAAATCCCTCTTCCAGTCCGCCCGCCTTGTCCAGATGGAAGGCTTCGGCAAGCGGCGATGGGCGCAGGCTTTCGGTGATCAGCAGCCAGGCCGCGACGGTCACGCCGCCGACAATCAGCGTTGGGAGAGCCGGAGAGACGGCAAAAAACCCCATGCGCGCCGCCATGAGCACTATGAGATAGGTGGCACACGCCGCGACAGCGCCGGCCAGCGCGGCATGGATGACATTGCGAATACTGCGCCGTCTCGCAACGACGCTGAGCGGCGCCAGGATCGAGGCGTAGGTGACCTCCAGATTGGTCACATCGCACCGGTCAAAAACAGCGTCGCCAGGGCGTTGAACGGCGTTTGCGGCAGGCTCTTGTGAAACACGGCGACAAGTGCGGTAATTGCGATCGAGATCAGGAAGTGCCGTTTGACCAAAAAGGCATGCGCCTGGGGAGCGACGCCCTGCAGCGCATAGCCGGCCAGGAAGGGTGGGAGCGGGACGACATTGAATGCCAGTGTCCAGGCCGCGATCTGCGCGATCTCGCGAATGGTCCAGTCGACGAAGCCGGCGCTGCTGGCGGGCCAGTAGCTTGCCACATAGGGCAGGAGCAGCAGGGCGAGCTTGCTGGCCACCAGCGTCACCACCGCTGCCGCGAGTGCGGCAATGGCCGGGGCCCATCGCCCACCCCGGCATTCCGCCGGGTCGATGCGCAGTGGCTTGATCCAGCCTACGCGTCCGAAGACGCTGGATACGATGGCGAAGAGATCCACATGAAGGATGGGATTCGGCTTCAACCTGCCTTCATAACCAACACCCTTGTCGCCGAGCAGGCGCGCGGCGGCGGCGAACGAAACCCCGAGGATCGTCAACACGATGGTCGCTGCGATAAGGCGCGACAGGACCTGCGGAAAGGTTAGATCGAACACGCAAAATCCTTTGGCGCCCTGATGCTTTTGGCGGCTGGACTAGAGTGAGGCAGGGCGGCGGTCAGAAGGCCCATGCTCATTCCTCGGGGAGTTCGAACTCAGCCAGGAGGGCGGAAAACTCCTCGCTCGCGCGCAATTGGTTGATCGCAGTATCCAGCATTTCGCGCAGATAGGTCTGGTTGGACGGCAGCGCGATGGCAAAGGGCTGCGGCTCGACACCGAATGGCGGCGTCACGATCTGGATATCGGCAGCGCCCGGCTCGGTCTGCGCGGCGATGGCCACGGCAGGCTCCCAGACCACTGCGGCCAGCAGGTCGCCGGATGCGAGGGCGCGAATGAGGCTGACATTGGATGCATAGACCCGGCGCTTGAGCTTGTTGGCCGAGCTCCTTGCATAGGCGCGCACCTGCATGTCCGAAAGCGTGCCGACGCGGCTGCCGAACTGAGAACCTTCGGGCAATTGATCGAGTGCCGGCGGGGCGTCCTTGGCAAAGGCAAGCGCAAAGCGTGGCGTGTAATAGGGCGACGTCGTCGTCAGCCAGGAGTAGGTCAGGTCCATGAACGGCATGGGAAAGCCCAGTACCGCGTCGCAGTTCTCGCTGAGCTGGATGAACAGATCTTCTTCCCCGAGGGCAAGATCATAACCCCAGGGCGCAGGCGCGACGGCATATTTGAGTTCGTAGAACTCGGCCGGAACCAGCAGCATGTCGGCCAGGGTCTGGCCCAGGGCACGGTCGAATTGTGCCAGCGAACTGACGGGATTTATGCAAAAGCGGATATTTCCGCCCGCGTAGACCGCGGTGTTCACCATGTTGTCGGGAACGACACGACGGAATTGGGCAGAGGAGGGGAGGACAGATCCGAGAAGAGCCACTGACAGGATCAGGGCACCGGTTAGGCTGCGTACGAACATGTTTTTCCTCCAAAGAGGGAAGCGGCCCTTGGGCCACCTCCCGATCAAGCCTTTAACAGGCGCGTATCAGCAGATTATTTCTGCGGAAGGGCGAAAACGACCACTGCGTTGCCGCCTGTCACCACTTCGCGGGGCGTAAGCGCCACGAAGGGGGCAATGTCGAGCCAGGAACCAACCTGGACGGCAATGTACTGACGTCCGTCGACTTCGTAGGAAATCGGCACGCCACCGACCGAAGACGGAACGATCGCTTCGAACAGCACGTCGCCATTGTCCTGGTCAAAGGCACGGAAGCGACGGTTGGTGTCGCCACCGAACAGCAGGCCACCCTGGGTGGACAGCAGCGAGGTGGTGAAGTCTTCCTGGTCGAGGCTCCAGAGTTCTTCGCCGGTTTCAACGCTGATCGCGCTGATGGTGCCGATATTGGTGGCGCCCGGTGCCATGACCGGAGGCGACAGACGTATGTCGTTCGGCAGGGTCACGGACTGCATGCAGTTGTTGGACAACGGCGTGTAGATCGCGTTGGTCAGCGGGCTGTAGGTGCTGGTGAACCAGCGACGGCCGCCCGACGCAGACGGGCAGACCAGCATGGACTGACCGATTTCGGTCGGGATCATGTCCAGTGGGATGCTCGCACGGCCGGTTGCAGTGTCGATATCGGAGATGACGTTCTGGTAGACGGTTTCACGTGCCCAGAGGAATTCGCCGGTCGCAGCGTCCATCGAGTAGAAGATACCGGTCTTGCCGGGGATACCGGTCACGACGCGACGCTCTTCACCCGGGGTGACGTTTGGGTTGATCCAGCGGACTTCATCGGCGTTCGGTGCGATCGCGGTGTTGACGAGAACACGTTCGAACGGATGGTCGAGGTCCCAGTGGTCGCGCAGATGCTGCTGGTACCACTTGAGCTCACCGGTATCGGCGTCGATGGCCAGGGTCGAGGTCTGGTACAGGAATTCCTGCGCATCCAGATCTTCGACGCTGTCGAAGTTCGCGAAGTAGAACTTCGAGTACGGCGAGGTCACCGAAGTGCCGAAGTACACGAGGTTCAGCTCGGGATCGTAAGCGGGCGAAATCCAGCTGCCGACGTGGTGACGCAGGCTGTCGTCGACGCCGTTCCAGGTTTCGCTGCCGGCCATGTCGCCGTGCGGAAGCGTGTGGAAACGCCACATTTCTTCGCCGGTCTTCATGTCGTGAGCGGTGAGGAAACAGGTCTCGGGGCCACCGACGGGGGTGTCACCGCTCGGCTGCTGGGCGCAGGAGCGACCGGAGATGGCCTTGCCGTTGACGATGATCGGGCCAGGCGTGGACCATGCCCAGCTGTCCTGGTCGCGGAGCTGGGTTTCCCAGGCGAGCTGACCGGTCTTGGCGTCGAGGGCAACGAGATAGTTGTCCTTGGAGCTGAAGACGATCAGATTGTCCCAGATAGCCATGTTGCGGGTGGCAACGATCATCGGGACGTTGTCGGGAAGCTCGCGCTTGTATTCCCAGAGCAGGTCGCCATTGGTCGCGTCGAGGGCCTGGATGATGTCGCGCGGATGCGGCACGAACATGACGCCGTCATGAACCAGCGGCGTACCTTCCTGGTAGCCTTCGGTCATGCCGCGGGACCAGACGACCTGCAGGTCGCCAACATTTTCCTTGGTGATCTGGTCAAGCGGGCTGAAGCCCTGGTTGTCCAGCGTACGGCGGTAGCTGAGCCAGGAACCCGGATCGGGATTCTGGATCATTTCGTCGGTCACCGGAGACATGTTCTCCAGCAGGTCCGACTGAGCCAGCGCGGGCAGAGCTGTCAGGACAAGAGACGTCCCGATCAAAAGCGCAGATAGTGCTTTCACCTTCAACATTACCTCCTCGAAGATGTGAAATTCGGTAGTCGTGGTACGGGCGCGATTGTCCCAACGCTTCCGGCACCAACCCAAAAAAGGATGCGGCCCTTGGGTCGCATCCCTCACTTTCAAACCGGCCGATTACTTCTGTGGCAGGGCGTAGACGACGATGGCGTTGCCGCCCATCGGGATGTCACGCGGAGTGTTGTCGACATAGGGCGTCATATCGAGCCAAGAGCCGACAGGCACAGCCACGTACTGACGATCGCCGACTTCATAGGTGATCGGAACGCCACCAACGGCGGACGGAACGATCGTTTCGAACAGTACTTCGCCATTGGTCTGGTCATAGGCACGGAAGCGACGGTTGGTGTCGCCACCGAACAGCAGGCCACCCTGGGTCGCGAGCAGCGACGTGGTGAAGTCTTCCTGGTCGAGGCTCCAGAGTTCCTCGCCGGTCTCGACGCTGATGGCGTTCAGGCGGCCAACAACGCTGGTGCCCGGTGCGAGGACGTCCGGCGACAGACGGATGTCGTTCGGCAGGGTCACCGACTGCATGCAGAAGTTCGCCAGCGGCGAGTAGATCGCATTGGTCAGCGGGCTGTAGGCACTGGTGAACCAGCGCTTGCCACCGGCGTCAGACGGGCAGACCAGCAGCGACTGACCGATTTCGGTCGGGATCATGTCGAGCGGGTGCGTGGCGCGGCCAGTGGTCGTGTCGATATCGGAGATGACGTTCTGATAGGTCGTCTCACGAGCCCACAGGAACTCGCCGGTTGCAGCGTCCATCGAGTAGAAGATGCCGGTCTTGCCGGGGATACCGGTCACGACGCGACGCTCTTCGCCAGGAGTGACGGCCGGATTGATCCAACGCACTTCGTCAGCGTTCGGCGCAATCGCGGTGTCCACGAGAATACGCTCGAACGGATGGTCGAGGTCCCAATGGTCGCGGATGTGCTGCTGGTACCACTTGAGCTCGCCGGTGTCGGCGTCGAGGGCCAGGGTCGAGGTCTGGTACAGGAATTCCTGCTCTTCCAGCTCTTCGACGCTGTCGAAGTTGGCGAAGTAGAACTTCGAGTAGGGCGAGGTCACGGACGTGCCGAAGTAGACCAGGTTCAGTTCCGGATCGTACGAGGGCGAAATCCAGCTGCCGACGTGGTGACGCAGGCTGTCGTCGACGCCGTTCCAGCTTTCGCTGCCGGCCATGTCGCCATGGGGCAGGGTGTGGAAGCGCCACAGCTCTTCACCGGTCTTCATGTCGTGAGCGGTGAGGTAGCAGGTCTCGGGGCCACCGACGGGGGTGTCGCCGCTCGGCTGCTGGGCGCAGGAGCGACCCGAAATTGCCTTGCCGTTGACGATGATCGGGCCAGGCGTGGACCATGCCCAGGCGTTTTCGTCACGCAGCTGCGTTTCCCAGGCCAGCTGGCCGGTCTTGGCATTGAGGGCAACGAGATAGTTGTCCTTGGAGCTGAAGACGAGCAGGTCGCCCCAGATCGCGATGTTGCGCGTGGTGATGATCATCGGCGCGTTGGCCGGGACTTCGCGCTTGTATTCCCAGAGCAGGTCGCCGGTGGTGGCGTCGAGGGCCTGGATGATATCGCGCGGGTGGGGCAGGAACATCACGCCGTCATGGACGAGCGGAGCGGCTTCCTGGAAGCCTTCGGTCATGCCACGGGACCAGACGACCTGCAGGTCGCTCACATTGTCCTTGTTGATCTGGTCAAGCGGGCTGAAGCCCTGGTTGTCCAGCGTACGACGCCAGCTGAGCCAGGAACCGGGATCTGGGTTCTGGATCATTTCGTCGGTCACGGGAGACATGTTCTCCAGCAGGTCCGACTGTGCGGCGACTGGCAGCGAAGTCAGGGCGAGAGCCGTCCCCAGCAGCAGCGCTGATAGCGCATTCATCTTCATTTGTTACCTCCGTGAAGATTTTTAGTTATGAAATTACTTTGACTGGAGCGCCCCTCAAGACGCACGCCCCCCAACAGCCTGAAGGCGTGCACGAAATAGAGCGCGCAGGCCATCAGTCAGCGTCTCGAACAGAGAGCTGTGAAAATGCTCGATGCGGAAGAGAAGGGCCCGCCCGGCATGCCGGGCGGTCCAGTTGCGGCTAGGAAATCCTAGCGGAAAATGCCGATTTCTTCGGGAGTGACCGGACCCAGGGTATTGCCCCAGGAATTACGGATATAGGTGGCGACTGCTGCCGCTTCTTCATCCGTAAGGAAGTCGAACTTCGGCATGAATTCACCGCCGTGGTAAACCTGCGAGCCGATCAGCACGATGTGCTTGATGTTCTGGCTGCCAGCGAACTTGCGTTCAGCCATGCCATCCACACCGTGGCAAGCCGCACAATTGTCGGCGTACACGGTGCCACCCAGTTCCATTACGGCCGGGTCGATTTCAGCTGCGGCAGCGTCGGCCGGTTCCGCGGCCTGGAAGGCCATGGTTGGAGCGACGGACATGCCGGCAAGAGCGAGGCTGGCCACTACGGCCGCAGTTGCGAGTGCACGCTTCAAAACTTCCTCCGAAAAACAACGCTAAAACAAAAAAGTGAGGTGCAATGTCGCACCGTGTGCCAATTCGTCACGGAATGTCAAGTTGCGCATCAATGGTTTAGCTCCGGGAGGTGCTTCCGCGGGTGGAAATGCGCGTGCCATAATCGAACCACGATTGCCTAAAAAAAGCCCTGATATGACCAGCTTAGGTGTGCTTGGGAGAGGCTCCAAACTCGGTCCGCACGTAGAATGTATGATGCGATACATTCGACTAAAGTCGAGTGCAAAATGTCGCAGTCTATGGTGCGACAATCCTGCACAGATCGCCGCTTTGAGAAGCGGCATACCGTCGCGCAGTGATTCCATTCGGCACTGAAGTGCGACCTCGCGGGCGGCGGGTCTCGATGAGGCCGGCAGGGCGACGCGGCTGGTGCCCGATACCGGAAATTCGTTCCCCTGATCTGACAGAGGCGTTCGAACCGCCAGCGCGAAGCGCACCGAAAATCGGTGTGGAGCGCCGGGTTCCGGCGGTTGCAGATCTTTCTCGGGACGGGCAGGCCTAGCCGACGCTGGCGCGTTTCTCGGCGCTGGCCTTTTTCTTGGTGTCCAGCATGCGCATCAACGGGGCGTAGTGGTCAACCACGGCCCGGCGATATCCTTCGCGGTCGCCAGATTGGGCGGCTGCGAGCAAGTCCCCATGCGCCTTCGCGGTGATCTGGATATCGGCCGGCAGGGCCAGATCGAGTTTCGGCAGCACGGCCGAGTGAATGTCCCAAAACGCCGCGACGAGCTGGCCCGCCAGTTGATTGCCGACGGGCGCCAGCAATTCGGAGTGGAACTGCCGGTCTTCGGCGAGGAAGGGCTCTCCGCGCTCGGCATTGTCCATCATCTTGTCGACGAGCGCCTGCATTGTCGGATTGATCCGGCCCTGATGGGCGTCCACCACCCGGTCTGCGAGTGCCAGGTCAAAGGCGCAGCGCAAATCCACCACTTCCCGCAGCGCTTCGAGTTCGTCACCGGGTGACAGTACGCCGCGGAAAACCAGCGTTTCGACAAGCGGCGCCAGGCTCATATTGCCCACGATCGTGCCGAGGCCGTGGCGGACTTCGACGATGTCGAGTGTGGCCAGCGTCCGGATCGCCTCGCGCACGGAAGAGCGCGACACGCCCAGTTCCTGGCACAGCTCGATCTCGGTCGGGATGGCGTCGCCCGGCCTGAGGCCCGACCGCAGGATCAGGCGTTTGATGTCTTCAGCAGTCGTGCTGCGCAACATGCGGGACTGGCCAGTTGGGCTGTCAGTCGGTCCACTCATTGTCCTGCAATTCCCCCGTAGTTTGCCCGCATCCAACGATCATGCTTGTGGCCGCGAGACAAGACTTGCGTAACGGCACGTGAGAAGATAATAGACGTCTGACGTCTGATGTCACGGAGGAATTTCATGCGTATTGTCAATTTCGGCGTATCCCGCCGCGCACTCTTCATGGCTGCGGGGGCTTTTGCCTCCTTGTCCCTGTTGGGGATGAGTGCTGCGCAGGCCCAGCCTGCCACCGACAATATCGATCTCGATGCCACCATTCAGGCCGGCATCGCCTATGGCCTGTCCGGCACTTTCGACCCGCTTAGCGCCTCTGGTGCGGTGACCGTTTCGGTCAACTGGCACACGATGGAAGGCCTGGTCGATCTGGATCCGGTCACGCGCCAGCCCTACGCCGCCCTGGCCGCTGAAATGCCGACCAGTGCCGATGGCATCGAATATGTCATCAAGCTGCGCGACGGCGCGGTGTTCCATGATGGCACCCCGGTAACCGCCGAAGACGTGGTGTTCTCTGTCGAGCGCGTTCTTGACCCGGCATCCAACTCGCTGTTCCGCTCCTTCGTGTCGTTCATCGACAAGGTCGAAGCTGTCGACGAGACGACCGTCAAGTTCACCAATAAATTCCCGTTCTCGCTGTTCAACGAGCGCATCGGTTCGATCAAGATCGTGCCCAAGGCCCTCGTCGAAGCCGATCCGGAAGCCTTCGGCAAGCTGCCGACCGGCACCGGCCCCTACAAGCTCGTTTCCGCCGTTCCCGAAGCCGAGATCGTCTTCGAGCGCAACGAGGACTACACCGGCAATCGTCCGGCTCTCGCCAAGGAAATGGTCTGGAACCTGATCGCCGATCCGACCGCCCGTGTGAACGCGCTCTCCTCGGGCACCGTAATGGCTATCGAAGACGTTCCCTATGTGGACGTGGACGCGGTTGCGGCTATGGCCGAGCTTGAGAAGGCTCAGTCCTTCGGCCTGCTCTTTGCCATGTTCAACACCGAGACCGCGCCGTTCAACGACGTGCGCGTGCGCCAGGCATTCATGTATGCCATCGACATGGACAAGGTGATCGGCACCGGCATGCTCGATAATGCCACCGCCGCCAGCTCCTTCCTGCCCGAGACGCACCCGAACTACCATCGGGCGACCAATGTCTATGGCAACAACCCCGAAAAGGCGCGCGAACTGCTCGCTGAAGCCGGCGTGCCATCGCTCGACATCACGCTGATGAGCACCGACCACGGCTGGGTCAAGGACGTGGCGCCGATCATCAAGGAATCCCTCGATGCCGTCGGCTTCAACACCACGCTCGATATCGGCCAGTCCGGTGGGCAATATGTGAAGGTCGATGCCAACGAGATGCAGGTCATGATTGCCCCCGGCGATCCGTCCGTGTTCGGCAACGACCCCGACATCCTGATGCAGTGGTGGTATGGCGACAATATCTGGCCCACCACGCGCTACCGTTGGGCGGGCAGCGAAGGCTATGCCAAGCTGACCGAAATCCTCAACGACGCGCTGCGCCTTTCGGGTGATGAGCAGCAGGCCAAGTGGAACGAAGCCATGGACCTGATCTCGGTCGAGGTTCCGCTCTATCCGCTCCTGCACCGCCAGCTGCCGACCGCCTGGAACCCCGACGAGCTGGAAGGCTTTGCCCCGGTTCCCACGACCGGCCTCTCCTTCCTCGACGTCGGCGTCAAGAAGTAAGCGCCGCCGACTAATCCGCAGGTTCCGGGCCCAGGCCCGGAACCTGGCAGTCAACCTGCAACACCGTTCAAACAAGCGAGCCAGACGGCCATGCTAAACGTGCTCAACCTGATCGGGCGCCGTCTGGTGCAATTGCCGATCATGATCCTCGGGATCACTTTTCTCGTCTTTTTCGTCATGTCCTTTTCCAGCGTTGATCCCGCGATCACCGCGCTGGGCGAGGGCGCCTCACTGGAAGCGCGAGAGCAATATCGCGAAGTGCACGGCCTCAATGAGCCGTTGCTGACCCGCTATGTTTCCTTCGTCGGCGGCCTGGTCCAGCTCGATATGGGCACGTATTCCGCCCGCCAGCTGCCGGTTATCGACGAAGTCGCTCGCGCCTTCCCGATCACCCTGCAGCTGACCTTCCTCGGCCTTGTCATAGCGGTGACCTTTTCGCTGTTGCTCGGCGTCTTCGCAGCGATCTATCGTGACCGATGGCCGGATCAGGTCATCCGCATCTTCTCTATTGCCTCCCTGTCGACACCATCCTTCTGGCTCGCTGTGTTGCTGATCCAGCTGCTCGGGCACAAGGTCGGCATTTTCTCCCTGCTGCCGACCTCGGGCCGCTTGCCGGGCATGTTCGACAATTTCGGCGGCTGGTTCCTGCGCATGGTGCTACCGGCCGTGGCCTTGGCCGTGCCCGTTATCGGCCAGCTCTCCCGCGTGGTTCGCACTGCCGTGGTTGAAGAACTGGATCGGGATTACGTGCGCACCGCCCTCGGCGCCGGCATTCCGCGCCATGTCGTGGTCGGTCGCAACGTGCTGCGCAATGCGCTCATCACCCCCATCACCGTCCTCGGCCTGCGCATCGGCTACCTCATGGGCGGCGCGGTGATCATCGAGATCATCTTCAACATCAACGGGATGGGGATGCTGATCATGAATGGCGTCACCAATAACGAGCCCAATCTCGTCCAGGGCGTCACCCTCACGGTGGCGGTCGCCTTCATCGTCATCAACGCCATCGTCGATCTGCTCTACGTGCTGGTCAATCCGCGCATCCGGGATATTTGACGTGATCAGAACCGAAACCACCAAAAAACTCTCCATCCCGGGTCTCAGCCTTTCCGGCCTGCGGCAATTGTCGCTCACCTCGCGCATCGCCCTGGGCATATTGGCCGTCGTGTGCCTGGCGGCAGTGTTCGCGCCGCTGATTGCCCCGTTTGACCCGCTGGCGACAGGCCTCACCCGCGGTCCCGCCGCGCCCGATGCTGCAAACTGGTTCGGCACCGACCGGCAGGGACGCGACATCTTCTCGCGCCTCGCCTATGGCGCCCGCTATTCGCTCATTATCGGCCTCGCCGCCACTGGCGTGGCCCTCGTCGCGGCCTCCATCCTCGGCGCCATCGCGGCCACTTCGGGCAAATGGGTCTCCGAAGTGCTGATGCGCGTGCTGGACATGGTCATGTCCTTTCCCGGCATCGCGCTTGCCGTGGTGTTCGTCACCGTTTTCGGCCAGTCGCTGCCGGTCCTGGTGCTGACCATCGCCTTTCTCTATGTGCCCCAGCTCACCCGCGTCATCCGCGCCAATATCATTGGCCAATATGGCGAGGACTATGTTGCGGCCGTCAGGGTCATGGGCGCGTCCACCCCGCATATCCTGCTCAAGCATGTGGCCCGCAATTGCCTTGCCCCGGTGCTGGTGTTCGCCACCATTCTCGTGGCCGACGCCATTGTCTTTGAGGCCTCGCTCTCCTTTATCCAGGCCGGCGTGCCCGATCCCGAACCCTCCTGGGGCAATGTCATGGCATCCGGCCGTCAACTGGTCATGTCAGGCGCCTGGTGGTCGACGCTGTTTGCCGGTGCGCTGATTACCGTCACCGTTCTGGCGCTCAATGTCCTGGCCGAAGGCATGACCGACGCCATGGCCGCCCCGCGCGCCCGCGCTCAGGTCAATGCGGCCGAGGTCGAGGCCGCCATCGAAAAGCTCGAGGCGCCCAAGGCAGTCGACACCGCGCACGAAGCCAGCGCCGCAATTGCGCTCGAGCAGCGTCTTGCGGAACTGCGCCGGGTCGAACTTGCCCGCACCGACCGCCTCACCATGGACGAGACGGTCGCGCCCATCCTCGAAGTGCGCAATCTCTCCATTGGCTTCCCGCGCCACGGCACTGTCGACGTGGTGGACAATATCTCCTTCTCCGTTCGCCCCGGTGAGACCGTGGCCCTGGTCGGCGAAAGCGGCTGCGGCAAGTCCATCACCTCGCTGGCCATTATGGGCCTGCTCGATCCCAAGGCGCGCATTCGCGGCGAGATCCTCTTCGAGGGCAAGAACCTCCTCACCATGAGTGAGAAGGAGCGTAATGCCCTGCGCGGCAAGGGCATCGCCATGATCTACCAGGATGCGCTGTCCTCGCTCAACCCGGCCATGCTGATCCGCTCGCAAATGGCGCAGCTCACCTCGCGCGGCGGCACCCGTTCCGCCGAGGACCTGCTGACCATGGTGGGCCTCGACCCCTCTCGCACGCTCAACTCCTATCCGCACGAGCTATCGGGTGGTCAGCGCCAGCGCGTTCTCATCGCCATGGCCCTGACGCGTAATCCCAAGCTGGTCATCGCTGACGAGCCGACCACGGCCCTCGACGTGACCGTCCAGAAGCAGGTGGTCGACCTCCTCAATCGCCTGCGCGAGGAACTGGGTTTCGCCATGCTCTTCGTCTCGCACGATCTGGCACTGGTGGCTGAAATTTCGCACCGCATCTCGGTCATGTATGCCGGCCAGATGGTCGAACAGGGCAAGACCCGCGAGATCCTCACCCAGCCCGTGCACGAATATACCCGTGGCCTGCTCGGCGCTGTGCTCAGCATCGAGGCCAGCGCGAGCCGGCTGCATCAGGTGCGCGGCACCGTGCCTTCGCCGCGGGAATTCCCCAAGGGCGACCGCTTTGCCCCGCGCTCGTCTGATCCCGCGCGCAATGCGGGAGTGACGCGCGTCTTCCGCCAAATCCCCGGAACCGAGCATTTCTACGCCGCTCACCCCGACGATGACATCGTCCAGCCGATCGAGGTCCGCGCATGAACGCGAACACCAGGAAAAGCCCCGAGGCTCTGATCGAGTTGCGGGATGTCTGCG
The DNA here is from genome assembly GCF_029201545.1 of Devosia sp. FJ2-5-3. Lineage (NCBI taxonomy): Bacteria > Pseudomonadati > Pseudomonadota > Alphaproteobacteria > Hyphomicrobiales > Devosiaceae > Devosia > Devosia sp. FJ2-5-3. Next base: position 3,578,067 of record NZ_CP104007.1, on the reverse strand, counting down.
TCGACTTCCGCATCCGCTCCTCGCTGCTGAAACCCGTCGCCCTGCGCGCGCTGGACACTGTGTCCCTCGCCGTGCACCGTGGCCGCACGCTGGGCGTGGTCGGCGAATCCGGTTCGGGCAAGTCGACGGCCGCAAAAGTGCTGATCGGGCTCCTGGCTCCCAGCGAAGGTCAGATTTTCTTCGGCGGCGAAGAGGTCAAGAAGTTCGACGCTGCCACCCGCAAGCGGATCGGACGCGTCGTCTCCGTGGTCTTCCAGGATCCGGCTACCGCACTCAATGCCCGCATGCTGGTGCGCGATGCCCTGACCGATCCGCTCAATGTCCACGGCATTGGCGACGCTCAGAGCCGCCGCGCCCGCGTGTCCGAGCTGGTCAATCTCGTCGGCCTGCCGCAATCGGTACTCGACGCCATTCCGGCCCAATTGTCCGGCGGCCAGCGCCAGCGCGTCGCCATTGCCCGTGCGCTGACGCTCGAGCCGCAGGTCATCGTCGCCGACGAACCCACCTCCGCCCTCGACGTCTCCGTGCGCGCCCAGATCCTCAATCTTCTGCAGGATCTCAAGCGCGAACTCGACCTGGGCATGGTGTTCATTTCCCACGACATCCAGACCGTGCGGCACATATCTGACGATATCGCCGTCATGCATCGCGGCAAGGTCATCGAATTCGGTCCCGGCGCACAGGTGCTGGGCTCGCCCTCACAGGATTATACCCGAACCCTGCTGGCAGCGGCGCCGAGCCTGCTGCACGCGGGCGCGGCCTGAACCCTCTTCCCCCTCTCCCTCCTGCTACCGGAACTTCAATGTCCAAGCATATCTATCACGGCATCGTCCCGCCCGTTGTCACCCCGATCAATACCGATGGCACGGTGAATTTCGGTGATCTCACCAAGCTGGTCGAGCACCTCATCGCCTCGGGCGTGCATGGCCTCTTCGCCCTCGGCTCCACCGGCCAGGTCTGCTACCTCTCCGAGGAAGATCGCGTCGCCGTCGTCGAATGCATCGTCAAGGCCAACGCCGGCCGCGTGCCGGTGATCGCCGGCGCCATGGAAGTCTCTTCGCAGAGCGTCATCCGCACCGCCAGGAAGATGATCGAGGCCGGCGCCGACAGCATCGTCACCACGGCCCCGATGTATACGATCAACGATGAAGCCGAAGTGGCCGATCATTTCCGCGCAATTGCCGCCGGCATTTCGGTGCCGCTCTTTGCCTATGACATTCCGGTTCGCGTCCACAAGAAGCTCTCCCCGGGCCTGCTGGTCCAGCTGGGCAAGGAAGGCGTCATCGCCGGCGTCAAGGACTCCTCGGGCGACGACGTCAGCTTCCGCCGCCTCATCGCCATGAACGAAGCCGCCGGCAAGCCGCTGGTTCTGTTCACCGGCCACGAGATGATCGTCGACGCCATGGCGCTGATCGGCGCTGACGGTGCCGTTCCCGGTGCCGCCAACGTCGAGGCTGCCGCCTATGTCCGTCTCTGGGATGCTGCCAAGGCCGGTGACTACGTCACCGCCGTCAAGGAGCAGAAATTCATCAACGAGCTCTTCGAGATCGTCTTCCAGCCGACCGGCCGCTCCGGCGATGCCGCCGGCGTGGGGGCCTTCAAGACAGCCATGGTTGCCCGTGGCATCATCAGCTCGGCGACCATGACCGCTCCGCTCAAGACCCTTGATGCCGAGGCCACCGCCAAGGTCGAAAAGATCGTGCGCGATTTGGGCCTGGGCGCGTAAGCTCCCGACCGATTCCGGCAGAGACTGCGGTCGCTGCCGGCACTCTTTCCAGACAAAGGCGTTTTCAGCGTGGACATTCTCAGCCGCATCCGTGGAGGCCTCGTGGCCTCGTGCCAGCCCGTCGATGACGGTCCGATGGATCGCCCCGAGATCGTCGCGGCCATGGCCCAGGCCTGCGTCGCCGGCGGTGCAGTTGCCCTCCGTATCGAAGGCGTCGACAATCTCCGCGCCACGCGCCCGCATGTGAACGTCCCGATCATCGGCATCGTCAAATCCGACCTCGACGATACGCCGGTCCGCATCACTGTCCGCATCGCCGAGGCTCTGGCGCTGGCCGATGCCGGTGCCGACATCATCGCCTATGATGCGACCAACCGGCCGCGCCCGGACAGCCGCGAGGACATTCTGAAAGCCATTCTCGGCGCCGGCAAGATCGCCATGGCCGACAGCTCCACGCTGGAAGACGGCCGCATCGCCTTCGCCTCGGGCGCGCAAATCCTGGGCACCACCATGTCCGGCTACACCGCCGAAACCGAAGGGCTCAATGTTGGCCCCGATTTCGAGCTGATCCGCGGTTTTAAGGCCCTGGGCGGTTTCGTCATGGCCGAAGGCCGGCTCAACACCCCAGAGCTCGCTGCCGCCGCCATGGCCGCCGGCGCGGATGCCGTCACGGTCGGCAGCGCGCTGACCCGGCTCGAGCACGTCACCTCCTGGTTCGCCGATGCAATCCGGGGCACAAAATGAGCCTTGATGGCTTTTCCGTCGATCTCGGCGGCACCAAGACCGCCGTCGCCCAGATCGAGAACGGCGTCGTCACCCGCCGCCTGCAGCAGCCCACCGACGCAGGTGCTGCGCTGGCCGACCAGCTGACCGCCATCGAAACCCTGCTCGCCGAGGCCGGCTACAGACACGGCGAACCTCTCGGCGTCGCTGTCGCCGGTCGCGTCGATCGCGAAGGCAATTGGCACGCCGTCAACAAAACGACCCTGAGCGCCATAAGTGCTGCGCCGCTCGGCGCAGAACTCGCCGCTCGTTTCGGCGCGCGCACCAAGGCCGTCAATGACGCCGCCGCTGCCGCCTGGGCCGAGGCGCAATTGGGGGCAGGGCAGGGCACCTTCAATTTCGCCTATCTTACTGTGTCCACCGGCATTGGCGGCGGCCTCGTGCTCGGCGGCCGGCTGATTGAAAGCGCCAATGGCCTTGCCGGTCACGTCGGCTTCGTCTCCTCGCCGCTGGGCGAAACAATCTGCGGCTCCGGTCGTTTCGGCACGGTCGAAAGCGTTGCCGGTGGTCGGGGCATTGCCGCCGCTGCAAACCTTCCCGATGCCCGCGCCGTGTTCGAGAGCGGCGCCCATGACGCCATCATCGATCGCTCCGCCCGCGCCGTTGCGACGCTGATTGCCGATCTCACGACGATCCTTGGCCTCGACCGCGTCGCCATCGGCGGCAGCATCGGCCTCGCTCCTGGCTATCTCGCTCGCGTCGCGACCCACCTCAGTCAGGAGCCCGATCTTTTCCAGCCCGCGCTTGTCGCGGCAACCCTTGGCCATGATAGCGGGCTCATCGGTGCCCTTCTGATGGCGCAGCAGGCGGGGCGCGAGGCGCCCTTTCGATAAATCACTGATGCCAAGAGAAAAATAGCTCACCTCCCCCGAGTGCTCGGTTAACGGAACGTTAAGCACTCCGCCCCCTAGGGTTCACTTTTTGGGGATGGGGATAAGAATGGTGCTCAGGGCTGGGAGTGTGCTGTCGCTCACGCTGGCGATATTGGCCTCGAGCGTTTCCATGCCGGCCCTGGCCGCCTGCGTTTCCGGACCTGATGGGCAGGTTAATTGCAGCGGCGACCTGACGGGTGGCGTCACCCAGACCAACCAGCCGGTGCAAAACCCGGTGCCGTCGGTTAATGTTCAGGACATCACTTCCAATATCGCCGTCACCGACAAGATCGGCGTCAATTTCAATGCGCCGCCCCGCAACGGCGCAATTCCCAGGAGCTCCGGACAGTCCGGCGGCTATGCCCAGCCCTCGGGCAACATCGTCCTCAACGTCAGCACCGGCACCTTTGCCATCCTCACCAAGGGCGATGAAGCCTACGGTATCTATGCAGCCAGCATTGGCGGCTTTGGCGCCGATGGCTACAGTGATTCAGGGGTGTTCTCGGCCCGCGGCGGGCATGGCGGCGGCGCTGCAGCAGGCGGAAATGTGGCCGTAAATGCATCGGGCGTGATCACCACCCAGGGCGACGATTCCTATGGCATCTTCGCGCTGAGCGTGGGTGGCAGCGGTGGCAATGGCGGCCGCGCCAGCGGGGCGATCAGCAGCAAGGCCGGCGACGGCGGCCCAGCCGGCATGGGCGGCGCAATCAATATTGTCTCGGCGGCGCAGATCAGCACGCGCGGCGAGGATGCCGTCGGTATTCTCGCCCAGAGCGTCGGTGGCAATGGCGGCGCCGGCGGCAGTGCCAGTGGCCTCTGGTCGAAGTCCGGTGGTGGTGACCCCGCCGCCGATGGCAACACCGTCGAAATCTCGCAATCGGGCAGGATAGTTACGCAGGGCGTCGGGGCCGATGGCATTCTCGCCCAATCGATTGGCGGCTTCGGCGGCCGGGGCGGCAGCGCCAGCGGATTGGTCGCCTATGGAAGCAGCGGCTCCAGCGCCGGCAATGGCGGCACCGTAAAGGTCACCAACACCGGTACTATCGAAATCGAGAACGACGTCGCCCGCGGCCTGCTGGTGCAATCCATCGGTGGCGGTGGCGGCCATGCCGGCTCGGCCTCCGGTCTCGTTGCGCTTGGCGCCAGCGGTGTCCATGGCGGCAATGGGGGTAAGGTCGTCGTCAACAATTCCGGTTCGGGCCACATCACCACCTATGGCGAAAATGGCGACGGCATCTACGCCCAGTCCGTTGGCGGCGGCGGCGGCGATGGCAGTTCCACCGGTGCCTTGGTCGGCATTGGCGGCGCTGCGGGCGCTGGCGGCAACGGCGGCACGGTGACAGTCACCAACAGCCAGACCGTCACCACGCATGACAGGGATTCGACCGCGATCTACGCTCAGTCCATCGGTGGCGGGGGCGGCGATGGCGGCAATTCATCGGGGCTGGTCAGCATTGGCGGCTCGGGCGGCAATGGTGGCCATGGCGGCGTCGTCTCCGTCACGTCCGCCGGCAATCTGCTTGCCCAGGGGCAGAAATCCCACGGCATCTTTGCCCAGTCGATCGGCGGCGGAGGTGGCGATGGCGGGCGGACGGTCGCAACCAGCGTCGTTCTGCCGGTCAGTGTGGCCGTCGGCGGATCGGGTGGGTCGGGCGGCAACGGCTCCGCGGTCAGCGTCGTCACGACGGGCAGCGGCAAGTCCATCGCCACCGATGGCGAAGGCGCCAATGCCATCTTTGCCCAATCGATCGGCGGCGGGGGCGGCGTCGGTTCACTGGCCGTTTCGGCCGGCGCACTCCAGCCCGTGGGAATTTCCGTTGCGATTGGTGGCTCGGGCGGGGGCGGCGGCAATGCCGAAAAGGTCAGCGTCAACAACGCTCATGGCCTTTCGACCAAGGGCGCGAACGCGGCCGCCATTTATGCCCAGTCTGTGGGTGGCGGCGGCGGCAAGGGTGGCTTCAGCTTTGCCGGCTCCATGGGGCAATTGACCATCTCCACTGCGGTCGGTGGCACCGGCGGCACCGGCGGTTCCGCAGAGGACGTCACCGTCACCAATAGTGGCTCCATCGCCACGATCGGCGATCTCTCCCATGGCCTGCTGGCGCAGTCGATCGGCGGCGGCGGTGGCACGGGCGGCGGTGCGGTCGCGGCGAGCTACAGTATCTCCGTGGCCAATATCAGCGGCGCCGTCGCCGTTGCGGTGGGCGGCAAGGGTGGCGAGGGCAATGTCGGCGCCGCCGTCGAGGTGACAAATACGGGTACCATCAAGACCGGGCAGGCGGCGACCAGATCGGCCCCGCTCACCGGCAATGGCGCGCATGCCATCTTCGCCCAGTCCATTGGCGGCGGCGGTGGTTCCGGCGGTTTTGCCGGCGCCGGCAGCCTCAGCGTGGGCAGTAAGGGCTTTAATTTCTCGCTCGGCCTCGGCGGATCGGGTGGCACGGGGGGCGCTGCGAACTCGGTCGAAGTGGACAATGACGGCAGGCTCGTGACGCTCGGCAATGGTGCCCATGGCATTTATGCCCAATCCATTGGGGGTGGCGGCGGCGATGGCGGCATGGGCCTCAGCGCAAACCTGTCCGTGGCCACCGACATCCCCACCGCCCGCGTCGGCATTGCCCTGGGCGGTGCAGGGGGCAGCGGCGGCGTCAGCGATCAGGTCTGGGTCGACAATTCGGGCGACATCTCCACTTCCGGCGCCAATGCGCTCGGCATCAAGGCGCAGTCCATCGGCGGCGGTGGCGGCAGTGGCGGCCTCGCGGTAACCGGCAATATGACCCTTAACGGCTCCGGCGCCCAGGCATCGGTCTCCGTTGGCGGCAATGGCGGCGCGGGAAACACGGCCGGGCTCGTCAACCTCAAGAACGAGGGACAAGTAACCACGACAGGCGCCGATTCCGTGGCCATCCTCGCCCAGTCGATCGGCGGCGGCGGCGGCAATGGCGGCGCCGCGATCGTCGGCAGCGTCATGAACACCACCACCAGTTCGGCGCAGATCGGCGTCACAGTGGGCGGCAAGGGCGGCACCGGGGCCAAGGCCGGCACGGTGGACGTTTCCAACGCTGCCGGGGGCGTGCTCACCACATCGGGCTTTGGCGCGCATGGCATCCAGGCTCAGTCGATTGGCGGCGGCGGCGGCAAGGGCGGCCTGGCCCTGACCGCCATGCTGGGCGTCAGCGGCGAACAGACCTCCGTCAATGTCGGCGTCAGCGTCGGCGGCAATGGCGGCTCGGGCGGCGCGGCGGCTGCCGTCAAAATCACCAATGCCGAAGACATCGCCATCAGGGGCAACAGCGCCATCGGTATCTTCGCCCAGTCGATCGGCGGCGGCGGCGGTGATGGCGGCGGCTCGATTACCGGTCTGGCGACCATCACCAACATCGCTCAGGCCGATGCAAAGTCGATCAATGTCAACGCATCCGTGGGCGGTGTGGGCGGCAATGGCAACGTCGCCAGCACTGTCACCATCGCCAATTCGGGCGACATCACCACGGGGTTCAAGTCGAGCACGGAGCTGAGCGGCGGCAATTCGCATGCCATCTACGCCCAGTCGATCGGCGGGGGCGGCGGTATTGGTGGCCGCGCCAACGCCATCAATTTGATGTTCGGCCAAAAATGCACCGTGCCCAAGGTTTGCGAAGGCGTCCCCAACGCTAAGAACAATCTCTCGCTGACTGCGGCAGTTGGCGGCAATGGCGGCGACGCCGGGCACGGAGCGGCGGTCACGGTCAACAATAGCGGCGAACTCGTCACGCATGGCATTCATGCACTCGGCATCTATGCCCAATCCATCGGCGGCGGGGGCGGCGATGGCGGTAACGGCCACCTCGGCTGGGGCGAAATCCTGCCCGCGGCCGCTTCGATCCCCATGGGAATCGGCTTTTATGTCTTCGACCAGGCGCCGATCTACAAATCGCTCAACCTTGCGGTCGGGGGCACGGGCGGGGCCGATGGCGATGGCGCCGCGGTTGATGTCTCGACCTCGGCGGATATCACTACCCACGAACTCATTTCCAACGCCATCATCGCGCAATCGATTGGCGGCGGTGGCGGCACGGCCGGTCGCCGCGGTGCCGGCGGCGAGGCCGACCAGGGCCCCACTGGCAAGATCGGCATCGGCGGCGGCGGTGGCGACGGCGGCAATGGCGGTACGGTCACGCTCAAGATCACCGACGACGCCGTGCTCACTACCCATGGAGCAGGCGCCGACGCCATCATTGCCCAATCCATCGGTGGCGGCGGCGGCATCGCCGGCTCCATTGCCAAGGCCGGCAATGCCTGGGCGGGGCTCGGCATCCTGTCCTTCACCCAGAATGGTGGCGGCGGTGGCTCCGGCGACGAAGTCAACATAGCCCTCGATGGCTCCATCGTGACGACTGGCCTCAAGTCGAACGGCATTTTTGCGCAGTCCATCGGCGGCGGCGGCGGCGCGGCCGGCAATGGCTCGATATTCTATTCGGGCACTGCCGGAGACGAGGGCGAGGGCGGCCCGATCACCATTGTCGTTGATGGCTCCATCCGGACGTCGGGCAATTTCTCGACCGGCATTTTCGCCCAGAGCGACAGCGGCTCGGGGACAGGCGGCGAAGTCGATATCGAGATCGCCGGCGAGGTGAATGCCGGGGTTATCGCCAAGGGAGAGACGGGCGCACCTGCATCCACAATCGGCGTGCTGGCCAAGAGCACCGGCCCCAAGGCGGGCGGGGATATTTCGGTTTATCTGGCGGAAAATTCATCCATCCAGGCGGGCCGCACCCAGCTTGGAGCCAGCCTCGAAAATACCTCCATCGGACTGATGCTGGTGGGCGGCGCCAACAACACTATCGAGAACCACGGCACCCTATCCACCGCCGATGGCGTCAATGGCGGCTATGCCATCTACGTCGCGGCCGACCCCAAGCGCACGGCCAAGGCGCCCAGTCCCGGTGTTCCAGACGTCCGGCCGACACTTGCCTTGACCAATTCGGGCGTTATCACCGGCAATATCGCGCTCAATGAAACGCTGGGCCGGCTGGTCAACGACACCCACGGCCTTCTCGCCACCGGCCAGACCCTCTCCATGGCTAAGGGCAGCATCGTCAATAATGGCACAATCTCGCCCGGCGGCGCGGGGATTATCATGACGACGTCCGTCTCCGGCGGTTTCGAGCAGACGGCCACCGGCAAATATGCCGTCGACATCGACCTCGCCAGCCAGGGGAATATCAAGCTCTCCGATCGCCTCGACTTTGCCGGGGCGGCGAGGCTCGCCGGCGTCGTCGAGGTGCAGTTCCTCAACAGTGCCGGCACCATCGGCAATTATTCGTCCATCATTGCGACCAGCACCGGCAAGCTCGACAGCGCCAGCCTCACCGTCGTCGATCGGCCCGCGGTGGATTTTGTGCTCACCAATACCGGCTCGCAGCTCAATCTCGGCTACACCGTGGACTTCCGCGACGACAATTTGCTGACAAGCGACAATTCGGTGGGCGACTACCTCAACGCGCTCCTGTCCGCCCCGCTCGCGCCGGAACTGGAAGCGGTCATGCGGGGTCTCATGACCATTGATGGGGACGAGCCCTATGCGGAGGCGCTGTCCACCATCGAGCCCGCCGATTTCACGGCAATTACGCACACGACTATGGCTTCGGGACAGCACTTCACCAATGCCATGATGAGCTGCAAGCAGGCGGATGGGCCAAATCGGTTCGATGCCGAGGGCCAATGCGCCTGGGGCAGTCTCGACGCCAGCCGAACCCGGCAAGGTGCCCATGGGCATACCGAAGGCTTCACCCACAACAGCCTCGCGCTGATGGGAGGCCTTCAGGCCGAGCTTGCCAATCAAATCCAGGCCGGCCTCGGCTTCGGGGTAGAGCAGTTCTCGACCCAGCTGGGCGCCAGCGGCCAGATCAACGGTGTTCGCGTCCAGGCGGGGGCGGTGGTCAAGACGCAGCTGGACAACACCAGCTTCTCCGCTGCGATCAATGCCGGCGCCTCGCAAGGCGACGCCACGCGCCATCTCGTCGTCCCGGGCGCGCGTTACGAATTGTCGTCCGACCAGACCGTGACATTCGTCTCCGCAACGGGCCGCGTGGCCCACACCCTCGGGTTCGACGACATCTATCTGCGTCCGGCCCTCGACATTGGCCTCGGACATATCACCCGCCATGCCTATGTCGAAAACGGCGGCCCGCTTGCCCTTAATGTCAGCAACACGTCTTCCACCTATCTGACACTGACACCCTCCATCGAAATCGGTGGCGAGTTTGAAATCGGTGATGCCCTTCTGCGCCCCTTCGCGCGGCTGGGTCTCGTGGAAACGCTGGAACTGACGGACGTCGACCCGTCGGCCCATTTTGCGGGCCAGGGCGTTGGCAACGGCACCTTCTCCACGCCCGATCAGGTGGCAGGCACGCGCCTCGATCTCACCGCGGGCTCCAGCCTCATCTTTGAAAATGGCGCCGTGCTGCGGCTTTCGGGGGACCTGAAATTGGCGCCCCACTTCGAAAGCTACGGTATCAACGCCAAGCTGTCGGTGCCCTTCTAAGGGCACCGTTCAGCGCGCGCGTTCGATCGCCTCGGCAAACCCGACCATTGCGACCGGCACGCCGATCGCAGCGCGCGACATGTCCTCGAATGTGACGGTCAACTCCTGCGCATCGCGCAGGCGGTCGAGCAGCGATCCGTCCAGCCCCGTAAGGGCATAGCAGCCATTGCCGTCGCAGGTGACAAGCGGCATGTCGAGAACCTGGTCTTCCCCCACCGACAGGCGGACCCCGCTGGGAAGATAGAGCCCGTGGGGCAGTTGAACGGTCAATTCGGGCTCGGCGCTGCTCGAGGCGAAGCGCACAGTCAGTCCTGCGAGAAGCTGGCCGGTAGACGACAGCACGACGCGCTGCTCCGCTTCGCAGGCCGGTTCGACGGCCCGTCCGCTACTGGCGCAGCTGGTCGTCCAGGCAGCTGCACCCGCTGCCGCCTGTTCCTGCGCCTCAACCCCTCCCGCTGCAATCATGCTGACCAAAGCCAGGCAAACCATTGAACGTATCGATTTGATGCTCCCCAAAAATCGCTCGAAGACTTAGCGCGATACCGGCGCGTCGGAAAGGTGCCGATCCCTTCCGGGCACGGACGGTGCGGCAGTCCGTTTTCAACCAAGGCTTGGCTTTGTCGCACTTCCGCACTAGGCAGGCGGGGAATTGCGCGAGGACGACCACATGCTGCCCTGGATCAAGCTGGACGAGACCAAGGTGCCCGGAGGCGGTGAGCTCAAGCTCATGCAGCGCGGCACCGAGTTCTCGATCATGTCCGGCGTCATCGAATTGATGAACAGCCGTCTCAGCGGGTCGGAAGAGCAATTGGCCGTCATATCAGCCGAGCGTGTCGGCACGCGTCCCGGCGCAAGAATTCTGATCGGCGGCCTTGGCATGGGCTTCACCCTGCGCACCGCCCTTCAGCATTTTGGCGCCGATGCCGAGATCACCATCGCCGAGCTGGTCCCCGCCGTCGTCGACTGGGCGCGCGGACCCCTCAAACCCATCCATGGCGACAGCCTCGATGACCCTCGCGTAAAACTCTATGTGGGCGATGTCGCTGCGGCGATAGCTGCCGGCGCGCCGTTCGACGCGATCCTGCTCGATGTCGACAATGGCCCCGATGGCCTGTCGCGCCCGGAGAATGACCGGCTCTACAGCGCTCGCGGCATTGAGGCGGCCAAGACGGCGCTGACCAGGGGCGGTCATCTGGCGGTCTGGTCTGCCCATCCCGATGTCGGGTTCACGCGGCGCCTCAAGCAATCCAACATGATCGTGGAAGAACTGCAGGTGCGCGCCAATGGCAAGCGCGGCGGCGCCCGTCACCTCATCTGGGTCGCGACCAAAAAATGACTGACATCACCTTGGCGCAAGACACGGCGCGCAGCGAGTTTTTGCGCGGCCTCAGGGTCTCGATCCCGGTTCTCCTCGGCTTCATCCCCTTTGCCCTCGTGCTGGGCTCTCAGGCCGCCGAAAAAGGCATTTCCGCGCTCGAAATCGCTTTGATGACCGGGCTCAATTTCGCCGGCGGGTCCGAATTTACCGTCGTCGATCTCTGGACCTGGCCGCCGACCATTCCGCTGATCGTGGCGCTGACCCTGCTTGTGAACAGCCGCCACATCCTGATGGGCGCGGCCCTCGCCCCCACCATGCGCCATCTGCCCTTGCGAAAAGTGCTGCCGGCGCTGGCGCTGATGTGCGACGAAAGCTGGGCCCTCGGCCTCGACGATGCGCGCAAGCGCAATGGCGTCCTCAGCCTGCCCTTCTATATGGGCCTCTCGCTCGGGCTCTATCTCTCCTGGCCCTCAAGCGCTGCCATCGGCGCCGTGATCGGTCCGGTCCTGGGCGATATCACCCGCTTCGGCTTCGACATGGCATTTCCCGCCGTCTTCCTCGTCATGCTTTCCGGCATGTGGCAGGGCGTTGCGACCGCACGGCCGTGGCTCGTCAGCCTCGTCGTCGGCGCCGGCACTTTTCTTCTCGTCCCGGGCGCCTGGTATGTTCCCGCCGGCGCCCTTTCCGGCATCCTTGCCGCCTATATCTGGGCCAAGCCCGATGCCTGAGCCCATCACCATTCTCGCCATCGTGCTGATGGCATCGACCACCTATTTCACCCGCATCGCCGGCTATTTTTTCCTGCGCAACCGCACTTTGAGCCCGCGCCTGGTCACGGTCATGCAATCGGCTCCCGGCTGCGTGCTGATCTCGGTCATCGCCCCCGATTTCGTCACCGGCCGCCCCGCCGATCTCCTGGCGCTCGGCATCACCATCCTCGCGGCCACGCGGCTTCCCATCCTCCCCACCGTCATAATTGCCATCCTTTCGGCTGGTATCCTTCGCGCGCTGCTCCCTTAGCTTCGCCTATAGTCCAATAGTCGTAAGCCTTTAGCGCAATGTAGGGTCTCAGAGCCCGGACTCTGGCAGGAGGTCGGACGCCGTGGCGTGTCGCTGCTTCAGCGGCATCAAAAACAAAACAGGGCCAGCGCCCGAAGGAGAAATCTATGGTCGACGACAACAAGCCGAGCCAGCACGCAGCGGCGCTGCATTTCCACGAATATCCGCGCCCCGGAAAGCTCGAGATCGTCGCGACCAAGCCGCTCGCCAATACCCGCGACCTGTCGCTGGCCTATTCGCCCGGCGTTGCCATCCCCTGCGAGGAAATCGCCGCCGATCCGCAAGCCGCCTATAAATATACCGCCAAGGGCAATCTCGTTGCCGTCATCTCCAACGGCACTGCCGTCCTGGGCCTTGGTAATATCGGCGCACTGGCAAGTAAGCCCGTGATGGAAGGCAAGGCTGTCCTCTTCAAGAAGTTCGCCGGCATCGACTCGATCGATATCGAGGTCAATGAGGAAGATCCCAAGCGCTTCATCGAGATCGTCGCCCCGCTCGAGCCCAGCTTCGGCGGCATCAATCTCGAAGACATCAAGGCCCCGGAATGTTTCGAGATCGAGGAAGCGCTGCGCGAGCGCATGAACATCCCGGTCTTCCACGATGACCAGCACGGCACCGCCATCATCGTCGCCGCCGCTGTCCTCAACGCCATGGAACTGGTCGCCAAGGACATCGCCAAGGTCAAGATCGTGACTTCGGGGGCAGGGGCCGCGGCCATTGCCTGCATGAACATGCTGATCGCCGTCGGCGCCACCCGCGAGAACATCTGGATCGCCGACAGCAAGGGCCTCGTCACCAAGGCGCGCCACAACAATGTCGATCGCTGGCGCGGGGCCTTCGCCCAGGAGACCGACAAGACCGAACTGGCCGAAGTCATGGAAGGCGCTGACATCTATGTCGGACTCTCGAAGGCCGGGGCGCTCAAGCCCGAAATGATGAAGGACATGGCGCCCAATCCGCTGATCCTGGCGCTCTCCAACCCCATTCCCGAAATCATGCCCGAACTGGCGCGTGCAACTCGCCCCGACGCCATGATCTGCACCGGCCGCTCCGACTATCCCAACCAGGTCAACAACGTCCTCTGCTTCCCTTTCCTCTTCCGCGGTGCGCTCGATTGCGGCGCCACCGTCATCAATGAGGACATGAAGGCCGCCGCCGCCCGCGCCATCGCCAAGCTGGCGCATGAACCCGGCCTTGAAGCCTCGGCCCATGGCGTGCCCGCCATTTTCGGGCCCGAATATCTCATTCCCAATCCCTTCGATCAGCGCCTTATCCTGCGCATCGCCCCGGCCGTCGCCAAGGCGGCCATGGAGACCGGTGTCGCCCAGCGCCCGATCGAAGATTTCGCCGCCTATCACGACCAGCTCAATCGCTTCGTCTTCCGCTCCGGCCTCGTCATGAAGCCGATGATCGAGCGTGCGCAGGACCAGAGCAAGCGCGTCGCCTTCGCCGATGGTGAGGATGAGCGCGTTCTGCGCGCCGCCCAGGTCCTGCTCGAAGATCGCATCGCCCGTCCGATCCTCATCGGTCGTCCCAGTGTCATCGAAAGCCGCCTTGAGCGCTTCGGCCTTACCATCCGCCCGGGCAAGGATTTCGAGATCATCAATCCCGAGGACGATCCGCGCTATCGTGACTATGTCGCCGATTTCCATGCCCTGGTCGGCCGACAGGGCGTGACCCCCGACACCGCCCGCACCATTGTGCGCACCAATACCACCGTCATCGGTGCCCTGGCAGTGCGCCGCGGCGAGGCCGATGCGCTGATCTGTGGTCTCGAAGGCCGCTACATCAAGCACGCCCGCGATATCCAGTCGGTCATCGGTCTGGCGCCCACGGCCGGCCAGCTCTCGGCGCTTTCCATGCTGGTGCTTGGGCGCGGCGTGTTCTTCCTGGCCGACACCTATGTCAATATCGACCCCACGGCCGAGCAGATTGTCGCCATCACCCTGCAGGCCCGCGACCATCTCCAGCGCTTCAACATCGAGGCCAAAGCGGCCCTCTTGAGCTACTCCAATTTTGGATCGCGCGATGGCGCCACCAGCCACAAGATGCGCGAGGTCTATGCCCGCCTCAAGGAGGTCGCCCCTGACCTCGTGGTCGATGGCGAAATGCAGGGAGATCTCGCCATCAATGAGGGTCTGCGCGATCGCTATATTCCGGACTCAGTCCTGCGGGGCGAGGCCAATCTGCTCATCTTCCCGAACCTCGAAGCGGCGAACCTCTCGATGACGCTGATCAAGGAGCTGAACAATGGCCTCGCCATCGGTCCGCTGCTGATGGGCACGCGCCAGCCGGCCCATATCCTGGCGCCCAGCGCCACCAGCCGCGGCGTCGTCAACATGGCCGCCATCGCTGCCGCCGAAGCCGTCAACTAATCCTTCGGGGCAGGGCGCTTGCGTCCTGCCTTTTGAGCGGCAAAAGCGAACGGTCTCCGCCGCTCGCCGGAACTCTGGTCCATGGCGCCCGTTATCCGCGTCATGGACCCCATCGAAAGACTTGCCACCGACCGACAAAGCGCCAAGGGTTTGTGGACCCTCGCGCGCGGCCGCTCCCCCCTCATCGGCACCGCAATTCATGACGGCCACCACGTCTGGCCCGATCTTCTCGCCCGCATGGCCATCGATGAATCCGGCCGCCTGCGCGAAGAGGACCCGTTCACCGCCCGCTTCATCGCCGACATGGACAACCGCATTGTCGTCCATCGCTCGCGTTTCGAGCTCGATCTCAACCGTGCCCTCGACGAGGCTATTTACCTCAGGCCCGAACAGGCCTGGGGGCTCCAGGTCTACGAGACGCCCCCGGACGCCGCGCAGCTCGACCGCCTCTCGCGCCAGCACGCCAGCTATTATGCGATGCTGAAAAGCGCGCTGGCCGATATCGAAGCCGAACATGGCAGCTTCGTCCTCCTCGACATGCACAGCTACAACCATCGCCGCGGCGGTTACGACGCGCCCCCGACCGATCCGGACAAAGCCCCCGATATCAATATCGGCACATTCTCCATGGATCGCGCCCGCTGGGCCCATATTCTCGATCCCTTCATGGAATGCCTCCGCGATCAGCCCTTCCTCGGCCGTCGCCTCGACGTTCGCGAAAACATCGCCTTCGCCGGCAAGGGCGAACAGACCCGCTTCGTGCATGAACATTTCCCCCAAACGGGCTGCGCCATCGCCGTCGAGTTCAAGAAGATTTTCATGGACGAATTGACCGGCGCGCCGGATGCCGAAGCCATCGCCGATTTGCAGGCTGCCATTCGCGCCGCCCTGCCATTGCTCGAAGAGCGTCTAGGAGCCCGTCCATGAGCCGGACCGGCTCCCGCGCCGCCATGATCGAAGCCGTCACCCAGGCGCTGGCCGGCGACACGCCGATCCGGCTCGATCTCGACGGCACGGGACGTCTCTATCTCGATCGCCCCATGCCCTATCTCGCCATCCATGTCGGGCGTCGCAACGAGTTGGCGGCCCGCCAGGCCACTGCGGCCAATACGGCCTATCTCATCGCCCGCACCAGGACCGACGCGATCGCAATCGCGTCCGTGGTCGGCGAAGCCATGAAGCAGCGCTTCGGCGCTTTCCTCATCCTCGATATCGGCGAGCTCGAGCGGGACGACCTCGCCGAGGACGCGCCCTATCTCGCCCCCTTCGAAGTGTCGGTCTCGACCCCCGACGACGCGCTCGGGCAAAATCTCGCCTCCACCATGTCCAGCGCCATCGAGAAAATGGGCGCCCGCTACCGCGCTCCCCAGATCCGCAGGCTCGCCCTCAACGACGATCCCCATGCCGGACTGGCGAAAAAACTGCCCCAGTTTCCGGTCGCCACCATCCGCTTCGCCCCGATCTACCGCGCCCCCGTCACCGGCGAGCTCTACCCGCATCTACACGAGCTTCTCGTTGCCAATATTTTTGACGCCGGCCTTCAGGGGGTCGCCGCCTTCGCCCGCGCCGCAACCAGCCTCAAGCCACCCACGCACCGCGCGCTTGGTCGGCGGGTCTATATCGATGCCGTATCCCGCGCCGACCGCGCCATCGACGACATCGCCACTCGTTTCGATTTCCTCCTCGCCGTCACGCCCATCAACGCCGAAGCGGCCTGGGCCGAGTTCAAGGCCGGCAAATTCAAGCGCGCACCTGCCTTTCTCTATCGCCCGCTGTCGGTCGACGTGGAGGAGAGCAAGCGCGCGCTGTTTTCCGTCGCCCTCGACCATTTCGAGGACCCGGTGCTGGGCACCCTTTATCGTGAAAAGCAGCAGGAGCTCGACCTGCAGCTTTCGCTTCTCGCCGCGCGAGAAACCCCGCGCTTCATCGAGCTGGGCCGGGCACTCTATGGTTCGGTCGAGCCGCGCCTTCTCAAGGCCGCCCGTTCTATCCTCGAAGACACGAAACCCGGCGCCAAAAAGTCCCCGGCCGAAACCGCCGATTATCGTCTCGTCGAAAAGCGGGCCCGCGCCATGATCGCCCGCTATTCCGAGCAGTCGAGCGCCTTTGCAACGCCGGTTGAGGTGCGCGACGATTTGCCGAGCGGGCTCATGGTCTCCAATGGCCGCCTCCTCATTTCCCGCAGCACCGCAATGGACCGCGCCCGCGTCGAACCGCTCCTCAGCCACGAGGTGGGCGTTCACATGCTCACCTATTTCAATGGCTCGGGTCATGGCCTTCGGCTCTTCCGCACTGGCCTCGCCGGTTACGAGGGCACCCAGGAGGGCCTCGCGGTTCTTGCCGAATATCTCGCCGGCGGCATGACTATTCCCCGCCTCCGCCTCATCGCCGCCCGCGTCCTCGCCTGCGCCGAAATGCTCGATGGCGCGAGCTTTGCCGACAATTTCGCCCTCCTCACCAAGAGTCACGGCTTTTCCGAGAGCGGCGCGTTCAACCTGCTGCTGCGCGTCTATCGCGGCGGCGGTCTCGCCAAGGACGCGATCTATCTCCGCGGCCTCCTCGAAATCCTCGCCCATCTGGGCAATGGCGGCTCGCTCGATCCCTTCTGGCTCGGCAAGATCGCCGCCAGCCATTTTGGCATCATCCAGGAGCTGGCCGCGCGCGGTCTCCTCGGTGCGCCGCGCCTCGTTCCCCAATTTCTGACCATGCCCGGTGCCGCCGATCGCCTTGATCGGCTGAAGAGCGGCGCCGCTCCCATAGATCTCATAGCGTCCTAGGAGACCTCATGCGCATTGCATTTTTCGTCAATTCCATCGCCGGCGAATCGGCCAAATACACCACCACCGGCCTCGCCCTCGCCGCCCTGATGCGCGGCCATGACATCTGCTACGTGACCCCCGGCGACTTCGTGCTCCGCCCCGATGATACGCTCTCCGTGCGCGCCACGGTGCTGCCGGCCGCCAATTACAAAAAGCCTGAAACCCTCCACAAGGATCTCCACTCGCGCGAGACGACTGTGGAAACCTATGACATCACCGAAATCGATGTGCTGTTCCTGCGCAACGATCCCTCGCTCGATGGCAGCGACCGGCCCTGGGCGACCAATATCGGCACCATCTTTGGGCGCCTCGCCGCCGAGCGTGGCACGCTCGTGCTCAACGACCCCGACGGTCTCGCCAAGGCGCAGAACAAGCTCTATTTCCAGGATTATCCGGCCGTCGTGCGTCCCAAGACGCTGATTTCCAAGAGCATCGAGGAAATCCGCGCCTTTATCGACAGCGAGAAGAAGGGCGCCATCGTCAAGCCTCTGCAGGGCTCTGGCGGCAAGAACGTCTTCAAGGTCACCTCCGCCAAGGACCCCAACCTCAACCAGATCTTCGAGGCGGTGAGCGAGGAGGGCTATCTCATCGCCCAGAGCTTTATCCCCGAGGCCAGCGAGGGCGACGTCCGCTTCTTCCTGATGAACGGCCAGCCCATCATCCGCGACGGGCACTACGCCGCTTTTCGCCGCGTCCCGGCCCAGGGCGAGATCCGCTCCAACGTCCATGTCGGCGGCGGTCCGGCCAAGGTCGAGATCACGCCGAAAATGCTGGAGATCGCCGAGATCGTTCGCCCCAAGATTCTGGCCGACGGCATGTTCTTTGTCGGCCTCGATATCGTCGGCGACAAGATCCTCGAAATCAATGTGTTCAGCCCGGGCGGCCTCAACAATGCCTCGGAAATGTATGGCACCAATTTCCTCGACAGCGTCATCACCGCCATCGAGAACAAGATCACGACGCGCGACGCCTATGCAGATCGGCTCGACAATCGCCAGCTGGCCGTTCTCTAGGAGCCGCGATGATCATTGACGCGGTCCCGCCAGCCCAGCTGATCTACTCTTCCGACAGCGAACCCGGCTGGCGCCGCGTCAGGAGCGGCGAGAGCTTTTCCTATCTCGACGCCAATGGGAAAGCGCTGAAGGCCCGGGACCGCGAGCGCATTGAGGCGCTGGTCATCCCCCCGGCCTGGACCGATGTCTGGATCTGTCCCGACCCCAATGGCCATCTCCAGGCCACCGGGCGCGACGAGCGCGGGCGCAAGCAGTATCTCTACGATCCGCGCTGGACCGAGCAGCGCAGCCAGACCAAGTTCGGCTCCCTGATTTCCTTCGCCAAGGCACTGCCCAGCATCAGGGAGCAGGTCGAGGCCGATCTCAGGCGCCGTCGCACCGATCTGCCCCATGTCGCCGCCTCGGTGGTATGGCTCCTCGACAATTCCCTCATCCGCATCGGCAATTCCCGCTACGCGAAAGAGAACAAGAGCTTTGGGCTCACCACATTGCGCAATCGCCATGTCGAGATCGCCGGGCCGGCGGTGCGCTTCCGCTTCAAGGGCAAATCGGGAAAGCAGTGGAAGCTGGAGCTGACCGACCGGCGCATCGCCCGCATCGTGTCGAACCTGCAAGACCTGCCGGGCCAGCACCTTTTCCAATATGAGGACGAGGACGGCGTGCACCCGATCACCTCGCGCGAGGTAAATGCCTATATCTCCGAGCGCGCCGGCGGTCCCTTCAGCTCGAAACACTTCCGGACCTGGTCAGCCACGGTCGGCGCCTATGACCTGCTCTCCCAGCTCGAGCGCGCCGAAACCAAGACCGGTCGCGCCCGCCAGATCAACGAAGTGCTCGACACCATCTGCCAGCGCCTGGGCAACACCCGCGCCGTCTGTCGTTCGGGCTATGTCCACCCCCGTGTCATCGCCGATTGGGAGGAGGGTCTTCTGACCCGCCCCAAACGCGTCCGCCCAAAACCCCATCTCGATCGCGACGAACTTGAAACCCTGGCCTATCTTCGCTCGCTGGATACCAATTAAGCCACCGGCCCGCTTCCCTCGGGCTCGACCCGAGGGCCACCAACAGCGAATGCACAATTCGCGCTGTCGCGGGCAGAGTCTGACTCAAATCCCCTATCCCTTCAGCTTCTGCTTCACCGCAAAATACCCCTTCCACGGGTCGTCCGCCTTCACCCGCTTGATCCCCTCCGCAATCGTAAAGACATTCGCCCCCTCCAGCTCATCCAGCTCGTCCCAGCTCACCGGCATGGCCACCGGCGCGCCCGGACGCGACCGCACCGAGAACGGTGAAATCGCCGTCGATCCCCGCTCATTGCGCAGATAGTCGATGAACATCCTCCCCTTGCGCTTGGCCTTGGAGAGATTGGCGGTGAACCGGTCCGGCTCATCTTCGGCTAGCGACTGCGCAAAGCTCCGGCAAAACTCCTTCACCGTGTCCCATGTCGCGCTCGGCACCAGCGGCACCACCACATGCACACCCTTGCCCCCCGATACCAGCGCAAAACTCTTGAGCTTCATCTTGGCAAGGCGGTCGCGAATATCCTTTGCCGCTGCCACCACATGGGAAAAATCGAGCCCCTCGTCAGGATCGATGTCGAACACCAGCCGGTCCGGCCGCTCCACATCGTCGCGCTTCGATCCCCAGATATGCCATTCGAGCACATTCATCTGCGTGCCAGCGATCAGCCCTTCCAAACTATCGAGATAGAAATAGTCCGCTACCTCGCCGTCCTTCTCCGGCACCGGGGTGGATTTGAGCTCCTCGGGAAAGCCGCCCGTATCGTGCTTTTGGAAAAAGCAAACCTTCGAACGCCCCTGCGGACAGCGCACCAGGCTCAGCGGCCGATCCGCGATATAGGGCAGCATGCGCTCTGCAACCGCTGCGTAATAGGCCACGAGATCTCCCTTGGTCACCCCGCTCGTCGGGTCGATCACCCGGTCGGGGCTCGTCAGCCGCATATCCAGTTCGTCGGCAATCGCTGCACCATCCAATGTAGGCTCTTCCATGTGGACCTCCTCGGCCGCCTTGTCCTCGCGCAGGCCAATAAAGGATGGGTGCCGCAGCACTTCGTCCTCGGTCATTTCAGTATAGGCGATTTCGGCCACCATTTGCGGCTCGACCCATTTGGCGCCCCGCGCTTCCTTGGGCACGGCGGCAAAAGGGCTGTCCTTGCGGCTGAGAGCGCTGAGCCGCTCGTCGAGCTCACCCAGCAGCTTGTCGGAGAACCCCGTGCCCACCCGGCCGCGATAGAGCAGTTTCCCCTTCTCCCAGGTTCCCAGCAGCAGCGAGGCAAAGCCCCGCCTCTTGGTCGAGGGTGAAAATCCGCCAATGACGAATTCCTGGCGTTTCAGGCATTTGATCTTGAGCCAGTCCTTGGTGCGCTCGCCCCGATAGCTCGATTTGGCCCGCTTGGCGATCACCCCCTCATGCCCGCCCGCGCACAGGGCATCGAGTACCTTCTGGCCCTGCCCACGCACATGGGTGGAATATTGCACCGCACCGGTCCGCGTCGATTTGGCCAGCAGGTTCTCCAGCCGCTCCTTGCGCTCGATCAGCGGCAGTTTCGTCAGATCTTTCCCGTCTGCTTCCAGCAGATCGAAGGCGAAAAACTCGAGCCGCCCGCCATTGGAGAGCACATTCTTGAGCGTCGAAAAATCCGTTCGGCCCTTGCCGTCGAAGGCGCAAATCTCCCCATCGATCAGGGCCGACCCGATTTGAAGCTTTTGCAGCGGCGCCACAAGCGAACCGAATTTGTCGGTCCAGTCGAGCCCACTGCGGGTGAACAGTTTCACCTCGTCCCCCGCGACGGAGGCAAGGCATCGATAGCCGTCATACTTCATCTCGAAGAGCCAGTCCTCGCCCGACGGCACGGTGTCGACGAGGCTGGCCAGCTGCACCGGCCGAAAGGCAGGGGTGCCCTTTTTCGTCCTGGCCGGCTTGGTCTCGATCGTGCGGGTCTTCTGGTCGGCCTTTTCGGCCTCTTCCGTGTCGGAATGCCAGACGGCATCGGGCTCGACATCGCTGTCTTTGCTCGCCTCGGCGCCGCTGGCAATGCCCTTGAAGTCGCGCCCCGTGGCGACCGATCGGGTAAAGCGCGTGGTCAGCGTGTCCTTGTCGCGCGCATAGCTGTCACGATGCTTGATCAGCAGCCAGTTTTCCCGGTCCGGACCCGATTTGCGCTTGGTGTCCCGGCCCTTCATATGGACCAGGACCCATTCCCCTTTCATGCGCTCGCCGAAAAGGCGGATCTTGAGGTCGCCGCTTTCAATCCCCTCATGCGGATCGCCCAGCGGCTCCCAGGTGCCGCGGTCCCAGAGCATTACGGTGCCCCCGCCATATTCCCCCTCGGGAATTGTGCCCTCGAAGCCGCCATATTCGAGCGGGTGGTCCTCGACCCGCACCGCCAGCCGCTTGTCCCCGGGATTGTTGGATGGCCCCTTGGTCACCGCCCAGCTCTTGAGCACCCCATCGAGCTCCAGCCGGAAATCATAGTGCAGTCGCGTGGCGTCGTGTTTTTGCACCACAAAGCTGCCGCGCTCCGATTTTTCGCCCGCGGGCGCGTCGCCGGATGGCTCCTGCGTCTTGGCGAAATTGCGCTTGGCCTTGTAGTCCTTGAGCAAATCCTGCGGGGATGCGGTTTTCATGGCGCGCCTCACCTGGCAATGGTGCGACTCAACGCGATTGGGCTTTGGGTGTTCCCCTTTGCCCCGCGATGCTTTTTTGCGGATTTTGGCCGCGCCCACCCCGGCGCCAGCGGTCAAATCCCAATGGGCATGGGCATTTTTCCGGGTGATGTGCGCAATTTAACCGATTTTGGAGAGAACTCCATTTACCGAATTGGTGCAAAGCTTGGTCAGTCAATGGAGGTGGAAATGGGGGCGGACTACACCGAGAAACTGCTTCGCCTTCAGACCGAAACCCTCGAGGCTGTTGCGCGCGGTGAGCCGCTGGCCGAAATCGGCCGCATCATCTGCATGCGCGCCCAGCATTACGCACCCGAAGTCATCTGCTCCATTCTCCAGCTCGACGATAAGGGACGCCTCCATCCCCTTGCCACGCCCGGCCTGCCGGAGAGCTTTTCCCGCCAGATCGAGGGCCTTGCCATCGGGCCCGAAGTCGGCTCCTGCGGCACGGCGGCCTATCGCAACGAGCCGGTGATCGTGACCGACATCGCCACAGATCCGCTCTGGGCCAATTATCGCCAATTGGCGGAGCCCTGGGGCATTCGCGCCTGCTGGTCGAGCCCCATCCGCGATCGCGAGGGCAGGGTCCTCGGCACATTCGCCTTTTATTACCACGAGGCGCGCGGCCCCAGCGAGTTCGAGCAGCAGATCGTGGCAACGGCCGTCCATCTCTGCGCCCTGGCGCTCGAGCATGAACGGATCATCGAGCGGAACAGGCGCCTTGCCTATTTCGACGTTTTGACCGGCCTGCCCAATCGCGGGCGCTTCAATCAATTGCTTTCCGAAGCGATCACGGCGGATGCGCCCTTCGGATTGATCCTGCTCGATATCGACCACCTCAAGCGCGTCAATGACGGCATCGGCCACGCGGCCGGCGACAGTCTCATCCGCACGGTGGCCAATAGGCTGAGCCAGGTCGGTCCGGACATTATTCCGTGCCGGCTCGGCGGAGACGAGTTTGCCGTCCTCGTTCAGGATTGCGCCGACCATGCCCAGCTCGAAGAGATCGCCGGCCGTATCCAGGCCGCCGCGCGCGGCATGGTGACCCTCGATGGCCAGTCCTTCGAAGCCCATGTTACCCTGGGGGGTGCGGTCTTTCCGCGAGACGGCGCCAATGCGGAAACGCTCTGCCAGAACGCCGACTTTGCCCTCTACCACGCCAAACAGAGCTATCGCGGCGCCTATATGGGCTTCCGGCCTGACCTGCGGACCGAGATGATCCAGCGCATCGATCTGGTGCGCCAGCTCGACCAGGCCATGCTTGAGGGGCGGGTCGAAGCCCATTACCAGCCGCTGGTGCGGCTCGACACCACCGAAATCGTCGGCGTCGAAGCGCTGGCGCGCCTGCGCATGCCCGATGGGCGCATCGCCACTGCCCAGCAATTTCACTCCGCCCTGTCCGATCCGCGCATCGCCTACGAATTGACCGGATGCATGCTCGAACAGGTGGCGCGCGATGTGCGGCGCTGGCTTGATGCCGAGATCGAATTCCAGCATGCGGGGATCAACGTCACCACCGGCGATTTCCAGCGCGGGGACCTCGCCGAGCGCATCATCGCCATTTTCGGGCGACACAATGTTCCGCTGCGCCACGTCGTTCTCGAAGTCAATGAAGCGGTCTTCATGGGCGGCGCCGACAATCAGGTCCCGCGCGCCGTCGAGGCCCTGCGCGAGCAGGGGCTCCTCGTTGCGCTCGACGATTTCGGCACCGGCTTTGCCTCGCTGACCCATTTGCTGAGCTTTCCCGTCGATATCATCAAGATCGACCGCTCCTTCGTCTCGAGGATCGGTTCGGATCAGCCGAGCGAGATCGTGGTTTCCGCCATGATCGATATCGCCCGCAAGCTGGGCATGCGCGTCATTGCCGAGGGCGTGGAAACGGCCGAGCAGGCCGATATCCTGCGCGCGCTCGGCTGCGTGCTCGGACAGGGCTATCTCTATTCGCGTCCCGTCGCCGCCGTCGATGCCACCGATCTCCTGGCCCGCTTCGGGCAACGCCTCCGCCCGCCATCGCCGCGCCTTCCCAAGCGGCTTCTGGCCTAGCTCGTCAAGCCAGCTTGTATCCTTGACAGGACGATGACAGACTCCCGGGCCTAAGCTGAAGCCACGGACGCAACGACGTTCGCCTTGTTTCTGGGAGGATATCTTGAACAAGCTGCTTCTCGCCGCGCTGGTTTCCGGCGCCATTTCTATTCCCGCCTTTGCTGCCGACTACACCATCATGGCGCCTGCCGCCCCGGGCGGCGGCTGGGACCAGACCGCCCGCACCATGCAGGAAGCCCTGCAGGCCGAAGGCATTTCGGGCAATGTGCAGGTCACCAACGTCCCCGGCGCCGGCGGCACGATCGGCCTTGCCCAGTTCGTCAATCAGGAAAACGGCAATCCCAACGCCCTGATCGTCGGCGGCTATGTCATGGTCGGCGCCATCCTCACCAATGCCTCGCCGGTCACCCTGGCCGAGGTTACCCCGATTGCGCGCCTCACCGGTGAAGCCGTCGGCATCGTGGTTCCCGCCAATTCCGATATTCAGGACATGGCCGGCCTCGTCGCCAAGCTCAAGGAAAACACCGGCGCGGTGTCCTGGGCCGGCGGTTCGGCCGGTGGCGCCGACCACATCACGGCTGGCCTCATCGCCAAGGCCGTTGGCGTCGATCCCACCCAGGTCAACTACATCGCCTATTCGGGCGGTGGCGAAGCGCTTGCCGCCATTCTGGGCGGTCAGGTGACCGTCGGCGTGTCCGGCATCAGCGAGTTCGCTTCGCAGATCGAAGCGGGGGAACTGCGTCTCCTCGCCGTTTCCACTGACACCCGCGTGCCCGGCTTTGATGCCCCCACCCTCCAGGAAGCCGGCGTCGATACCGCCGTGCAGAACTGGCGCATGGTCGCCGCTGCCCCCGGCCTTTCCGACGAGCAGGTCGCGGCCATCAATGCCGACATCGAAGCCATGGTCAATTCGGACAGCTGGAAGGCCGCTCTCGAAAGCCGCGGCTGGGTCAATACCTATCTGGCCGGCGATGCTTTCGACACGCAGCTTGCAGCTGATATCGCGGCGACTGAAGCCATCCTGAAAGACATCGGCCTGGTGCAATGAGCGCCAGAGCTTCCGACAGCACGCGCCGCCCCGATGGGGCGGCGTTCGTCATCGCGGTGATCCTCGCCGCCATCGCCATCGTCATTTTCTGGCAGACCAGCCAGATGCGCGTGCCCCCCGTGCAGCAGCGTGTCGGCCCCACGGTCTTCCCCTATGTCGTCGCGACCGGGCTGGCGCTTCTGTCCATCGGCACCTTCGTGTCGGCCTTTCGCCATGGCTTTCCCGAGCGCAGCAAGGACGATTACGGTCCCATTTTCTGGATCGTCGGCGGGCTCGTCGCGCAGATCCTGCTTCTGTCGACGGCTGGCTTCGCCATCGCCACCGGCATCCTCTTCGCCTTCACCGCCAAGGGTTTTGGCCGTGGTCCGCTCTGGCAGACCATCCCGATCGGCATCGTCTTTGCCTTCGTGGTCTGGTTCATTTTCGCGCGCGGCCTGCAGCTCTCGCTGCCTATGGGGCCGTTTGAGCGCCTTGTGACGACGGGGAGTTTCTAAACCATGGAAACCTTCGAACTTCTGGCCCAGGGCCTCCTGGCCGCCATGCAATTGCAGAACCTGGTCTATGCCCTGATCGGCGTAACCCTCGGCACTGCTGTCGGCGTCCTGCCCGGCATTGGCCCGGCGCTCACCGTCGCCCTGCTCCTGCCGGTCACCTATCGGCTCGACCCGGCCGGTTCGCTCATCATGTTCGCCGGCATCTACTATGGCGGCATGTATGGTGGCTCCACTACCTCCATCCTCCTCAACACCCCGGGCGAAAGCGCCTCCATCGTTACCGCGCTCGAGGGGAACAAAATGGCCCGCAAGGGCAGGGGCGGTCCCGCCCTTGCCACCGCGGCCATCGGCTCCTTCGTCGCCGGCCTCATCGCCACGCTGGGGCTCGCCTTCATCGCCCCCACCGTGGTCAAATTCGCGCTCTCCTTCGGCCCGGCCGATTATTTCGCGCTGATGGTGCTGGCTTTCGTCACCGTCTCCGCCGCTTTCGGCGACAGCGCCCTGCGCGGGCTGACGGCGCTCTTCATCGGCCTGGGGCTCGGGCTCATCGGCATTGATCTGCAGACCGGCCAGACCCGCCTCGCCTTCGCCATCCCCGATCTCCTCGACGGCATCGAGGTGACAACCCTCGCCGTCGCCATGTTCGCCATCGGCGAAACCCTCAAGACCGCAGCCGATCGCGAACAGGTCGCCGCCCAGGTCATGGCGGTCAAGGGTTCGGTCTGGATGACCCTCGAGGACTGGAAACGCTCCTGGGCCTCCTGGCTGCGCGGCACCGTCATTGGTTTTCCCATCGGCGCCATGCCCGCAGGCGGTGCCGATGTCGCGAGCTTCCTCTCCTACAGCGCCGAGAAGAGCTTTTCCAAGCATCCCGAAGAGTTCGGCCATGGCGCCATCGAAGGCGTCGCAGGGCCGGAGGCGGCCAACAATGCCTCTGCCGCCGGAACGCTTGTGCCGCTCCTCACCCTTGGCCTGCCGACCACGGCAACGGCCGCCATCATGCTGGCCGGTTTCCAGCAATTCGGGCTCCAGCCCGGTCCGCTGCTTTTCACCAACAATGCCTCGCTGGTCTGGGCGCTGATCGCCAGCCTCCTCGTGGCCAATTTCATGCTGCTGGTGCTCAATTTGCCCCTGATCGGGCTCTGGGTGAAACTCCTCACCATCCCCAAACCCTGGCTCTATGGCGGCATCCTGGTGTTTGCCACGCTCGGCACTCTGGGGGCCAATGGCGCCATGTCCATGGGCATCGGCCCGATAAGAGTGTCGTTCGAACTGGTTCTGCTCCTGGCCTTCGGTCTCCTCGGCTATGGCCTCCGCCGCTTCGGCTATCCCATCGCCCCGGTGGTGGTGGGGCTGATCCTCGGGCCCATGGCCGAGCAACAATTGCGGCGTGCCCTCGCCATCAGCCAGGGCGATCCGGCGGTTCTGGTCAGCTCGCCCATCTCGATCGTTCTCTACATCGTCGCCATCATCGCAGTGGGCCTGCCGCTCATCATGCGCCTGCGCGGCCGCGGCGCCGTCCTCGGCCAATTGGCCACCGACGAGGACTGAGCATAAAAAATGCCCTGGACCGGCTTTCGGTCCAGGGCACACTTGTCACTGATAATCCGCCGATCAGATCAGCCAGATTCCGCCATCGATCGCCGGGGCGACAAGGGCGACGTTCTCGGCGCTTTCCGAAATGTTCGCCAGCACCGTTGCCCGGTCCATGGCGCCGCTGTCGAGCTGGCCGACCCAGAAGTCGAGCCCACCCTTTTCCGCCGCACGGCCGAGGATGTTCTTGTAGAGCTGGTCCACCAGACCCAGATTGGAAAGGCTGCCATAGGCCGATTGGAATTCGCTGGACCCGATGAAATTGGCCGCGACACCGAAAAGGCCCTGGCCGCTGTCCAT
The DNA here is from genome assembly GCF_029201545.1 of Devosia sp. FJ2-5-3. NCBI lineage: Bacteria > Pseudomonadati > Pseudomonadota > Alphaproteobacteria > Hyphomicrobiales > Devosiaceae > Devosia > Devosia sp. FJ2-5-3. Next base: position 3,550,412 of record NZ_CP104007.1, on the reverse strand, counting down.
CTTGTCGATCCAGTATTTCAGCCCGCCGGAATCCGGTGTCCGGTCGAACGCGGCCTGATAGAGGCGATAGGCCTGTCCGGCAATCCCCGCCGTGTCGAGCGCCACCACGCCATCGGAAAACTGCACCCGCTCGACATCATGGAGCGTGACGTGGTCGATCTTGTTGCTGACGGTGAAGGAGCCATCCGCCTGCTTCTTGATCTCATATTGGGCCTTGGTCTTGGAGCCCCAGGAATGGTCGATGATGACGGTATCCACCCCGCCGCCGCCATAGACCACATCGCGGCCGGTCCCGACTTCCATGAAGTCATTGAGATTTCCCATCCGGAAAACCGTGTCCTGGGCGAGAATGGCGTCGATCAGCGCCTCGACCATGCTGGAGGACTGGCTGATCTTGAGCACCTGCGCCGATGTCAGGCCAAGCCCATCGGCTTCGGCCATGACGATGCCGCCTTCCGAATAGGTGACACGATTGGCCGTTCCGGTCAGATCCTTGGTCACTGGATTGATCGAGAAATTCGTGCCGTAAACGTCAAACCGGCCGGTCGTGGTGATGAAGGTAACCTGCGTCGAGGTCAGCGTCGGCTGTCCGATTGGCGTGCCTCCACCCATCTCGTGCGGCGCCAGCATGTTCAGCTTGAAATTGTTGTAGGCCGTGATAGTCGATGTCAATTCAGTCCCCTCGTTTTCGCTCCTGCGAATAGACACACTCTGACTGAGGGGAAATAAAATAGTGTTCAGCCGGAATTCTGTTTTTGTCTGAGGAGTTTAGGGTTTCATTAGTAGAAACCCCCATCGCTACGGGCACAAAAAAACCCGGATGCCGGGGAGGGACCGGCATCCGGGCTGGGGTCGGCAGCTCGCGCTGCAGGGTCCCGTCGAGAGAACAGGACCGCGCGCGGGACTTAGAGCTTGCCGATCCGGCGGAAAGCGGCCGGCTCGATGCCCAGGGTCCGGAGGTCTCTTGCCTTGGGCGCCCGTCCAGCTTCAACGGCGGCCGCACTGGCAGCAGCGCTGCCAAACAGATCGACCATCGAACCAAGCGTCGCAAACAGCTTGCTGTTGCGCAGGGTACTCATTGCAAATTCCTCTCTTGGGACCCGGCACCAGCGCCAGATCGCTTCCATGAGGTGTAAATGGGCCCCGTCGTCCCAGGTTTGAAGGGCCGGTTCGGTCACCCCAGCCATGCGCCAGGGTAATGGATCGGGGGCCTCAGTTCAGATGCTTGCACATATAGAGCGTGCTGCCGCCCATGAACTCTTCGCTGCGCTCGAGCGCATAGCCAAAATTCTGGTAGAGCGCGACATTGGTCGTAAAGGCCGCATTGGTGAGGAGCCGCACGCGCTCCACCTTCTCGTGCCGGGCCAGATGCTCGGCCAGCATCAGAAAGCTCTTGCCATGCCCGCGACCCTGTTGCGTGGGGTGAACGGCGATATTTTCGATCCACACATGGTCGTCCCGGCGCGTCGTCTGCATGATGCCGGCCATCCTGCCTTCCACCATCAGCACGTCGAAACGGAAGGCATTGATGGCCTCGGCGTAGTCGACGCTCATGGGACGCGGTTCACGGCCGATAACCCCGACCCATTTGGAATAGGCGGCCCGGACAAGGGCATGAATATCGGCCACATCGGACGATGTGGCAGTGCGAAAGGCGACGCTATGGGGAGGCATTAAGACTTCCGAAAACAAAAAACCTGCCGACCGGACGGTGGCAGGTTTACCTCAGGTTCCAAGACAGGCTGATGAAGCTCAGCGTCGTCGTGCCAAAGGCAAGCAGCAGCCACCCCTTGAGGGTTGCAAACCACAACGTCGGAACTGGTGTTTCGGATGCGTCATCCGATAAATTTGCGCCTATCGAAGATTTTCGTCAAGCAGGCGCCAGAGGCGGTGCGCCCACCCGAGTCTCCCCTGTTAAGGGAGCGGCCTTTTCGAGGCGCTCTAAACGCCCCCCATCCCCAATCTGTCCCTCCCCCTGACAGGGGGAGGTTAGGAGGGGGTGATGTCTTGGCGCCTCTGGCAATGCTTGCGCACCAGTCCGTCAGCAAAAATCCTGGCCACCCAGATTGGGCAGGGTCAGCTCGCCTCAAGTACGCTTGCTTGTCCCCATCCCCAATCTGTCGCTCCCCCTGACAGGGGGAGGTTAGGAGGGGGTGATGTCTTGGCGCCACTGGAAATGCTTGCGCACCAGGCCGTCAGCCAAAATCCTATCCACCCAGATTGGGCAGGGTCAGATCGCCTGAAGTCAGCTTGCTGGCCGTCAACGCGGCATCGGCCTTTTCGCGCGGCAATTCGAGGCTCGTCCATACGCTCACCAGCGCATGGCGCAGCTCGAACACCATTTCGTCCGTGTGCAGCGGCGTCGGCGTGATGCGCAGGCGCTCGGTGCCCTTTGGCACGGTCGGGTAGTTGATCGGCTGGATATAGATATTGTGCTTGTCGAGCAGCATGTCGCTGGCGGCTTTCACCGCGCGCGCATCGCCCACGATCAGCGGCACGATATGGGTCGCGGTATCCATCACCGGCAGGCCGGCATCGGCCAGGATTGCCTTGGTCAGCTTGGCCTGGCGCTGGTGCAGCGTGCGTTCCAGCCCATTGCCCTTGAGGTGCTCGATCGAGGCGCGCGCCGCTGCGCAAAGGGCAGGGGGCAGGGCGGTGGTGAAGATGAATTCGGCTGCATAGGAGCGCACGGCGTCGATGATGGCGCGGTTGGCGGTGATATAGCCGCCCATCACGCCAAAGCCCTTGGCCAGCGTGCCTTCGATCACGTCGATCCGGTCCATCAGCCCATCGCGTTCGGCAATGCCGCCGCCGCGCGGTCCGTACATGCCCACGGCATGGACTTCATCGATATAGGTCATGGCGCCGAACTCATCGGCGAGGTCGCAGATTTCTTTGATCGGGGCGATGTCCCCGTCCATGGAATAGACGCTCTCGAACACGATCAGCTTGGGCCGCTTGCGGTCCACCTGGCTGAGCAGTTCGCGCAGATGCGCAACGTCATTGTGGCGGAAAATCTTCTTTTCCATGCCGCTCTGGCGCACGCCCTGGATCATCGAGGCGTGGTTGAGCTGGTCCGAGAAGATCACGCAGTCCGGCAGCAGCCGGGCAATGGTGGAAATGCCGGCTTCGTTGGACACGAAGCCCGAGGTAAAGACGAGAGCCGATTCCTTGCGGTGCAAATCGGCGAGCGAGCGCTCGAGCTCGACCAGCGGGCGGTTGGTGCCCGAAATATTGCGGGTGCCACCGGCGCCGACGCCCATCGCACCGGCGGTGTCCTGCATGGCCTTCACGACTTTTTCGTGCTGGCCCATGCCCAGATAGTCATTCGAGCACCAGATGGTGATTTCGCGCGCATTGTCCGCGTCGTCACGATAGATGGCGCGCGGAAAACGTCCGGCGATGCGTTCGAGGTCGGCAAATACGCGATAGCGCTTTTCTGACCGCAGCGCATCGACTGCTTCCTCGAAAATACCGCGATAATCCATGGATCTTTCCTTTGAGCCTGCGCCCGGATCGATAAGGGGTCAGGTAGGATCCGGCTTGCTAGCGCAAGCCCTATCTAGCTGACAGAAAGTGGCGTTGACATAGGTCAATTCGACGCGCGGCCGATCCCTTGGGGCCCGCGGCTCGAGGCATGGAAACGACGCCGAACTAAGATTCATTCTAAACGGAAGATGGTTGGCTGCCAACCTTTTGAGGGCGCTCCGAAGAGCATATTTCCTATTGGGAGCCGGCTTTGAACCACCGACAGTATTAACCTGCCCGCATGCTGGTAGTTGCCAGTATTTACAAGGTGCGCTTAGATCAGCTCTGCCATCATGTGGCGTACGAGGGGTCGTATCGTGAAGAGTTTTTCGTCTTCAAGCTTTGCCGGGCACCATGGGGATGCTCTGGCGCTGGCGCAGGCGGCGACGCGCCGCAATCCTCAGGCGCTGTTCACCGATTTCCAGTGGTTCTTGTACGAGGGACGGGACACCGTCTTCTTCACCGCCTTCTCGACCAATTCCTATGACAGGGAAGGTCTGGCCAATATGGTGGCCGAAATGGTGGCGCTGGCGCCACAGCTGACCCACGGCTTTGTCGGTGCCCAGCCGGGTCAGCCCTTTCCGAAACATCTGCTCGACGCCATCACTTCGGTCGAAATGGTCGATGAGTTCGATGGCTATCCGGATAAATGGCTGAGCAAATCGACCGATATTTTCGAGCGCAAGGATTTGCCCCTGTTCCGCGTTATGGCGGCCGTCCGTCGGCACGGCCCGGATGCCCAGGGTCGCGCCGCGATCCTGCAGGTGCGCTCCAGCCACGCCCTGCTCGAGGGCTCGGATTCGGCGCTTCTCACCCGCTCGGCCTCCGCCGGCCACGGCGTGCAGTCCGACAAATCCCACACACTGCCTTTTCTCGATCGCCTCAAGAGCGCACTGCGCGGCTGGTCGACGGTTTTCCTCTATCTCCTCGCTGCCAACATTCTGGCCCCGCCGGAACGGCCCTGGGGCTTCAGGACCCTCGCCGTCGAGCGCCATCGCCTGCGGCGTCTCGCCAACAAGCTCGGCGTGCGCCAGCGCTCGCTGATGTTTGCCCTCGTCACCCATGCGCTCAATGGCGAGGGTCAGGAAAAGCATATGAGCAAGAAGGTGATCGGCGCGGCCTACACCATGCTCGACACCAAGCGGAACAGCGCCGACGATGATTTCTTCCGCGTTCGCGCCCTCGAGGCCAAGTTCAAGGTGATGGAGGATTTCGTCGCCTATGTCCGGGCCGTCGACAACACCGTGGCCGGCATCGAGCAGAAGGACATCACCTCGTTCCAGGTGGTGGTCAATTCCATGTTCAAGGCCATGCGCGCGCTCAACCGCGTCATTCCGGCCCTGCCCAACAAGCGGTTCTGGCGCTTCAATGGCGGCATGCACATCGTGCTCACCCTCGTTCCGCCCCACCGCACCTATGGGCCGATGACCCATGGCATGATCGAGCCGCTCTATTGCGGCGCCTGGCATACCGAGGTGAACATCTGCACCTTCTGTCCCGGTCGCGACTACGTCACCCTCAACTTCTCCATGGAGCAACGCCATCTTGCCAATGTCGACAAGATCCTCGCCCTGCTCGACGAGGTCGAGCGGCGCGAAGTAACGCCCCACACCATGGCCCCCTCGGTCGAAAAGTTGCACTGACCCCGACCCGTTTCGCCACCATTTTTATGCGCACGCGCCAACGCACCCTGGCGCCCGCGACCCGCTCCCCTGTGCGCCGTCCAAACACCAATCGCCCCCAAAACGCCGCGCCTCCCTCAGGCCTGACCCGAGGGCCCCTCCGCGAGCCCCCAAGCCCCCAATGTGGCCGCCAAACTCCACCGCTCCCGGACCACCCCCACCAGGCCCCACGCCTGCAAAATGCGGGCGCGCCTCATTCTGAGGTACGTACATCAAATCCCCTTGCCCCTCCGTCGACTTGCCGCTATCACATTCATGTCGCCTACAAACCCGCCGGAAAGATCGGCTCATGAGCCAATACGCCAATTACCCCAGCCTCCGCGATCGCCCCGTGGTCATCTCCGGCGGCGCCACCGGTATCGGGGCGGGCCTGGTGCGGCATTTCGCGGCCCAGGGCGCACGCGTCGGCTTTGTCGATATCGCTGTCGATGAGGGCCATGCCCTGGCGGCCGAATTGCAGGCAGAAGGGCAATCGGTGCTGTTCACCCCCGCTGACGTCACCGACACCGAGACCTTCCAGGCAGCCATCGCCGGCTTTGCGGCCAGCCATGGCGCGGCGCGGGTTCTGGTCAACAATGCCGCCCACGATCAGCGGCACGATTGGCGCGAAGTGACCCCCGCCTATTGGGACGAGCGCATCGCCGTCAATCTCAAGCATTTCTTCTTTGCCATCCAGGCCGTGGCGCCCGGCATGCAGGCGGCCGGCGGCGGCTCGATCATCAATTTCGGCTCCATCAGCTGGATGATCATGACCCCGTCCATCCCCATCTACGAAACCGCCAAGGCCGCCGTGCATGGCCTCACCCGCTCCATGGCGCACGAACTCGGCCGCGACGGCATTCGCGTCAATTCCCTGGTGCCGGGCGCGGTCATGACCCAGCGCCAGCGCGATCTCTGGATTACCCCTGAGGATATCAGCGCCATCCAGGCCCATCAGGCGCTGCCGGGCCTGCTCGGTCCGGACGATTGTGCGCGCATGGCCCTGTTTCTCGCCGCCGACGACAGCGCCATGATTTCCGGCCAGCATTTCCTCGTCGATGCCGGCTGGGCCAATACTTAGCTGGTCAGGACGATCCGCATCAAATCGGCGGTGTTGCGCGCGCCCAGCTTTTCCATAACCCGCGCCCGGTGCACTTCGATGGTGCGCGGCGAGATCCCCAGTTCGCGCCCCGCTTCCTTGTTGGATTGACCATTGGTGATCAGCAGCAGCACTTCGCGCTCCCGCGGCGTCAGCTGGGCAAACCCGCGCACTTCCACTGCGCGCCTGCCGCCCTGCATGGCCCCCAGATGGACGTCGCGCCGCAACGTGTCGCGGATGATGGTCAACAGATGTTCGCTGTCGATGGGCTTGCTCACCACGTCGGTGGCGCCCAGCTTCATCGCCGTCACCGCCGCCTAGAGCTGCGGCACATTGGCCAGCATAACCACCGGCGTGCCGGTCCGCAGGGCCTTGACCCGGCGCAGCAGGGGCAGGCCGCTTTCTTCCCCCACCGCCAGATTGATCACCGCCACGTCGGGACGCCGCCTGTCGAGGCTGGCGAGAAAGTGCGGTGCTTCCAGCGAAAAAGTGGTCTGGAACCCCTCGAGGCGAAACAGGACGCTCAGCCCCTCGCACATAGCCGGATCGCTATCGACGATGTGCACCAGTCGATCGCGATTGAGAAAGGTATGGTAGTAGTTTTCGCCACTCATATTCCCTTGCCTCTTAGCTGTTTTGCTCATGCAGATGAGGGGATCTTGCAATCCGGACGAATTCGGACCCCCAAAGTCGCTATCTTCGCCCCACGCCCGTATTTTGCTTGAGGGGATCAGTCCGGACTATAGTAAATCTACTTAGGAGTGACCACCTAGAGTTAGGCTAATAGTCCTATTTAGTATTGTCAATGGACCTAATTCCTACTCTGCGGCCAAATAAAAACGGCCGGATGGTGTCCGGCCGTCTGTCAGTCTACGCAAATTTTCCTAGCGGGGCGTGGCGCGCAGGGCGTCGCGAATTTCCGTCAGCAGCACTTCTTCCTTGGTGGGGGCGGGAGTGGTCTCGACCGGCTCCTTGGCTGCCTCGCGCTTGAGGCTGTTGATGCCCTTGACCACCATGAACAGCACGAAGGCGATGATGGTGAACTTCACCACGGCATTGATGAACAGCCCGATATTGAGCGTCGCCACGCCGGCGGCCTTGGCGGCGGCGATGGATGGAACGGGCACATTGTCCGGATTGGACAGCACCACAAACAGGTTCGAAAAGTCGATGCCGCCAATGATCAGGCCGATCAGCGGCATGAAAATGTCATCGACAATGGAGGATACGATGGCGCCAAAGGCCGCGCCGATGATGACGCCGATGGCCAAATCGATCATATTGCCCTTGACGGCGAAGTCGCGGAATTCCTTGAACACACTCATAATTTGGCCCTCTCATGGGTTTCAGACGCCCTTGAGGGCGCGCGTTTGGTGCACAGACCACAATTGTCGAGCTTTCCGGCTTTGGCAATGCCCACTGTGTCGAACTTGCGCCGCGCCCCGTCACGGCGGATAACCGCACTTTAACGAATGCGCAACCATGGCCTGATCATGCCGCTTCCACCCGATGATGTCGCCGCTAGTCTGCGGCTGGCGATCGACTTTCTGCCCCAGGGCATCGGCGTTTTCGATGCGGGGCTGCGGCTCGTCGTCTCCAACCAACGCTATAATAGTCTCCTGGCCCTGCCGAACGACCTCACGCGTGCGGGCTCTGCCCTGTTCGACATCGCCCTGTTTCTGGCCGAGCGCGGTGATCTGGGCAAGGGCGACGCCGCAAGGCTCGCCATCGAGCGCATCAATTTCATCACCGCCGCGCCCACCACGGTCACGCTGCGCATCGCCAATTCCGGCCAGTCGCTCGAATTCCATTCGACCCGCCTGGCGGATGGGGGCCTCGCCATCGCCATTTCCGACGTCACCGACCGGGTGCGCGCTGAAAAGGAGCTCGAGCAGGTCAATCTCACGCTCGAAGGCCGCGTTGCCGAGCGGACGGCCGCGCTCACCCGCGTCAATGCGGAGCTCGAAGTGGCGCGCGCCAAGGCCGACGCCGCAAATCACGACAAGACCCGGTTCCTGGCCGCGGCCAGCCATGACCTGCTCCAGCCGCTCAATGCGGCGCGTCTTTACACATCCACGCTGATCGAACGCGCCAAGACGACTGCCTTTGCCGAGCTGGCCAATTCCATCGAGGCTTCGCTGACGGCGGTGGAAGACATCATGTCGGCCCTGCTTGATATCTCGCGGATCGACAGCGGCGCCCTCAAGCCCGCGCCCACCATCGTCGCGGCGCGCGACCTGCTGCGAAAGATGGAGGTGGAGTTCGCGCCCCTGGCGCGTGAGCGCCAGGTGTCGCTGCGCATCGTCGCGACCGATGCCGCCATCGTTGCCGACCGCACCCTCGTCGGCCGCATCGTGCAGAATTTGGTCTCCAACGCCATCAAATACACCCCGTCCGGCGGCAAGGTGCTGGTCGGGGTGCGCCGACGAGGCAATCGCATCCGGCTCGATGTCATCGATACCGGCATCGGTTTCAATCGCGATCAGCACAAGCTGTTATTCGCCGAGTTTTCGCGGCTCGATCGGGGAGCGCGCATGGCTCAGGGGCTGGGCCTCGGGCTCTCCATCGTCCAGCGCCTCGTCACGGCGCTGGGCCTCACGCTCGAGCTCGACAGCCGGGAGGGCACCGGCTCGCGCTTTTCCCTTTATCTGCCCGCCGCCCGCAATATGCGCTCGCAGGTCCCTGTCGTCCCACCGGCGCCCGAGCCCGGCTTTGGCAATTTCGATCTGAAAATCCTCTGCGTCGATAATGAGGAGGCCATCCTCGAGGCCATGCGCGGCCTGCTCGAGCATTGGGGATGCGATGTCCGCACCGCGCTCTCGCTCAAGCGTATCGACAAGGAGAGACTGCTCGAGGGCTGGTATCCCGATCTCGTGCTGATGGATTATCACCTCGACCAGACTTCGGGTCTCGACGCCATTGAATGGCTCCGCCACAATCTCGGCGGCCATTTGCCGGCGGCCCTCGTCACCGCCGATCGCAGTCCGGCCGTCCGGTCTCTCGCCGAAGAGCGTGGCATCGCGGTCATCAACAAACCCGTCAAGCCAGCGGCCCTGCGCGCCACGATTTCCGGACTCGCCAATCAGCGCGGCCTTGGCTGACCCCGCATGACAAATCCGGCCCCTCGTAGGAGACGCCGGATTGCAGGGGTGATTATGATGCGATCAGGTCACCAGGACCCGTCCGCTTCAGATCCAGTATGGCACGACGCCATAATAATCGTAGACCCGGCGGCCGTTTTCTTCGGTCCAGTAGCCATCGTCCTCGCGCTCATAGCGCGGCGCGCCTTCCAGCTGTCCCTTACTGATATCGATGCGATAGCCACCAAGGCTTTCGTCATAATTCAGCTTGGACCAGGGCAGGGGATAGTGCTCGTCCCCGATGCCGAGAAATCCGCCGAAGCTGAGCACGGCATAGGACACCTTGCCGGAGCGCTTCTCGACGAGAATCCGCTCGATCGAGCCGATATGCTCGCCGCGTGGGTCATAGACCTTCGTGCCTTCCACCTTGTCGGAAGCAATCAGGTCATGAGTTTCCTTGATGTTGGGATCGGCGCTGCGAACGTCATCATAGGCCATGATGGTCCTCCTTCGGTTTGAGTGTGTAAGGAGAACGACTTAGCGGCCTCAGGGTTGCAAAATTGGTCCGATTTCCATCACGCGACGAGGCGCGGCCGCGAATTGGGGCGAGGTCCGTTCGTGGTCAGGAAGGCAATGAAGCCGACAATGTCGAGGGGCCGGGAAATGAAATATCCCTGCACATAATCGACCTTTCCCGTCTCGCGCAGCGCATCCAGCCGGGCCTGGCTTTCCACCCCCTCCACCACCACGAGGCGGTCCGTGGCAGCCACCATGTCGATGGCATGGTCCAGCATCCGCACCATGACGGAATCATTGGGCGCCATGGCAAAGGAACGGTCGAGCTTGACCCCGTCGACCGAAACCGCTGCCAGATTGCGCATGGACGAATATCCGGCCCCGAAATCGTCGATGAAGATGCGCACACCCGCGCCCTGCAGTCGTTCGATCTCCCCCTGCGCGGTCTCGAGCTGGATTTCCTGGGTTTCCACGATCTCGAAGATCAGGCTGAACGGTTCGCCCGGCGCCAGAAACGGGGCAAAGGTCGTCAGCAAGGTCTCCGCCTTCAGGTCGCGCGGGAAGATATTGAAGCTGACATGCAGCCTCTGGCCCGCCGGCATGTGCGCTGTGAGGTCCTTGTGCGCCCGATCGGCCACCAGCGTGGTGAAGCGCTGGGTCAGCCCGTGCTTTTCGATCAGCGGAATGAAGCGGTCGGGGCCGATAAGCGTTCCGTCCACATCGCGCCATCGCGCCAGCACCTCGCATCCGGGGATGCGGTCGCGCTTGAGGTGCAGCAGCGGCTGGTAGACGCATTCGATCGTGTCCGGCCCCAGGCGCCGCAGAAAGCGGGCTTCGAACGACCAGTGCCGCGCGATCAGCCCATGCACCTGTTGGGACACCCATGCCGCCAATACGGCGCAGATCACCAGGGTCACCACGATCGTCGCCGCACCCAATGCAAAAAGGTCGGGCAGCCGGGCCTTGCTGACAAGACAATGCACGCCGCCCTCGTCGCATCGCATCAGATATTGGGCAGTGCTCAGGAGATTGCCGCCCCCTTCTGCCTCTTGCGCCACGCTGGCCGCATAAATGCCCGTTGCGCCGCCGCGATGCCACCAGCGTCCGTCCGGCGCCCGCAGGATCAGCTCCATCTCCAGCCAGCGTGGCATCGTTGTCGGCATCGTCGGCTGGGGCACGATCATCGCGAACCTGCCGCGCTGGGCGATGCTGCCGGTCAGGCCTTCCAGCCGCAAAAAGGAGAGGTCGCGATCCAGCCAGAACGCCATGTTGAACGGGCTCTGGGCCACCACTTCGGGCGCCCCGAACGGAACGGGCTGCTCGAACAGCCCGGAATTGACCGAGCACTGCGCCACCCCATTGGGGGCGAACAGCAATTCATTGATCCCGTCGGGCAAAAAGGCGATGCGGCGCAATTCGTCCATGAAGGCGGGCGAACAGGGCGTTGCGACCAGCCGCGCGTCCATCTGGTCGAATGTGCTCAGCACATTGATGCGCAATTGCTCGTAGCCCACCAGCGCGCGCGCCGTTTCCTGGCGCATGTTCTGCTGCACCTGTCCGGCGATGAACCACGTGGACAGCCCCACGAGGCCGGCAAATGCAATCACGAACAGCACAAGGCGCACGCTCTTCTGGTGCGCGCTCGAAATCAGGATCGAAACAAAGCCGCTCATCTCGGCCCTCCGGGGCATTGCCTCGATCAAGCACTGCCCCACGTCAAGTTGGGGTTAATACGCGATGGAACTGTGTCCCAGAGGCCTGCATTGCATGTTTACACCCATGGCGTCAAAATGCGGAGGTACAAATGGCTTTTGACAGTCTCAAGGCCCAGGCGAGCGCTGCAAACGCCTTGGCCCCCATGCAGATCGCCCAGCATTCGCTCTTTACCGCCAAGGAAAAGATCGAGCTGCTCCACCAGCTCAAGGCCGAAGTCACGGGCGCGAGCGCCGAGGGCGACGATCTCGGTTTCAGCCCCGAGGAAATCGACGCCGCCATTGCCTATGTGCGCGAGGGCATTGCCGATGGCGTCGGCACCCAGACAGTTTTCAAGGGAGATTTCTGATGGCGACCACTGAAAACAGACCCACCCCCACCGTCGCGTCCGTCGACCATCTGGTCGACGAAAACGGCGCCCGCATCGATGTGCCGGATGCTTCCCAGCTCAAGGTGGCCGGCGAGCACGAGGACGTGGTCGCGGCCACGAGCCCCACCAATTGGTGGCTCTATGGCCTTGTCGGCCTCGCCATCGTCGTGGCGCTGCTGTTCCTGATGCAGATGTTCTCCGGCGCCCCCGGCACCGATGTGCTCCCCGGCAGCCCCACCTCCGCCCCGGTGGTCGAAACCCCCGCCCAATAAAAAACGCGGCCCGTGAGCCGCGTTTTTTTCATCAATGCAGTGCGATCCGATCTTACCCGCGAATGGGCGAGATCTGGATTTCGACGCGACGGTTCTGGGCGCGGCCGGATTCGTTGGCGTTCGACGCGATCGGGCTCGTCGAGCCCTTGCCCTCGATATAGAAGCGGCGCTGGTCGATGCCCTGATTGGCGAGGATCGTCGCCACCGAAACGGCGCGGCGCTGGCTGAGGGAAAGATTGTGCTCGTTCGAGCCGGTCGAGTCGGTGTGGCCGTAGACATCGACGATGGTCTTGTCGAACTTCTTGAGCACCAGCGCGACCGAAACCAGCGTCTGGTTGAACTGCGGCTGCACGCTCGACTGGTCGGTGGCAAAAGTGATGTTGGACGGCATGTTGAGGATCACCTGGTCACCGACGCGGGTCACCGAAACGCCCGTGCCCTGCAGCTGCGCGCGCAGCTCGGCTTCCTGCTGGTCCATGTAATTGCCGATGCCGGCGCCCGTCAGGCCGCCAACGCCCGCGCCGATCAGCGCACCGACGCGCGGATCCCCGCCCACGGCAGCACCCACGATCGCACCGGCAACCGCGCCGCCACCAGCGCCGAGCAGCGTGCCGCCGGCTGTGTTGGAGAGCTGGCTCTGCCCGGTATAGGGATTGGTGGTGGTGCAAGCGCTCAGCGCCAGGGTCGCGGCCAGCGCGACGAGAACCTTGGATTTCATGCGTATCCCCCGAAGGACTGAGATCTGGAAGGCCGGCGGCCCCCAAAGCTCGATCTCAAAACAAAGTAAAGAATCTGTGTGGCCGTACGTGCCTAGTGAATGCGGCAGGAACGTGATGCGGGATCAATGATGAACCGCGGATGAACCCCACTCAACGCTGTTGCGTGCGCCTCAGCCGCCGATCCAGCTCGGCTCGCTCACTTCCGGCAGATCATAGAAGGCGCGCACCACATCCCATCCCTCTTCGGCATCATCGACAATGGTGAAGAGGTCCGGATCGGTGGGCGAGATCGTACCGGCTTCCGCCAGCGCCTCGAGATTGATCACCTTCTGCCAGAAGTCCCGGCCGAACAGCACCACGGGGATCTTTTCCATGCGCCCGGTCTGGATCAGGGTCAGCGTCTCGAAAAACTCGTCGAGCGTCCCGAACCCTCCCGGGAACACGGCCACCACCTTGGCCCGCAGCAGGAAATGGATCTTTCGCGTTGCAAAATAGTGGAAGTTGAACGACAGATCCGGCGTCACATACAGGTTCGGCGCCTGCTCGTGCGGCAGCACGATGTTGAGCCCGATCGAGGGTGCGCCCATATCGGCAGCGCCGCGATTGCCGGCTTCCATCACGCCAGGGCCGCCGCCCGTCACCACGACATATTCCTTGAAATCGTTCGCCGCCGACGTCTGCGAGGCCAGCTGCGCGAACCTTCGCGCCTCATCGTAATATTTCGACGCCTTTTCGAGATTGCGCTTCTGCGTCTCGTTCTTGGCCGCCCAGGCCGGCTTGCCGGGCTCGGGAATGCGAGCCCCGCCAAACAGCACCACGGTGGAATTGATGCCGTGTTCGCGCAGGCGGAATTCGGGCTTGAGATATTCGAGCTGGAAACGAACCCCGCGAATGTCTTCCGAGGTCAGGAATTCATCATCGGCGAAGGCCAGGCGATAGGCCGCGCTCTGCGTCTGGGGCGTGGATGGCGCCTTGCTCGCGGCGGCCACGTCTTGCTTGGAGGTGCGCAGCGGCGTCGGATGGCGTCTGGCCAAATTTCGTCTCCATTATTGTCTGCGCCGTCCAGCGCGAATACGCCACAATTGGACAGCTTTACTTGAGGGCATAACCAGCCCCGAAGAATCGGGCAAGGGCAGGGGGTCGCCATTCGCTTCACGACTTTGGAAGTCTCCATCGATGCGGCGGCCCATAAAATCCTCGCGCGCCTGCCGCGCGGCCCCCTTGCCGATGGCCTTGTTGAGTTCCTGGTCTTCGGCCTCAAGCAGGCCTGGGCCTGTCTTTTCGGCGGGCTCATGCTGGCCATGATCCTCGCCACCACCCTGTTCTGGCCTGATACCGGCCTCAGCCGCTACGATTTCTGGTTCCTCATGGCCTTGCTGATCCAGGCCGCCATGCTCGCCTTCAAGCTTGAAACCCTTGAGGAAGCCCGCATCATTCTGATCTTCCATCTCGTCGGCACCGGCATGGAAATCTTCAAGACCGCCGTCGGCTCCTGGGTCTATCCCGAGGATGCCATGTTCCGCCTCGCCGGCGTGCCGCTCTTTTCAGGCTTCATGTATGCCTGCGTCGGCTCCTACATGGCCCGCATCCAGCGCATTTTCGACATCACCTTCACCCGCTATCCGCCGGTCTGGCTCACCGCGGTGCTGGCGCTGGCCATCTATATCAATTTCTTCGCCCACCATTATTTCCCCGATTTGCGCTGGGTGCTCTTCGCGGCCATTGTCCTCCTCTATGGCCGCGCCTTCATGCATTATCGCGTCTTCCGCTTCCGTCATTCCATGCCCATGCTGCTGGCCTTTCTCCTCGTCGCGCTCTTCATCTGGATCGCCGAAAACATCGGCACCTGGTCGCGCGCCTGGATTTATCCGCATCAGGCCAATGGCTGGTCCATGGTCAGCCTCAACAAGCTGGGATCGTGGTATCTGCTCATGCTGATCTCGGTGGTGCTGGTGACTCTCGTCCATCCCCCGCGCCCGCGAACAGATTGAGCCCTCTCCATAAACGCCAAAACAATCATTTCTTGGCACCACTGGCACAGATTTGAGAAGCCCCAACCACCGGGCTGCCCTCGGACTTGATCCGAGGGCCACACTCCACGGGCAATAAAGCGCGGGCAGGGACCCCGTTCTACGAGACACTAAAAACGAGGAGCATCCCCATGCCGACCAGAACAATGCTGACCGCCCTTGCCCTGCTGGCAGGCACCGCGACCGCCATGGCCGAAACCCTCCCGGAAAACTTCGTCTACCTCGCCGATATCGCCCCGCAAATCCGCCAGGACATGCGCTATGCCGGCGACCACAATTTCGTCGGCCGCCCCATTACCGGCTACGAAGCTGCCGAATGCATCCTTTCTCGCCCAGCTGCCGAAGCCCTGCGCGATGCCGCCATCGAGCTTGCCGAACAGAACCTCGTCCTTCGCGTCTATGATTGTTATCGCCCCGCCCGCGCCGTCGCCGATTTCGCCCAATGGGCCCGCGATATCGACGATCTTGCCATGCAGGCCGAGTTCTATCCCCGCGTCGACAAATCCCGCCTCTTCGAGCTCGGCTACATCGCCGAGCGCTCCGGCCACAGCCGCGGCAGCACGGTCGATCTCACCATAGAACCCGCCGAAAGCGCACCCACGCCCTGGGCGCACGGCGAGGCGCTCCTCGACTGCGCCCTGCCGGACCGCTACCCCGACAATCCCCTCGATTTCGGCACCGGCTATGATTGTTTCGACAATCACGCCCACCACGGCGCCGCAGGCATCAATCCCGAAGCCGAGGAAAACCGCAAAATGCTGGCCGATCTGCTCGACCGCCACGGCTTCGCGCCCTATGCGGAGGAGTGGTGGCATTATACACTGCGCGACGAACCCTTCCCCGATACCTATTTCGATTTCGTCATTGCGGCGCGACCGGACTGACAGGGCCAGACAAACTCGGCATGACGCGCCTCATTCTCTTCAACAAGCCCTATGGCGTCCTCACCCAGTTCACCGGCGGCGAAAAGGGTGAAACCCTGGCCGATTTCATTCCAATTCCCGGCGTCTATGCGGCCGGCCGGCTCGACAAGGACAGCGAGGGCCTGCTCCTCCTTACCGATGACGGCAAGCTGCAGGCGCAGATTTCCTCGCCAAAGTTCAAGCAGCCCAAAACCTATTATGTGCAGGTCGAGGGCATTCCCGACGAAGCCGCCCTCAATGCCTTGCGCAAGGGCGTCACTCTCAAGGACGGCCCGACGCTCCCTGCAAAAGCCCGGATGATCGACCCGCCCGAACTCTGGCCGCGCGATCCCCCGGTGCGCTATCGAAAATCCGTGCCCGACAGCTGGATCGCCCTCACCATCACCGAGGGCCGCAACCGCCAGGTTCGCCGCATGACCGCTGCAGTGGGCCACCCCACCTTGCGCCTCGTGCGCTGGTCCATCGGCAATTGGACCCTCGAAAACCTCGCCCCCGGCCAATGGGTCGATGCACCGGCCCGCCCCGGGCGCTAGACACGACCTGCATGGTCAGCCCTCGCCGGCACGCCAACCCGTCCCCTGACGGGCTGGCTGCCTTTGGCGGTCAGGCCCGCCCGCCGGTGGCAAGCCGCATGAGATCGGTGTCGAAATCCACGCCCTCATTGCCCTGCTCGGTTCGCGCCGCGCTGCTGCCGAACTGGTGCTGGTAACTGCCCCAGGCTTTTTCGGAAATGGCCCTGCCCACCCCGGCCGTCACGAAGGCCGCCAGTTCAGTTGCCGCCCGGTCGATCCGCCGCCCAAGGTCGGGAACGCCCCAATCCTCCGGTGCCGCAAAGATCGAGGTCGGCACCGGCAGGGCGCGCATATAGGCAAAGAGCGGTCGCATCTGGTCGTCCAGCACCATGGCGTGTCGCGCCGATCCCGCAGTCGCAGCAAGGATCATTGGCCGAGCCACCAGCAGATCATTGTCCATCACGTCGACAAAGCTCTTGAAGAGGCCGCTCAGCCCCGCCTTGTAGACCGGGGAGGAGACGATCACCGCGTCCGCGCCCGCCACCTTTTCCAGCGCCGCCGACAGCGCCTCATTGGCAAAGCCGGCCACCATGGCCTTGGCGATGTCGGTCGCCAGCGGCCCGAGTTCGATAATGCTGACGCTCGCCGTCCTGTCCGCCTCGGCCAGCCGGTCGACGCTCTTCTGCGCGATCCTGTCGGCGAGGAGCCGCGACGAGGACGGATCGCTCACCCCGGCATTGATCACCACGAGGCGGATGGGGTCGTTCTCTTTATTTTCGTTCATTGTCATCTCCAGATTGCTCGCCCTCCGCACCCGCAAGGCGGCGGCACAGATCGCGCAGCATGGTCATCTCGTCGGGGTTGAGGCAGGCCGAGACCCTGTCGCTCACCTGCCGTCCATGGGCTGCGCCGACGCGGCGCTGCTTGTGTAGGCCTGCTACGGAGAGGCGCAGCACGCTGGCCCGCCCGTCCTCGGGGTCGCTCTGCCGCTCGATCAGCCCCTTGGCTTCGAGCCGCCCGACCAGCCGCGACAGGCCGGCTTGGCTCAGCAGCACGTCATTGGCCAGCTCCGACATGCGCAGCCCCTGTGGTGCGTTGGACAGGGCGTAGAGAACGCCATATTCGCTCTCCACCAGCCCATCCCACACATCCTGCGAGAGCAGGTCCCGCGCCATGGTCGCCTGGGCGCGAAACAACGCCTCCCAGGCTTCATTGGCCAGTTTGGTATCGCCCTTCATGGCCTCACCCCACCAGCGGCAGGTCGGCGGACAGGTCTGCCGGCGTGTCCTGATAGGGGCGTGTGCCGGTCAGATTGTCCCCGCGATTGGGGTTGGGCGTCGGCTGGCGCGGCGGTGCATCCCCATATTTCGCCTTGACCCGGGCCTGGTGCGTCGGCGCTTCGGCAGCCCCCGGCGACCGGCGGGCGGCCATTTCCCGGCGTAGCACCGGCACGACTTCGGTGCCCAGCAATTCCACCTGCTCCAGCGCCATTTCGAGCGGCAGGCCCATGGCGTCGATGTTCCACAGCTGTCGCTGGTAATCGCCAAACGCCTCCTGGAAGGTCAGCGTCTTGTCGATCACCTCCTGCGGGCTACCCACGCTCAGCGGGGTGCCCCTGGCGAAATCCTCCAGCCCATAGCTGTTGCCATAAAGCGGATTGCCCTCGAAGAACGGCCGGAAACTCTCATAGGCATCCTGCGAGTTCCGGGCGATGAACGCATGCCCGCCCAGCCCCACGATGGCCTGTTCCTTGGTGCCGTGCCCGTAATGGGCGAACCGCTCGCGATAGAAATTGACCAGCGGCACGAAGTGGAAATTCGGGGCGAGGATATTGTTGGCGAAAAAGCCATTGCCATAATAGGCGGCCTGCTCGGCGATTTCGGGGGTACGGATAGAGCCGTGCCAGACAAAGGGCGCAACATCGTCCAGCGGCCGCGGCGTTGAGGTAAACCCCTGCAGCGGCCCGCGGAACGTGCCTTCCCAATCCACCACATCCTCATGCCAGAGCTTGTGGAGGAGATTGTAATTCTCCAGCGCCAGCGGCACGCCCTTGCGGATATCCTGCCCGAACCATGGATAGACCGGCACCGTATTGCCCCGGCCCAGCATCAGGTCCATCCGCCCCTTGGAGACATGCTGGAGCATCGCGTACTCCTCGGCGATCCGCACCGGGTCATTGGTGGTGATCAGCGTCGTCGAGGTACTGACGATGATGTTCTTGGTGCGCGCGGCGATGGCCGCCAGCAGCGTCGTGGGCGCGGAGGAAAAGAACGGCGGATTGTGATGCTCGCCAATGGCAAACACATCCAGCCCCACCGCATCCGCCCGCTCGGCGATCTGGATCATCGCATCGATCCGCTGCGCCTCGCTGGGCGTGGTGTTGGTATGGGGATTGCGGGTCACGTCGCTGACCGAAAAAATACCGAACTGCATGACAGCCTCCTGAACTCTGCCCAAGATATATGCGTGCGCATGCAAATATCAAGGCCCGCCAGTCCGGCGCTCCGGCCGGGGCAGGGGCCCCTAATCGTGCAAGAGCCCCTCGCGCCAGAATTCGTCCCAGCCGGCCAGCTTCTGCCCGCTCTCCTTGTCCCGCCCGGCCTCGGCGGGCACGGGCGTCTTCGGCGCCTTCTTTTCCTCGCGCTTGAGTTTTGCCTTCCAGGCCGCCTGCCGGCGTCGTTCGGCCGTCGCCAGCGCATCTTCCTCGCGCCAGTTTTCCACCATGTCGCGGTCCAGCATCTCGGTCACGAACACCGGGTCGAAGACATGGAAAGTGATCTTTTTCGCCCGCCCGCGCAGTTTGACGGTCCGCGTCCCCGCGCTCACGAGCCGCCCGTCCTTCAGCCAGCGATGCCGCTCGCTGGTCTTGATATCGAGAATGTCCTCGATTTCGCGCGGCAGCACCGGCAGCGTCTCGATCCCCACCAGCCCCGCCGTGACGATCCCGACCGCCGCGTCGAACTTTTCGCGGTCTTCCTCGGCCATTTTGAGCACCAGCACCGTGCCGCGCACATCGAGCCGCCGCCCGGTTGAAAACCCCAGCCGCGCCCGCATTTCCTGCAATATGCCCTTGGCCCGCACCGACGAGCCCAGCCCCGCCCCGGGGGGCAGGTCCCACTCATGGACAAGCGTCAATTCTGCGGCAGGTTTCTTGGGAGCACGGGCCATCTCCCTCAAATAGGCTTTTTTGCCGGGGGATCAACGCCGCAACGCGCCGCCCGCAGAGCCCCCCGATCACACTCTGGTCAGAGAAACGCCCGCTCGATCCCCGCCCATTCGCTGTCGTGCGCGCCGTCAAAATTCTCCATCCCCGGCCGCGTCAAACACCCGCGCGGCGTCACATAGCTGTCGATCCGCCGCTCCGGCTTTTCGTGCCAGGTGATGTTGAAGGCCCAATATTTGGGAAAGAAATAGAGGCTCGCATAGGGCAGATGGTCGTGGATCCACCAGGCGAGCTTCGTCCACTCGCCTTCGCCCTGAAACTGGTCCCAGAACGCCGGGATGATGATGCAGGCCGTCGCCCCCATATACCCGTTGGCGTCGCGCCGGTCCCAGATATGGCCGGCATAATTGGCTTCATTGACGGCGCAATTATACCCCGCCTTGCCGGCGCGCTGCATGTCATTGCCCAGCCCATTGACCTCCACCGAGCGAAACGCCGACCGCACCGCGATCCGCCCAAACCGATCCTGCAGCGGCTCCAAAAGCTCTTCGCAAAGCCGCGTCCCCGCCGCAATCGCCAGCGCGGGATCATCCGGCACATTGTTCAGCCCATGAACTGACGCGATGTCCGAAAACAAAAAATCCCGCATGAAAAAGCTCTTGGACAGCCTGACGCGCCCAAACTCAGTCAGCGCCGAGACGGACGCGGGCTTTTTCATTTCTTGTATTTTTTCCCCCTCACCCAATACGACGCCCTCTCCCACCCAAAGACGCCGCCACCCCCACAATGTCATTCCCGCGAAAGCGGGAACCTCCGTTTCTCCAATCTACCTCCCCAAACTACTTACAAACCCCGCTTCCCGACCACCCGATTTTGCGCAACTCTGTTCCGGCTGACGCGCTGCGCCGGCTCTGGGCTTGCCTTGGGAGAGAGGGCATGGGGTTTTTCAGGTTTCTGGCTCGGCTGTTCGGCTCATCAAAGCCGCGCTCGCGCGCCAACCCGCAACAATCCTTTGGATCGTCACGGCCGATAAGCCGACCCCGGCCTGTCCGCCCCTTACCCTCCGCCCCAATTTCCCCACCCATTCGAACCACGCCGGGCAATCTGCCCTCCACAGAATTGCGCGGCACCTGTTGGGTGATCGATGGCGATACGATCGTCATCGACAAAATCCGCATCCGTCTCGCTGGCATTGACGCGCCCGAACTCGATCACCCCTGGGGCCAAAAGGCAAAATGGGAGATGGTTCGGCTCTGCAAGGGCCAGATCATCACGGCACATATTCGCCCCGAACTGTCCTATGACCGCATTGTGGCCCAGTGCTTACTGCCCGACGGCCGCGATATTGCGGCAGAACTCGTCCGCGCCGGTCTCGCTCTCGATTGGCCGAAGTTCTCAGGCGGGCGCTACAAACACCTCGAAACCCCCGAAGCCCGAAAGAAACTCTGGATGGTCACCGCGCGGCAACGCGGCGCATGGCGCACGCAGGTGGATGAGTAGGCGAGCAAATACTAGAGCAGCGCCTAGCTGTCATGAAAGGCAGCGTTCTCTCGAATATCGTCCACCAAAGGTTCGATCTCATCCAGCCGATAGAGTTTAACATTACTCTCGTTCATTTGAATTTTAACAGCATTATAAAACTCAGATGACTGCTTGGCGAAATCGCCCACGATTACCAGCCTTTTTCGGTTTTGAGCTGCTTGGTAGTGCTTCCAAATTAACGCTCCCTCCATAGCGCGCTTTCCAGCCTCTCTGAGACTGTCCGATGGAGCCGAGGACAGCCTCATGCCGTCGATGAGATTATAGCAACCATTTTGGTAGCCAAAAGGTACGTCGACCTTAATCCCGTACTCTGGCAGTTCCACCGGCGCAGGGTCCTGAAGGTAGTGCTCTACGCCGCGCTCGACGAAGCATTCCCTCAGCTTACGGCGAATTCGTGGCTCTCTATGTGGTGGCTGCTCGTCCCCTACCAATTCGCTAAACAGGGAATTCAAGACATTTTCCGCATCATCTACCGCCACAGGCATCAACGGTGACAGTCGCAGGCCGTTGGCCCGTTTTAGTGCGAACGTTTCCAAGAATTTCAGTTCAGGATTTTGCTGCCAGTCGTATTTGAGGCGAGATGCAAAGCCTTCCTTGATGGCATCCAAGTAAATCTTCGGCTGTCTGCCGAAAAGGCGCTCGATACGTGCCGGATTTTTACTAAATTTTATGCCGAGGTGTCGCTCATTTTGTACAATCAAAACGATTCCGACGTTTATAAATTCCAGCCGCTCAGGTGAAGGACTGTACTGGATAATTGCGTACATGCCACTTTGTCGCATCTCCATACCTCCTAAAGTTCGAGAGCAGTTTGATTGATCAGACCGTTTCTTATGGTCTCACAGACCCGGTCTCTGCGTTTTATGATGACGTCGGCCCATTTGGACCGGGTAGCGCCGGTAATGCCCCATTGCGCTGGAATTGACGCTAGAACGTCTGTGATATCGCTATCTTTGACCTCAGATAGGCTATGGATTGCCGCATTTAGAGCGGCATCATTCAGGCTTGGCATAAATTCTGGAAAAAGTCCGTAAATCCTATCGTCGTTGACATCGATAGCATCGATGTCAGTCTCAATGTCTCCCTCGGTGAAGCAATGACTATGATCCAAGACGATCATATCAAACTTCCTGCCGACGGGGGCAAACAATAAATTGTCGCGCTTAGGTGTTGGGTCAAGGTAGTCGTTCGGCGGGCAGCGGTCAAAGTTCCGTATCCAAGTGTCGAAGGCCACCAGGAGGGCAGGATCTTGGGGTTTGGCTAGCCTACTCACGAAGGAGTCGCCCACTGTCGCCGGCTCAGCTCTAACTTCTTTCGATACGAAGGCCGGGCCAAGGCCGACAAAAGAGCCAAGTTTAAGCGGGATTTCGATATCTTCAACATTAACAATGGCAAAGGGAGGAATCGTTAGGCCGATTAGCGCTGCTAACTCGGAGCCCACCAATTCACAGGCAAGGGTACCTGTCCCAGCAGGGTTTCCTATTCCCTTAAGGTAGCCTATCCCCGCATCAGTTTTGACCTTAGATACCAGGGTGCTCGTGGGGTAGGTTTCTATCACACGGTCTACGGTGCGGGGCTGCCAAATCGTTCCACATCTTACCATGCAGGCACCTTACCATGCGCAATGTTACTTGGTTCGGTGTTACAGCCCATTTTGATGTTCCCCCGGTTCAAAAGGAAACAAAACGCGCCGCCCGTCAATACTCGTCCCCCTACGTCTCCCCACCCACCCCCTTGCATCGCGCAAAAAGAATCCGCATATAGCGCCTCGGGAGGTTGGCGCGGACGTGTTCCTCGTCCATCGGGTCAGGTCCGGAAGGAAGCAGCCCAGTCGAGATCCTCACGGGTCGATGCCAGCCTCCTACTCAGCCCCATAAATTTGCGGGCAAGAATGGAGAATCGGCCATTATTTTGTTGGCCCGATGCCCTATGATCACCGGATGATCGCAACCAGATTTCACTTCAAGCCGACAAGGGAAGGGCAGGATGGCTGACGCTGTAAGCACGCCCTATCTGGTGCTCGCCCGAAAATACCGCCCGCGCGACTTCTCCACCCTGGTGGGGCAGGACGCCATGGTGCAGACCCTGGGCAATGCCTTTGCGCAGAACCGCATCCACCACGCCTTCATCCTGACCGGCGTGCGCGGCGTGGGCAAAACCACCACGGCCCGCATTCTCGCCCGTGCCTTCAATTATGAAGATGGAAATGGCCGCCGCCCCACGCTCGATCTCGAAATCGAGGGCGAGCATTGCCGCGCCATCATTGAAGGCCGCCATGTCGACGTCATCGAGATGGACGCCGCCAGTAATACCGGCATCAACGACATTCGCGAGATCATCGACTCGGTCAAATATGGCCCGGCCTCGGCGCCCTATAAGGTCTATGTCATCGACGAGGTGCACATGCTCTCGACGGCGGCCTTCAATGGCCTGCTGAAGACGCTCGAAGAGCCGCCGCCTTATGTGAAGTTTATCTTCGCCACGACCGAAATCCGCAAAGTCCCGATCACGATTCTGTCGCGCTGCCAGCGCTTCGATCTCCGGCGCATTCCCGCCGATGTGATGACGGCCTATCTCGAAAAAATCCTCGGGCAGGAGAACATCTCCTTCGAGCCCGACGCCCTCGCCATGATCGTGCGCGCCGGCGAAGGCTCGGCCCGCGATAGTCTATCCCTGCTCGATCAGGCCATCGCCCATGGCGGCGGCACCGTGTCGGCGGCGACAGTGAAAGCCATGCTGGGCCTGGGCGACCGCGCCCGCATCATCGATCTCTTCGAAGATCTGATGGCTGGACGTATTGCCGAGGCGCTGACCGCGCTGCGCGAGCTTTATGATCTCGGCGCCGATCCGCAGACACTTCTGGCTGATCTCGCCGAATTCACCCATCTCGTCACGCGCATCAAAATCGTGCCCGCCGCGGCAGACGATGCCTCGCTGACGCCCGACGAGCGCAATCGCGGAAAGGACCTGGCCCAGCGCCTCCATATGCGCGCGCTCACCCGCGCCTGGCAGATCCTTTTCAAGGGCAATGAGGAAACCGCCCGCGCCGGCAATGGCCTGCAGGCGGCGGAAATGACGCTGATCCGGCTGGCCTATGCCGCCGATCTGCCCAGCCCCGACGAAGTCATCGCCAAATTGAGCGGGCAGGTGCTCTCCAATGCGCCCATGTCGACGCCGTCTCCCCGCGGCCCTTCTGGTGGTGGAGGAGGGGGCAGTGCCTCGGCCATGCGCGTCGAAGCGCCCCAGCCGATGATTGCCACGAGCCAGCCGGCCCCGGTGGCGACCCCGCAGGCCGTCGCCCAGCCGGCGCTGGCCACCATCGCCTCCTACAAAGACCTCATTGCGCTGGCCACCGCCAAGCGCGACGTGCTGGTCAAGCTGGCGCTCGAATCCCAGATGCGCCCGGTTTCCTTCGAGCAGGGCCGCATCGAAGTGGCCCTGTCCGACAATGCCGATCCCACCATGATCTCGACGCTGTCGGCGCGGCTCCAGCTGTGGACCGGCCAGCGTTGGCTGGTCATGGTGTCCTCGCGCCCGCCCGAGGGCCTCACCATTCGGCAGGAGCGCGACCAGCGCAAGGAAGCGGCCACCTCCGCCGCTTATGAAGATCCGCTGGTGAAGGCCATTCTTGAAACCTTTCCGGGGGCCAAGCTCGTTAACGTCACAGTGCGCGACGACGAGGCCGCCATTCCCGAAATCGCCCCGCCACCCAACGAAGAGGATGACGAATGAAAGACATCATGGGCATGATGAAAGCCGCCAGCGAAATGAAGGGCAAGATGGAGGCCATGCAGGCCGAGCTTGCCGAGCTGGTCGTCGAAGGCCGCTCCGCCGGTGGCATGGTCACTGTCGCGCTTTCGGGCAAGGGCGAGATGCGCTCGCTCAAGCTCGATCCCTCGCTGATCAAGGCCGACGAAGCTGATGTGTTGGAAGACCTCATCATCGCCGCCTACAACGACGCCAAGGGCAAGAGCGAAGCGGAAATGCAGCGCCGCATGGCCGAAGTCACCGCCGGCCTCCCCATCCCCCCCGGCATGAAGCTGCCGTTCTAGGTTTTGGTTTTTTGGGCCGTGCCCGCCACACCCACGCCGTCATTCCCGCGAAAGCGGGAACCTCTGTTTGGCACCGCCGCAAACTAAGGGCCAGCACTCTTCTCCCTTCTCCCCTCGAGGGAGAAGGTGGCACGTAACGCCGGATCAGGGGTTTCACACCCCCGTCCCGCCAACGCTAACAGTCTGCTAACCAATTCACCCCAAACGCGACAAAAATCATGGCTTCTGGCGGACCCGAAATCGAGCAATTGATCCAGCTCCTGGCGCGCCTGCCAGGGCTCGGCCCCCGCTCGGCCCGCCGGGCGGTCTTGCACCTGATCAAGAAAAAAGAGCAGCTCATGCTGCCGCTTTCGGCCGCGCTGGACAGGGCTGTTCTGGCCGTAAAGACTTGTGAAACCTGCGGAAATGTCGACACCACGAGCCCCTGCTCGATCTGCCAGGACCCGCGCCGCGGCGAGAGCGGCATGCTCATCGTGGTCGAAGACGTGGCCGATCTCTGGGCGCTCGAACGCGCCGGCGTCGGCGCCGTCCGCTACCATGTCCTGGGCGGCATCCTCTCCCCCCTCGACGGCATCGGCCCCGACGATCTCAACCTTAACACGTTGATTTCACGAGCTTCTGACTATTCCGAGCTGGTCCTGGCCATGAACGCCACGGTCGAGGGCCAGACCACCGCCCACTACATCACCGACCGCCTCGCCGACACCGGCGTCAAGATCACCCGCCTCGCCCATGGCGTGCCGGTCGGCGGCGAGCTCGATTATCTCGACGAGGGGACGTTGAGCCAGGCGCTGAAGGCCCGCACCCAGATCTAACTATTTGCCGGAACTTCCATAATCGCCCTGACCCCGGGCTGGTTGTCCTCGATGCGGAAGCTGCCGCCATGCAGCCGCGCCACGGCATTGACCAGTGCCAGCCCCAGTCCCGACCCCGTCTCCGACCGGCTTTTTTCCAGCCGCACGAACCGTTCCAGCACCCGCTTGCGCTCGCCCTCGGGAATGCCCGGTCCATTGTCGGCCACGACCAGCTGCACCATGGCGCCGACCCGCTTCAGTTCCACCGTGATTTTCCCGGCGCTCCCATTTTCCGGTCGGGCATATTTCATTGCATTTTCAAGGAGATTGACCGTGGCCTGGCCGATCAGTTCGCGATTGGCCCGCAGGGTCACCCCCTCTTCGACCGCGGTCACCACCTCAATGCCCTCATCCTCGGCCACGGGGGCGTAAAGCTCGGCCATATCAGCAATAATCGCGCTGATGTCGATTTCGGAGAGCGCGCCAGAGGGCGCACCGGCCTCGGCTCGCGCAATCATGAGCAGGGCATTGAATGTCCGGATCAGCCGGTCGCTCTCGCCAATGACATTTTCCAGCGCCGTCTGCCGCATCTCGTCTGTCGACCCATCCCGCAGCGCCGCCTCGGCCTGGTTGCGCAGGCGGGTGAGGGGGGTCTTGAGGTCGTGCGCGACATTGTCCGTCACCTCCTTAAGTCCCTGAAGCAACTGCTCGATCCGGTCGAGCATGGCATTGAGGTTCAGGGCCAGCCCGTCAAACTCGTCATTGCGCCGCGTGATCGGAACGCGCTCGGCCAGATTGCCCGACATGATTTTCGTCGATGTGTCGCGGATCGTGTCGATGCGTTTCAGCACGCGCCGCGCCGTCACTCCGCCGGCGACGACGGAAAAGAGAATGATGCCGGCAACCCCGACCAGAAAGCTCTGGAGAATGATCGCCGAATAGCCCCGCCGCTCCACCACGTCGCGCCCGACGACAAGCCGCATGCCGCTGCCCAGCTCGACCGAGCGCACGATCGCCACGCCCGAGCGTACCGCCGCCTCGGGTCCCGCGCCTTCGTTGAGCGGCCCGGCCCTGTCATAGTCGAATGTATAAACGCCCGGATTTATAAGCACTTCCGCCGGAACCGCCACGAGATTGCCGAGCAGGAACTGGCCTGAAGCATCGCCGAGATAATAGATGCCGGGTCCGGGTTGGCTGGCGATCCGGTTGAGTGCAAATGCGAGGCCCCGAACGCCCTGGTTGACCTCGATGCGCTGCAGCAGCCGCACTTCCCGGTCGATATCATCGGCCTGCTGGCGCTGGATCTGCACGCTCGATTGCCAGCCGATAAAGGCCATCAGCAGGATGGCGAAGACGCTGAAAATAGTAATGAAAGTGGCGGTCAGCCGAACGGTCGATGTGCGCCAGACCTGGGCGAGCCGGCTCAACTTCTAGTCCCTGATCATATAGCCGGCGCCGCGCACCGTGTGCAGCAACGGCATCTCAAAGCCCTTGTCGATTTTGGAGCGCAGGCGCGACATGTGCACGTCGATGACATTGGTCTGGGGGTCAAAATGGTAGTCCCAGACATTTTCGAGCAGCATCGTCCGGGTCACCACCTTGCCGGCATGCTTCATCAGATATTCGAGCAGGCGAAATTCGCGCGGCTGGAGGAGGATCGCCTCGCCGTCGCGTTCGACCTTGCGGCTCAGCCGATCGAGCGATAGCCCGCCCACGCTATATTGGGTCGCGGCCTCCACGGGGCTCGAGCGACGGGCGAGCACTTCGACCCGGGCCAGCAATTCGGTAAAGGCATAGGGTTTGGTGAGATAATCGTCGCCGCCGGCGCGCAGGCCGGTGACGCGGTCATCGACTTCGCCGAGAGCGGAGAGAATGAGAACAGGGGTGGTATCGCCTTCCGCGCGCAGCGATTCGACGATGGAGAGGCCATCCCGTCGCGGCAGCATGCGGTCAACGATCAGCACGTCATAATCCATGCCCGAGGCCATGGCATAGCCGGTCTCCCCGTCAGCGGCATGATGGGTCACATGACCGGCTTCGTCGAGCGCCTGGATCAAATAGCTCGCGGCCTCGCGATCATCTTCGATGAGCAGGATTTTCACGGCTGACGCTCCGCACCAGGAAAAAATGGCCCCGGGAAACACCCGGGGCCAGGGTTTGTCAGGCGAACTTATTCGGTAATGGGCAGCCCGATAAAGGTGCTATCGCCATTGCGAGCAACTTTCACCAGGGCCGTTTCGAGGCCCCTGCTGCGAACATTGTCGATCGCCTTGTCGAAATCGGCAGCGCTCGAGACCGGCGTATTGTCGACTTCGAGGATCACGTCGCCGACGGACAGACCGCGCTGGGCGGCAGGCGTGTCGGGCTCGACTTCCTGGATCAGCACGCCACCTGTGCCGTCACCATTGGGCACGAGGGTCAGGCCGAGCGTCGACTGGGCCTGTGGCACTTCGGCCGGAGGCGTCGGCGTATTGGTCTCGGCCACGTCCTGGTTGAGTTCGGTCAGCGTGACGTTGAGCTTGGTCTCGGCACCATCGCGCCAGATGGTCAGCTCGACGACGGAGCCAGGCGACTTGCTGGCGATGGTCCGGCTGAGATCGAGTGCGTCGTCGATCCGGTCGCCATCGACCGCGGTGATGATATCGCCCGACTTGACGCCCGCGGCGCCCGCAGGGCCATCAGCGGCCGGCTCGCGCACGATGGCACCGAGCGGCTGGCTAAGCCCAACGCCATCGGCAATGTCACGGCTCACGTCCTGGATCGAAACGCCCAGATAGCCGCGGGTCACGGTTCCGTCCGTGATCAGCTGGTTGACGATCTGCTTGACCGTGCCGGCCGGGATGGCAAAGGCGATACCGACATTGCCGCCATTGGGGGAATAGATGGCGGTGTTGACGCCGACCACTTCGCCCTTGGTGTTGAAGGCCGGGCCGCCCGAATTGCCGGTGTTCACGGCCGCGTCGATCTGCAGGAAATCACCATAGTTCGAGCCGCCGATATTCCGGCCCGAGCCCGAGATCACGCCCACGGTCACAGTGCCGCCAAGCCCGAAGGGATTGCCCACGGCAACCACCCAGTCGCCGACGCGGCTGGCTTCTTCCTCGAAGGTCACGAAGGGCAGGTCTTCCCCGGCGATCTTGAGAACGGCCAGGTCGGTGCGCTCGTCGGTACCGACGATTTCTGCAACCTGCTCACTGCCGTCTTCCATCACCACGGTTACCTTGGTGGCGTCTTCCACCACGTGGTTGTTGGTAACGACATAGCCGTCAGCCGAAACGATGAAGCCCGAGCCTGCAGCCATGAACTGGCGCGGACGGGGTTCCTGCTCGCCCGAGCCGCCGCGTCCACCAGGACCGCCGGGGCCGCCGAACTGGTCGAAGAAGTCACGGAAGGGGTGGCCTTCGGGCAGGTCGGGGAAATTGAACTGGAAGTCACGGCCGCGCTGGACATTGCGACCGGGCGCCTGCGCTTCGACGAGGATCGAGACAACGGCCGGCTTGACCGCGTCGACCAGGTCGGCAAAGCCCTGCTGCTGGGTGACCTGGGGCACCAGGATCTGCGCCGCATTGCGCACCTCGGCATTGACGGCCTGCCCAGTGAGGACAAAGGCGGTGGAAACCCCGCCGACGCCCACCAGCAGAGCCAGGGCGGAAGCGCCGAGCCAGCGGCGGGTACGCGAAATAAGTGTGGGTCGCATGAGGACGAGTCTCCTTGCAAAAGCTCTCAACAGCTTGTGGCCTTACATATGGAACGTCCCGCCTTTCTGTGAAGTTGCGCCAATATTAAGCTTTGGCAATGTTGCGGGCAGGATTGCGGCAAGCCGTGTCGGTAAGCGGGGCAGGGGCCTAGTTCCGGTCCCCCGGCTCATCGCTAACAAGCCGCAGGCTCGGCTGTTCGTCGAGGCCACCGTCCCATTTCGGCGGAATAGTTTTGGTGGTCTTGGCCCCCAGCTCGCGCAGCATTTCCACCTGTCGCACCACATTGCCACGGCCGGACGAGAGCTGATTGCGCGCCTCGTCAAAGCTGGATCGTGCCTTGTCGAGATGGCTGTCCAGCTTGTCCATGGAGCCGAGAAAGCCTGCGATCTTGTCGTAAAGCGCGCCCGCCCGTTCGGCGATTTCCTCGGCATTCTGGTGGCGCTTTTCGATGTCCCAGACATTGCGCACCGTGCGCAGCACGGTCATCAGCGTCGTCGGCGTCGTCAGCATCACGCCGCGCGACATGCCGAATTCCACCAGTTTTGCGTCATGCTGGATGGCCGTAGCCAGCGCGGACTCAATGGGCACGAACATCATCACATAGTCGAGGCTCGATCGCGCCGCGCGGTGATAGGTCTTGTCCGACAGCGTCGTGATGTGATTGCGCACCGAAGCGA
Source organism: Devosia sp. FJ2-5-3 (assembly GCF_029201545.1). Classification (NCBI taxonomy): domain Bacteria; kingdom Pseudomonadati; phylum Pseudomonadota; class Alphaproteobacteria; order Hyphomicrobiales; family Devosiaceae; genus Devosia; species Devosia sp. FJ2-5-3. The sequence continues at coordinate 3,520,063 of NZ_CP104007.1, read as the reverse complement.
TATGGGCGCGCAAATGCTGCTCGCGGTCCTCTTCGGGGCAATTCACATAGGCGTCGAACGCCGTCAGCGACACTTTCGAATCGATCACCAGCACATCGCCATTAGGCATGCGGATTTCGACGTCGGTGCGCAGCCGCTGGCCATCTTCGCCCATATGGCTCTGCTGGGTCGTGTACTGATCGCCCTCGCGCAGGCCCGACTGTTCGAGAATGGTGGACAGGATCATCTCGCCCCAGGCGCCCTGGGTCTGGGAATTGCCCTTGAGCGCCCGGGTCAGGTTCTGCGCCTCGGTTGTGATCTGCAGATTGCTTTCCACCAGCGCCTGGATGCGCTCCTTCATCGCCGAGCGGTCCTCGATCAGACCCTTGTGGAATTCACCGATCTTGTCGTGCAAGGGCTTGAGCAGCACGTCGACCTGCTCGCGGTTCTGCTTGGTAAAAGTCTCGCTGTGGCTGCGCAGCACGTCCCCGGCAATGGCCTTGAATTCGTCGGTCATCTGCTGGCGCGCTTCGGTGAAGCGTTTCAAATTGACCTCGTTCTGGCGCGCCTGCTCGTCGAGCCGGGTCCGCATCGCGGCAAGCTCCGCCATCAGCTCGCCATTGCGGCTCCGCTCCTCGTCAATGATGTCTGCTGATCTTTCCCTCTCCCGTCCCAGTTCCAGATCGAGTTCGCGGATGCGCAGATCGCGTTGCGCGATAAGCTCGGCAAAACCGGCTTTGAGATTGTCGCTGGCGTCCTGCGCGGCACTACTGGCGCGCGCCGCATTGCCCTGCGCCCAGGCAACGAGCATCCAGATCATGACGAAAAACAGGAGGCCCAGTCCGGCAGCCAGAGCCATGCCGACACTGATCGGCAGATCGCCGAGAACGAACAGAGATGTATTGAGCGTTTCCATGAAACCAGCCTATACCCACCATTCGTTCACATAATGTTCTTTTCGCGACCAGCGCAACCCTGCTCCGCAGTTGACCCGGCGCGGTCAAATACCATATCGAGAGGCAACTCCTTTTTTGCCGGACTTTTTGCCATGGCCATCCGCCCTATCCTCATCATTCCTGACGCGCGGCTTCGCGCGGTCGCCGACCCGATCGTGGAGATCGACGAGGAGATCAAGACGCTGGCCAAGGACATGCTCGACACCATGTATGACGCGCCGGGGATTGGCCTTGCCGCGCCGCAGATCGGTGTGATGAAACGCATCGTGGTGATGGATCTTGCTGGCGAAGACGAACCCGCCGACCCGCTCGTAATGATCAATCCGGAAATCACCAGTTTCGGCGACGAGATCCAGGTTACCGAAGAAGGGTGCCTGTCCATTCCCGAGCTTTACTACGAGGTCGAGCGGCCCTCCACGGTCACCGTCACCTATACCGATCTCGACGGCAAGGAAGTGGTCAAGGACGCCGATGGCAAGCTCGCCGTCTGCATTCAGCATGAACTCGATCACCTCGATGGCGTGCTCTATATCGACTATCTGAGCCGCCTCAAGCGCGACCGCGTGATCAAGAAGTTCGAAAAGCAGGCCAAGCTGGCGGCTCGTTGATTTGAGAGCCGCCGACCTTCCTCACCTTTTGGGGGAGAGGGACAGACCGTTCTGCGTTCAGCAGAAAGGTCAGGGTGAGGGGCTCTCTCCGCACGCCGGGTGTTCGGGGCGAAAGCGCTGACCTCTCACCCCAACCGAAGTTCGCCACGCCAATTCGGTGCCCCTTCGGGCCGCTTCTCCCATGACGGGGGAGGGAAGACAGGAGTTACCACCATGCGCGTCGTCTTCATGGGCACGCCCGAATTTTCGGTCCCGACGCTGACCGAGATCGTTTCGTCGGGCCACGAAGTGGTGGCGGTCTATACGCGCGCGCCAAAACCGGCCGGCCGTGGCCAGGCTGAGCGCAAGAGCCCGGTGCATGAGGCGGCGGAGGCCTTCGGCATTCCGGTCTTTACGCCGAAAAGCCTCAAGGGCGAGGCTGAGCAGGCCCAGTTTGCCTCGCTCGATGCCGATGTCGCCGTCGTGGTCGCCTATGGCTTGCTGCTCCCCAAGCCAATCCTTGATGCCCCTGCCGATGGCTGTCTTAACCTCCATGGCTCGCTCCTGCCGCGCTGGCGCGGAGCTGCGCCGATCCAGCGCGCCATCATGGCCGGCGACGCCCAGACCGGCATAGTCGTCATGCGCATGGATGAGGGCCTCGATACCGGTCCCATGGGTCCCACCGAAATCATCCCCATCGGCAAGGACATGACTGCCGGTGAATTGCACGACCAGATGATGCGCCTTGGCGCCGACCTCATGGGCCGCGCCCTTGCCGCGCTCGAACGCGGCAGCCTCGATTTTACCGTCCAGCCCGAAACCGGCATCACCTACGCGCAAAAGATCGACAAGGCCGAGGCCCGTCTCGATTTTTCGAAATCGGCCGACGCGGTGCACAGCACCATTCGCGGCCTCTCGCCTTTCCCGGGCGCATGGTTCGAGCTCGAACTCGCCGGCAAGCCCGTTCGCATCAAGGCGCTGCGCTCTACCCCCGTCGATGGCAACGCTGCCCCCGGCACGCTCATCGGCCCCGACCTCACCATCGCCTGCGGCTCCGGCGCCGTCCGCCTCACCCAGGTGCAGCGCGAGGGCAAGGGCGCCATGGACGCCGTCACCTTCCTCCGCGGGGCAGGGGCCTTGCCGGAGCGGGTCAGCTAAATCCGAACGTTTTCCTGAGGATTTGGTATAGTTCTTCAGCGCCGTGTTGATCGAATTGCATGTTCTGCGAGCGCTTGCCTACCAGCTTTCTCGTTGGACTGCCGTGCGTATTGAGTTGAAGGAGTTTCTTCCCATCGCGCTCAAAGACGACATAAGTAGCCTCGACTTCACCATGCAACTTGTAGAGATCGTTTTGTTCGATCTCTTCAATTTTCCTAATTAGTACCATTGGTCCCTCCAAGCCTTGTACAGATATAAGCTCACGCTCGAATATGATGGAACCCCGTTCAGCGGCTGGCAGCGCCAGTCCGACCGGATGAGCGTGCAGCAGGCGCTGGAAGAGGCGATCGCCAAATTCTCCGGCGAAGTCGTTACCACCCAGGCCGCCGGCCGCACCGATTCCGGTGTCCACGCCCTGGGTCAGGTGGCCCATTTCGATCTTTCGCGGGATTGGGACCCGTTCCGCGTCCGGGAAGCGCTCAACTACCATCTGCGCCCAAACCCTGTCGGTGTTCTGCTCTGTGAAGCTGTCGATGACAGTTTCGAAGCGCGTTTTTCCGCGCTCGCCCGCCACTACGAATACCGCATCCTCAATCGGCGGGCCCCGGCCGTGCTCGAGCGCAACCACGTCTGGCATGTGCCCATGCCGCTCGATGCCGATCTCATGCACATTGCGGCCCAATCCATTTTGGGCCTGCACGATTTCACCACCTTCCGCTCGTCGGAATGCCAGGCGAAGTCACCCCTGCGCACGCTCGACCATTTTGCCGTGCGCCGGGAACTGGACCATGTCGTGGTCACCGCCAGCGCGCGCAGTTTCCTCCACCATCAGGTGCGCTCGATGGTCGGCTCGCTGAAACTGGTGGGTGAGGGGAAGTGGACGCCGGCACGATTCCGCGCTGCCCTCGACGCCGCCGACCGCAGCAAGTGCGGCGGCATGGCCCCCTCAAGCGGGCTCTATTTCATGCGCGTGGATTATCCGGCTGCATAGAACACCGGCTTCCCTCGGGCGTGACCCGAGGGCCATGTCACGAGCCCCGATATCGGCAGCTCATCCCTGGATAGAGAAGCCCGAGGGATGCTCTGTGCAATTGGGCTTTCCTACCCGATCCGATAGGCGTCCTTGGCCGCCTGATAGCTCAAATGTCTGGCGATCTCCTCGGCAGAGGAGCGGCTGAGCCGGTTCTCGCCCACCCAGCGCCCCAGGAAGCCGCAGACTTCGCGCCGCCACACATCGTGCCGCGCCGGGATCGACAGCAGCGCCCGCGTATCGTCGTTAAACCCGGCCAGATTATAGAAGCCCGCCGTCTCCACTACCTGGTCGAGATAGCGGCGAATACCCTGCGGGCTGTCGTGGAACCACCAGGGCGGCCCGATCAGCAGGCTCGGCCAATAGCCGGCCATCGGCGCCAGCTCGCGGGCATAGGTGGTTTCGTCGAGCACGAACATGATGAGCCGCAGATTGGGCTCGTTGCCGCAGCGCGACAGCAAGGCCTTGAGGCCACCCACATAATCGGTCGGCCCCGGAATATCGGCGCCGAAATCAGGTCCACGCTCACCGAACAGCAGCGGATCGGTATTGCGACGGGAGCCGGCATGGATCTGCATCACCATGCCGTCTTCGACCGACAACAGCGCCATTTCGGTCAGCATCTGCGCACGGAACAGCTCGGCATCTGCAGAATCATGCTTGCCGGCCAGCACCTTGTCCAGAAGCGCCTGCTTTTCCACCAGCGGCAAATCTGCCGTATTGGCCGTCGGCACGCCATGGTCGGTCGCCACAGCCCCAAAGCGGCGGAACAGTTCGCGGCGCTTGCGATGGGCGTTGATCAGCCCGTCCCATCTGCTGATGTCTTCGCCGGTCAGTTCGCCGAACTTTTCCAGGTTCTCAACGATGGCCGGGCGGCTCGGATCGGTGACATCGTCCGGACGATAGGTCGTACGCACGCGTCCGATATAGCCGTCACCCTCCATGCTCTGGTGATGCGTCAGCGGATCGAGGGCGAATTCGGTTGTCGCGATCACCTCGACATTGAACCGGTCGAGAATGGCGCGCGGCAACAGTTCTGGCGTGCCGAGCTTGGCGTCGATGGCGTCATAAATGCTGTCCGCCGTCGCTGCAGACAATTCCTCATTGATCCCGAACACCGCCTGCAGCGAATGGTCCACCCACATCTTCGAAGGCGTTCCGGCAAAGAGATAATAGTTCTCGGCAAAGAGCTTCCAGGCCGTGCGCCCATCGCCTTCCACCGGTTTGCCATCCTTGCGCGGAATGCCCAGTGCGTCATAGCTCAGCCCCCGGCTGCGCAGCATTCGCAGCACATAATGATCCGGCGTCAGGAACAGCGCCGTCGGGCTGGCAAAGCGGCCATTTCCGGCGAACCATGACGGGTCCGTATGCCCATGCGGGCTGACGATGGGCAGGTCCTTCACGGCCGGATAGAGATCGCGCGCAATCGACTTTGCGGGCTCGGATGCGGGGAAGAGACGGTCGGGGTGAAGGTGCGTTGGCTGGGTCATGGCAAATATGTGCCATGATCGCCGCTGCGTTTCAACATCTTCCATACAAGATGGTACCTGTTAAAATTTAAGACAAATTAACCCCGATCCAAGCCGTCATTTCGTCGCCCGCTGGAGGCGGCGTATTCTCGCTGCGTGCGGGTGAGAAACAGTCCACCAAGGCGGCTGCCCAGTGAAAGTATCGGTCGAAAGACCCAGTCGATGCGAGGGAACAGCCATGGCCAATCTCGATACGCAAAGTCTTCCCGAGGATCTCTCGGCCCTGCGCAGCCAGGTTCGTCGCTCTGCCCATGTCCAGCATGCCAAGCGCATGATGCTGGCTGCGGGCCTCTGTGCCTTCGGCATGGTAGCCGTCGCCGCCGCGCTCCTCATCAGGATCGTCTGATCGCCCCGCTTTCCTCTGGCCCTCCGGTTCGCCTATCATGAGCGCGGATTATGGGGCCGCCTATGCGCATCTTGCTGGTCGAGGATAATGAAGATCTGGGGGAGGCGATCGAAAAGCGCCTCCGTGCCGCCGGCCACAGCGTCGAATGGGTCCGCGACGGAGCCGATGTCGTGCACACGGCACTTGGCCAGGATTTCGACGCCGTCGCTCTCGATCTCATGCTCCCCAATCGCGACGGCATCAGCCTCATCGCCGAGCTGCGCCGCGGCCGGTTCTCGGCCCCGATCCTGGTCATGACCGCGCGATCCGAGATCGATGACAAGGTCAGTCTCCTCGATCTCGGCGCCGACGACTATCTGGTAAAGCCCTTCGACCTCCGCGAAATGGAAGCGCGCCTGCGCGCCCTCATGCGCCGCACCGGCGGGCAAACGAGCAGCACGCTTTCCCTTGGCAATCTCGAACTCGATCTTGCCGGGCTCAATGCCACGATCAACGGCAAGGGCCTCGAACTCGGCCGCCGCGAATTCCGCCTGCTCGAAATTCTCCTCACCCATGCCGGCAAGGTCGTGGCCAAGGAGCGGCTGATGAACCAGCTGTTTAATTTCGACGAGGCCGTGTCGGTGAACGCGCTCGAGCTCCACATCTCCCGCCTGCGCAAGAAACTCGAAGCCGCCCGCGTCGAAATCGGCACCGTCCGCGGCGTCGGCTATGTGGCGAGAGCGGTGGATGGCTAGCATGTCGCCACCCCCACCTAGCCTCCCCCTGAAGGAGGGGGAGGGACGGATCGAGTGCGCAATGGGTTCAGCGAGCTCCCTTCCTTCTCCTCCCCCTCTCAGGGGGAGGCCGGGTGGGGGTAGGGGAGCCACTGACTTCCGCCTCGGCCACGCCCAGCCATGACCCCCACATTCTCCATCCGCCGGCGTATCCTGGCCCTTGCCGTCGCGCTGCTTCTCGGCGCCGCAATCGTGCTCATCGTCTTCATCCGCGACTATGCCGACCGCGCCTCGGATCGCGCCTTCGACCGGCTCCTCGCCGCATCCGCCCTCACCATTGCCGGCGCCGTCCAGGTCGAAAACGAAACCGTCTTCGTCGAGCTGCCCTTTGCCGCCTTTGCCATGTTTTCCGGGCTCGATCGCGTCTTTTACGCCGTGGAAGACCCCGACGGCCGCACCGTCACCGGCTATGAAGATCTCGCGCAGGCCCTGGGCGAAACCATCACTGCCGAGCCCCATTTCTCCGATGTGGTCTATCGCGACGAACTGGTGCGCGTCGCCACGATCGGCCGGTTGATTTCGACCGCCAGCGACACTGGCTGGGTGACCATCCATGTCGCCGAAACCCAGCGCCAGCGCGAGGCCCTCGCCGCCGAAATCCTCTCCAACGCCATCGTGCCGGTTATCGCCCTCACCCTGCTGGCCGTGGCCCTCGTCTGGTTCGGCATTTCACGCATGTTCGCTCCCTTGACCCAGCTCGAGCAGGAATTGCAGTCCCGCCCGCCGGACGATCTCTCGCCCCTGACGGTCCCGGTGCCGGTCGAAGTGGACCACCTCGTTTCCGCCCTCAACGGCTTCATGGGCCGGCTGCGAAATGCCATGGAGCGCGTCAGTGGGCTCGTGGCCGAAGCGGCCCATGAAGTGCGAACGCCGCTGGCCTCGCTGCGCGCCCAGGCGGAAATCGCCATGGACGAGCCCGATCCCGAAGCCTTGCGGCGGCGCGTCAAGCGCATCCACACCGGCGCCGTACACGCCAGCCAATTGGTCAGCCAGCTGCTCATGGACGCCACCATTTCCCATCGCCTCGAAAGCCAGGACAGCGAAACCACTGTCCTGTGGGCCCTCGTCGAAGAGGTTGGCCTGCGGCTCGATCCCGATCTCGCCGGCCGCGTCCATCTCGTTCCCAGCGACGCCGCGCGGGCGGCCAGCATCCGGGGCGACCGCCTGGCCCTGCGCGAAATGATCCGCAACCTCGTCGACAACGCGCTGGTCTATTCCCTCGGCGCTGTCGAAATCACCGCCGATCTTGAGGGCGACCGGCTCCTGCTTCGCGTCAGGGATCGCGGCCCCGGCATTGCCGCAGATGAAAAGGGCACCGTCCTCGAACGCTTCAAGCGCGGCACGTCGAGCGCCGGCATTATTGGCTCGGGCCTTGGCCTGTCCATCGTCTCGCGCGTTGTCGGCGCCCATCGCGGCAAGCTCCATTTTCTTGATCGCGAAGGGGGCGGACTGGTGGTTGAAATTGATCTTCCGATCATCGCCCAGCCCGTGCGCGCCACGGGTGTTCTCGCGGCGCTCGTCTTCGGCCTCATGTCTCTTGCCGCCCTCCCCACCGACGCAGAGGCCGCGTCGAGCCATTATCCCGCGCCCGATGGCTCCAGTTCCACGGTCCTCACCATTGCCGGCGTCACCGATACTCCGCTCTTTGTCGCCTTCATCACCGGCTATCAGGCGCAATATCCGGATGTGAGCGTCGTTTACGAGGAAATGGATTCGCGCCCCCTCTACGAGCAATTCCTCGATGGCACGCTTCCGGTCGTGCCCGATCTGCTCATCAGCTCCGCCTCCGATCTTCAGCTCAAGCTCGCCAATGATGGTCATGCGCTGGCTCATGAGAGCCCCTATCTGTCCCAGCTTCCCGCATGGGCGCGCTGGCGCGATGAGGTCTTCGGCTTCACCTTCGAGCCGGCGGTGATCATCTACAATCCCGACCGCATCTCGGCAGCGGAGGTGCCCCGCACCCATCTCACCCTGGCCGAATTGCTCGAATCCCAGACCGAGCGCTTTCGCGGTGAAATCGCCACCTATGACATTGCGCTCTCCGGGGTCGGCTATCTGCTGGCGGCGCAGGACCAGACCATTTCCTCCACGTTCTGGCGGCTCGCCTCCGCTTTCGGCCGGGTCAATGCCCAGTTCTCCGGCTCCAGTCCCGCCATTCTCAACAGCGTCGCCGATGGCACGTTGGCGCTTGGCTACAATGTGCTTGGCTCCTATGCCTTCGCCCGCCAGGCCGATGGCGCCAATATCGAGATCGTGGTCCCCGACGATTACGTGCTGGTGCTGACCCGCTCCATGCTGATCCCGCGCACTGCGCCTCATCCCCAGCTGGCGCGCAATTTCATCGATTTCGCGCTGTCGCCTGCTGGCCAGTCGATTGCTGCCGGCGATACTGCGCTCGGCTCCGTCATTCCGGGTGCGAACGGTCCCTGGACCAGCGAGGCCATTGCGGCGCGCGGTCGCGGCGTTATCCAGGCCATTCCGCTCGGGCCCAGCCTCCTGGTTGCGCTCGACAGGCTGCGCCGCCAGCGTTTCATCGATACCTGGCAGGAGATCGTTTCGCCCAAATCCTGAGCGAAGAAGGCTCCGGGAAGTCCGCAATCCCGTTGACAGCCCCACGCGCCCGGCTATGGTCCGCGCCAATTATCCATAGGAGCCGTCATGTCGCACGCCCAGCTTGCCCAGATCATCGATACCGCTTTCGAAAACCGCGCCGAGATCAATTTCGACACGCGTGGCGAAGTTCGTGATGCGGTGGAAACGGCGCTGAACCTGCTCGACAATGGCGAAGTCCGCGTCGCCGAGAAAGTCGACGGCGAATGGCAGGTCAATCAGTGGCTCAAGCGCGCCGTGCTCCTTTCCTTCCGCCTCAATGACAACCAGGCCATGACCGGTGGCGCCCAGGGTTCGACCTGGTGGGACAAGGTGCCGACCAAGTTCGACGGCTGGAGCGAAAACCAGTGGCGCGCCTCTGGCTTCCGGGCCGTCCCCGGCGCCATCGCCCGCAAGTCGGCTTATATCGCCAAGAACGTCATCCTCATGCCCAGCTTCGTCAATCTCGGCGCCTATGTCGATGAAGGCACCATGGTCGATACCTGGGTCACCGTCGGCTCCTGCGCCCAGATCGGCAAGAACGTCCACCTTTCGGGCGGCGTCGGCATTGGTGGCGTGCTCGAGCCGCTGCAGGCGGCTCCGACTATCATCGAAGACAATTGCTTTATCGGCGCGCGTTCGGAAATCGTCGAAGGCGTCGTCGTCGGCGAAGGCTCGGTCATCTCCATGGGCGTCTTCATCGGCGCTTCGACCAAGATCGTGAACCGCGCCACCGGCGAAATCCACATCGGCAAGGTGCCGCCCTATTCCGTCGTCGTCTCCGGCAGCCTGCCCGGCAAGCCGCTCCCCGATGGCACGCCCGGCCCGAACCTTTACTGCGCCGTCATCGTCAAGACCGTCGACGCCCAGACCCGTTCCAAGACCGCCATCAACGACCTGCTGCGCGACTAAGCCGGACTGGCGCCTCAAAAGCGATTCGCCTAATCTCGACATCGCGCCGGCCATCGGGTCGGCGCGATTGTCTTTTGAGGGGAAGACTCATGGAAACTCTGCAAGCGCTCTACACCACCACTTCGGGTCGCCTGTCGCGAAAACAATGGTGGCTCGGCGTCGTTGGTCTGATCTTTGCCAGCATCGTGCTCAGTCTGCTTCTGGGCTTCGTTACCGGGGCATTCTTCGCCTCGATCATCACCTATGTGATCCTGTTTTATCCAAGCTGGTGCCTCGGCATCAAACGGCGGCAGGATCGCGGCAATGACGCCACCGACTTCAAGATTTTCATGGGCTTTTCGGCCCTTGTCACACTGCTGCAGACTTTCGGCCTGGGCTTTACCATCACCGACATCGGCAATGACGTCATGGTGCCCACGCCCGACATGTGGATGAGCATTTTGATGTTGCTGCTCGCCGTCGCCGGCATCTACATGCTGGTGCAGCTTGGCTTCCTGCGCGGCACCCCGGGCTCCAACACCTACGGACCCGACCCCCTCGCCATGACCGCAACTGCCTGAACGAACAAGGACGGGATAACCGTGACCATTCTTTCTTCGGACGATCCCGTCCGCCTGCTCGAACGCCTCATCGCCTGCCCCTCGGTTACCCCCGAGGAGGCCGGCGCGCTCGGTGTGCTGGAAACCGAACTCACCGCCCTTGGCTTTGCCGTCACCCGGCTGCGCTTCGAGGGCGATGGTTCTTATCCCGTCGACAATCTCTTTGCCACGCGGGGCACGGGCGGTCGCCGCCTGCTCTTTGCCGGCCATACCGACGTCGTGCCCCCGGGCGACCACGCCCTCTGGGCCAGCGACCCTTTCACCCCGCGCATTGCCGACGGCAACATCTTTGGCCGGGGCGCCGCCGATATGAAGTCCGGCATTGCCGCCTTCGTGGCCGCCTGCGCCGCCATCCCGCCCGAGGCCGGCACCATCCAGCTCGCCATCACCAATGACGAGGAAGCCGATGCCGTCAACGGCACGGAAAAGCTCTGCGCCTGGATGAAGGACAACGGCCACGCCTTCGATTTCGCCATTGTCGGCGAGCCGAGTTCGGCTGAAACGCTGGGCGACAGCATCAAGATCGGCCGGCGCGGCTCCTTCTCCGGCCGCGTCACCGTCAGCGGCACCCAGGGCCACGTTGCCTATCCGCACAAGGCCAACAATCCGCTGCCCGTCCTTGCCGCCATCGCCACGGCGCTGAGCACTGAAACGCTCGACACCGGCACCGAGCATTTCCCGGCCAGCAATCTCGAGCTGACCACGATCGACGTCGGCAATCCGGTCTCCAACGTCATTCCCGCCAGCGGCGGTCTCCACTTCAATATCCGTTACAATGACCTCTGGACGCCCGACACGCTGGCCGACTGGGTCCGCGCCCGCATCGCCGGCGTCGACGCCAGGGGCTGCACGATCGACTTCCAGATCGCCGGAATTCCCTCGCGCTCCTTCCTGTCGCCGCTGAGTGCCGATATCGAAATCCTCTCCGACACCATCGTAGCCCTCGCCGGCCGGCGCCCGGATTATTCCACCGGCGGCGGCACCTCCGACGCCCGTTTCATCGCCCAATATGGGCCGGTGGTCGAATGCGGCCTTGTCGGCCCGTCCATGCATAAGACCGACGAGCACATCGCCCTCTCCGATCTCACCGGCCTCACCGAAATCTACCGGCATTTCATGGCCCGCTTCTTCGGGTCCGCCACGCCATGAAGATCTGGGCGGCCCTGAGCGAGGCTTTCGCCGGCTGGATGAAAATCCTGCGCGGCGATAGCGGCTGGCAGTCCCATTTTGCGCTTGGTCCTGCCGGCCTCGCCACCGCCCTCGTCATTTTCGTCTTCTTCGCGCTCGTCTCCATCGCCATCGCATCCATTGGCGTCAACATGCCCACCTTGCCAGGGCTTGCCGCTGGCCTCGTCGTGCAGTGCCTGTCTCTCCTGGCCTTGCTCCTTGCCGCCCTGATCACGCGCAGCGCCGTGCCGGGCCGGCAGCCGCTTCTTGCCCTCATCGTCCCGGGGCTCTACGCTCTGGTCTGCTATCTCGTGCTGGGCACGGTCTTTTCGATGTTTGGCGGCATTGTCCTGCTCATCCTCTGGCTGGGGCTCGGCTATCTCTTTTATCGTCTTGCCCGCATGGCGGCGCAGTGGAGCATCGGGGTGTCCATTGCTTTCGCCGTTTTGACCATGGCCCTGCTTGTCGGCATGCCCATGACGCTCTACATGCTAACTGGCCCCATCGCCGCGCCCGCCCCCTAGACGAGACCTTGCCTTGGCCCAGCCGTCCCAGACCTTTACCGATGAAGCCCTCAACGCCGTTCGTGGCTTTGTCGCCCTCGTCACCGGCAAGCGCGACGCCGCTGCCTTTTTCGATTTTTCGCCCAAGGGCCTGGTCGGCAGCCTGATCGCCGTCCTCGTCGCCGTGCTGCTGGCCGGCTTCGGACCCATGCTGATTGGCGCGCCCGTGCCGGCCGGCGCCCCGACCCAGTCCATCATCGTCAATGGCGTGCTCTTCGCCGCCCAGGCCGCGATGGCCTGGATCGTCCTGCGCCAGATGGGGCGCCAGGATGGTTTCGTGCCCTATCTCGTCGCCAGCAATTGGGTGACCCTGGCTTCGGGCCTGCTTTTGCTCGTCTCCACTCTCTTCGGCGAAGTCGGCATCGTGCTGCTCCTTGCCATCGTGGTGATCGCGCTCCTCACCTTCATCAATATCGGTCGGTTTATCGTCACCCTTTCGCCGGTCCAGATCGGCCTGCTGTTTGTCTCCCAGACAGTGGGCGTGTTCCTGGCGCTGGGCGTTGTCGCGCTGGTTCTGCCCGCCCCGCCCATGTAGTAGGGGGGCAAGGCCCCATTTCCTTCACCTTTGCGCGTCAATTGACACGAGCCAGTCGAATCGAACGCAGCCTTCTGCTCTAATGGCGCCATGATGAATCAGTCTCCTGCAGAAACCGCGCTCAGCCGCGCCATGATCCGCTGGTCCCTCACCAAGTCCGCCCTCGTGGCGGAGACCCCGCGCAGCTGGATATTCCGGGTCGAGCAGAACGGCCGCAACTTTGCTGCCCTGAAAATCCTCAAGGCCATCGCCGCCGATGAAGAGGGCAGGGGCGCGCGCCTCCTGCAATGGTATGAGGGCGACGGCGCTGCCACCGTCTTCGATATCCATGGCGACACCATCTTCATGGAATGGCTCGATGGCGTCACCCTGGGCGAACCCGCCCGGGCCGGCCGCGACGAAGAGACGACGATTGCCTTTGCTGCGGTCGTCGCGGGGCTGCATCGGCCGCGCAGCGAACCGTTGGATGGCCTCCAGCCGCTGCGTGACCGCTTTCAACTGCTGTTCGATACCGATGTGCGGGCCTGGCCCCATACCGCGCGCGATCTCTACGCGCGCTCGGCCGGCATTGCGCTAAAACTCTTCGACAAGCCCAGCGCCATCGTGCCGCTCCATGGCGATCTGCACCACGACAACATCATCTCCTCCGATCGGGGCTGGCTGGCCATAGACCCCAAGGGCCTCCTCGGCGACCCGTCCTATGATCTCGCCAATTTCTTCATCAACCCCGAGCGTGCCGGCAGCAGGATCGCCGATCCGCGCAATATCGCTGCGCGCCTTGACATCCTCACCCAGCGCCTCAGTTACCCGCGCAAGCGCGTCCTGGGCTGGGCCGCTGCCCATGCCGCTCTCTCGGCCTGTTGGGATCTGGAGGCAGAAAAGCCCATCGTCAATCAATTGGCCGTCCTCCCCAATCTGCTCAGCGCCTATGACCAGGCCTGATCCCGGAACGATTTGATGCTGCACCATTCCCGCCGCGCCGTCCTCGCCATGGGCGCCGCCTCGCTGCTGGCTGCCTGCTCGGCCACCATTCCGCCCCTGCCGGCATCCACCTCCAATCGTCCCGAGGATCTCTCCCGGGAGCAGATCATGGCCGGCATCAATGCCGTCCGAAAGGCCAATGGCGCGCCCGACTGGACCTATAATCCGCGCCTTGAGTCCGCTGCCCGCTCCCATGCCCGCCTCATGGCCAGCAAGGACACGCTCAGCCACGATCTCGGCATCACCCTGCGCCAGCGCGTCACCGAAGCCGGCTATCTCGGCGCCGTCGGCGAAAACGTCGCCAAGGGCTACAAAACCCTGCCTGATGTCATCGAAGGCTGGCTGGCCTCCCAGGGCCATCGCAATACGCTGCTCTCGCCCAAATTCGTCGAATTCGGTCTCGCCACGGCCCGCACCGGCTCCGGAAAACTCTACTGGGCCCTCATCGCCGGCGGCAGCTTTCAGGCCTGGCTCTGACGGACTCCGAGGTATGGTGCGCGATATGCGCGCCTCCGTTTGAGACACTCTGTTGGTTATTCGCTGGCCTCTCAGCTCCATCGCCCCCTCGCCCCTAAGGGGAGAGGGCGGGGTGAGGGGTGAATGCCTATCAGTCGGCACTTACTCCTCGCTTGCGTGAAGCTACCACAAAGCCCAGAACTACCCCCGCGAAAACACCAACACCGTTTCCCTGTTCCCGTCACCACCGGCAATAGGCGAGGGCACGCTCATCCGATGCGCAAAGCCCAGCCCCTCGACAAAGGCAATCACCGCGCCCATCGCCCGCGCGCTGGCGGCGTCGTCCGTAACGATCCCGCCTTTGCCGACATGCTCGCGCCCAACCTCGAATTGCGGCTTGAACAGGATCACCGCATCCGCCTTCGGTCCGCACAACCCCAGCGGCGCTTCCAGCACCTTGGTCACCGACACAAAACTCACGTCCGAAACAAGCAAATCAATCACATCGGGAATGATCTCCCGATCGAGCTCCCGCGCATTGGTGCCCTCGAGGCTGACCACCCGCGCCTCGCTCCGCAGCTGTTCATGCAACTGCCCGTGCCCGACATCGACGGCAAACACCTTTGCCGCCCCGCGCTCCACCAGGACCTGGGTAAATCCACCCGTCGATGAACCGACATCGAGGCACGTCCGGCTTTCGACCGCGATGCCCCCAGCATCCAGCCCCGCCACCAGCTTCAGCGCCGCCCGCGACACATAGCGCGCCGCCGGATCATCCAGCGTCACCGCGTCAGCCGCACCGACCATCTGATTGGGCTTTTTTGCCGGCGCGCCATTGACCAGCACCGTGCCGCGCAGAATGGCGTCGCGCGCCCGTGCGCGGCTGGGCAGCAGGCCCCGCTGCTCCAGCGCCAGGTCGAGCCTTATCCGCTCGCTCACCCCTCGACGAGCCGCTTGACCTTGGCCAGCGCGGTGTCCTGCGCCTCTTCATAGGATATCGTGCTCTGGAACTGCCCGTTCTTGTCGATCAGGAAGGTCAGCGCCGTGTGGTTGACGAGATAGAACTCGCTCTCCACATCGCCCGCCTTTTCCGAAAAGGCGCCAAAGGCGGCCTTGGCCTGGGCCGTTGCCACCTCGTCGCCGACGAGCCCGATGATCGAGGGATCGAAGCCCTCCACATAGCCCTTGACCGCCTCGAGCGTGTCGCGCTCGGGGTCGACGGTGACGAAGATGATGCGCAGATCGTCGGCGTCGAGCCCGAGCTGCGCCCGCCACGCCGTGGTCTCGGCCAGTGTCGTCGGGCACACATCGGGGCAGAACGTATAGCCGAAGAAGATCAGGCTCGGCGTCCCGCGCAGATCGTTCTGCGTAAAAGTGCCGCCCTGCGTCGAGGCCAGTGCAAATTCCTGCCCCGTTACCCCAAGCGGCCGCTGCGGTGGCCGGAACATGAACAGCGCCGTCGCGCCGATCGCCACCACGGCCACCAGCGCCCACAACACGATCCGGAAATTCCGCAAGCTCTTGTTCGTCATTGTTCTTCTCTATCTGCCGGGCGCACTTGGCACGCAGCCGCCCCACGCTCCGATCTGTTCCTCCCCCTTTTCAGGGGGAGGCTAGGTGGGGGTATCACTCAATGCCAGAAAAACCTCAGTTCGCGTCGAGCGGCTCGACACCCACGGCCTTGCCTTCGCGGCTCAGCGTGATCTTTTCGATCCGCGCCTCGGCCGTGCGCAGCAGGGTCTCGCAATGCGCCTTCAGCGCTTCGCCGCGCTCATAAATGGCGATGGATTCGGCCAGCGGCGCGCGGCCGCTTTCCAGCTTCTGGACGATCAGTTCGAGTTGTTCCAGCGCGGCTTCGAAGCTCAGCGTCTTCACATCGTCATGGGCAGTTTCGGCCATGGCTCGTCCTATTCTTTGTCATTCGGCGCAACCCCGTTGAGCAGCATGGCCACATGGTGACGCACGCCCCCGCCGAGGCCCTTGAGGTCATAGCCACCTTCGAGCAGCGACACAATCCGGTTGCCGCAGCGCCGTTCGGCCACATCCATCAACTTTCCCGTGAGCCAGGAATAGTCGCTGTCCCCCCAGTTGAGCTGCGCCAGCGGGTCGAGCCGGTGGGCATCGAACCCCGCCGAAATCAGCAGCAGATCGGGGGCGAAATTATCGAGCGCCGGCAGGATGATGTCCTTGTATGCCGCCCGCATGTCGCTGCCATCGCCCTGTGCATCGAGAGCCACGTTGACGATATTGCCCACCCCGGTCTCGCGCGGATGGCCGGTGCCGGGATAAAGCGGCATCTGGTGGCTCGAGGCGAAGAAGATATTGGGATCGTCCTTGAAGATGTCCTGCGTGCCATTGCCGTGATGCACGTCGAAATCGACGATGGCGATCCGCTCGGCGCCATATTTGCGCTGCGCTTCCCGCGCCGTGATGGCGATGGTGTTGACGAGGCAAAAGCCCATCGGCCGCGAAATCTCGGCGTGATGGCCCGGCGGGCGAATGGCGCAGAAGGCATTGTCGACATCGCCCAGCAATACGCCATGCAGCCCTGCCAGCGCCCCGCCGAGACCGGTCGAAACCGCGTCGAGCGAGCGATCGGAAATGAAGGTGTCGGCGTCGAGCTGGCCGATGCCCTCGGCCGGGCGCGCGTCGCGAAGCTGGCCCATATAGCTGCTGTCATGCACCAGTTCGGCCAGCGTGATGTCGCCTTCGGGCGCATCCTTGCGCACCAGGGGCTCAAACAGACTGGCTGCCAGCGCATCTTCCACCGCCCGCATGCGGTCGGCGCGTTCGGAATGCCCCGCTGGCGTGCGGTGATCCTCGAAATTTCGTTGACTGACGAGAAGCGTGCTCACCTGTGGCCTTCCGGTTCTGCGCATCTGTGTCTTGACGCGGCCCGGGCCTGTTGTCAAACAGCCGCCATGACCATTTCCCCGGACCAGCAAGAGATAGAGGACGCTGCCGCCTTGCTGCGCGCCGGAAAGCTCTGCGCCTTTCCCACCGAGACAGTCTATGGCCTCGGCGCGGACGCCACCAATGCCGATGCCGTGCTTTCCATTTACGAGACCAAGGGCCGTCCGCGCTTCAATCCGCTGATCATCCACTTCGCCGATCTCGAGATGGCGCAGACTTACGCCGAATTCTCGCCGCTGGCCCTGCGCCTTGCCGCGCTCTGGCCCGGCCCACTCAGCATTGTCCTGCCGCAAAAGCCCGGCAATGGCCTTGCCGATGTCGCCACCGCCGGCCTGACCACTGTCGCCATTCGCATTCCCGATCATCCTCTGGCCCGCGCTCTTTTGCGCGCCACCGGCCGACCGCTCGCCGCGCCTTCCGCCAATCCATCGGGCAAACTGTCGCCAACCACCGCCGCCCAGGTGCGCCGCGGTTTTGCCGGTGCCGTCCCCGTGCTCGATGGCGGCCCCTGCAAGGCGGGTGTTGAATCCACCATCATCGCCATCGATGGCGATCGCCTCGTCCAGCTGCGCGCCGGCGCCATGCCGCGCGAGGACATCGAGGCGGCAATGGGGATGAAAGTGGAACTGGCCGAAAAAGGCGCAAAAATCTCGGCGCCGGGCATGCTCCTCAGCCACTATGCCCCCGAAGCCCGCATCCGCCTCAATACGACGCCGCAACAGGGCGAAGCCTATCTCGCCTTCGGTCCCGGCGTGAATTTCGACGGTCCGACGAAAAACCTATCGCTCACCGGCGATCTCCGCGAAGCCGCACGAAATCTCTTTTCCATGCTCCACGAGATCGATGCGACGGGCGCCTCGACCATCGCCGTCGCCCCCATTCCCGAGACCGGCCTCGGCGAAGCCATCAATGATCGTCTCGCCCGCGCGGCTGCCCCGCGCCCCTAGCGGCGGTGAGAAATTGGCAATCTTGCCCGTGCACACTGCCTCCAAGGCTTTGGGGGAGTTCTGAAAATGTGCATGTCGTGTGGGTCACTTTCGGTCCGGCCATCGCGGCGAACCGTGCTGATGGGTGGCCTCGCCGCTCTGGCTGCCGGCACGCTGCCGCTCGCGGCCCAGCCGGCCGATGAGACCGTCGATCCCGATGCGGCGCTCCAGCGCCTTCTGGAGGGAAATGCCCGCTATGTCTCCGGCAATCGGACCAACACTGATTTCTCGGCCGGTCGCGCCGAGCGCGCCCTGAGCCAGCGGCCCTTCGCCGCGATCCTCAGCTGCGCTGATTCCCGCGTTTCCCCTGAGCTGGCTTTCGATCAGGGCCCCGGCGATCTGTTCGTCGTGCGTCTCGCCGGCAATTTCGTCAGCGACGATGGCCTCGCCAGCCTCGAATACGCCGTCAACTTCCTCGGCACCCGGTTGATCATGGTGCTTGGCCATTCCAATTGCGGGGCGGTGGACGCAGCCATCAAGGTGGTTCGCGACAATATCGAGCTGCCCGGCCATCTCCCCGAAATGCTGCGCGAGATCAAGCCCGCTGCCGAACTGGCGCTGGCATCAGGCGGCGACGTGCTCAACACGGCGATCACCGAAAATGTGCGTCTGGGGGTCAGCCGCCTCACCACCGCCCAGCCGATCATTGCCGGTCAGGTCGCCTCAGGCAACGTCAAGATCGTCGGCGGGGTCTACGATCTGGCTACGGGCGCTGTCGGCCTCGTCTGACATCGGCTCCACTCCCTCCCCCTCGCGGGGAGGGCCGGGTTGGGGGGATGAGAGCCACCGCTTCATCCCCTCATCGTTACTCGTCCGGGCAATCCATCAAGCCTGGGGCTTAGTTATCCCGCACCTTGTACGGCTTCTGGTCGCGCATGAACCGCGCCAGCGCCTCCAGGTCCGGGTCGCCGCCCGGTGGCAGGATCACCCGCAAATTCACGTAGAGATCGCCATCGCCATAGAGGCCCTTGCCCTTGAGGCGCAGGGCCTTGCCGGTGTCCACACCGGGCGGCAAATTGAGCTCCACGGGGCCATCCAGCGTCGGCACCCGCACCTTGGCGCCCAGCACCGCTTCGTAAAGCGCGATGGCCACATCGGTGCGGATATCGTTGCCGTCGCGCCGGAACTGCTTGGACTTTTCGAACTTCACGGTCACCAGCGCGTCGCCCGGCTCGCCATAGGGGCTGGGAGATCCCTGGCCCTTGAGGCGGATCTGCTGGCCTTCCTCGACCTTCTCGGGCAGCTTGACCGACAGCACCTTGCCCGTGGGCATGCGCACCGGCACCGAGGCGGCCTTGTGGGCGTCTTCCAGCGACACCGCGACGGTCACCACGATATCGTCGCCCTTTCCAGGACGCGCGCCGGTTGTGCCCCCTGCAAACGGGTCCCACTGGGCGCCGCCTGCGGTTCGGGCACCGGCACCCGCGCCACCGCGCGGTTGCCCGCCGAAGCCGCTCATGAATTCCTTGAGGATATCCTCGGCGGAGAAACCGGCGCCGGCCCCTGCCGCGCCGCGCGCGCCGCCTCTGGCACCACCGGCGCCCCCAAAACCGGCAAAGCGCGGATTGCCGTCGGCGTCGATTTCGCCGCGGTCGAACTGGGCCCGCTTCTCGGCATTGCCCAGCAGATCATAGGAATGCGTTGCCTCGGCAAACTTGGCGTGAGCCGAAGGGTCTTCGGGATTCTGGTCAGGGTGATATTTCTTGGCCAGCTTGCGATAGGCGGACTTGATGTCCTTCTCGCTTGCGGACCGTGGTACCCCGAGCACGGTGTAAGGATCGCGCATTTGGTCCAATCTAGTGTGGTCAGGCGTTGCTTCGCCTACAATTCGAGTCCTATATGGCCACGCCCCCTTCGCTTGTCCAGTTTGTGAAGGGTGAGAAGCGCGGGAAATTACGAAGATGCAGCATACACTTTCCGAGCGCCTGTTCGACGACGGCGACCGGACAGGGCTCGATCCCATGGCCATTTTCGAGGAGTGGTTCGCCCTCGCCAAGGCCTCCGAGCCCAACGATCCTCATGCCATGGCCCTCGCCAGTGCGGGCGAAGACGGCATGCCCGATGTGCGCATGGTGCTGCTCAATGCGCGCGATGCACGCGGTTTTGTCTTCTTCACCAATTTCGAAAGCGCCAAGGGCCAGCAGCTGCGGGCCAATCCGCAGGCGGCCATGGTCATGCATTGGAAGACCATCCGGCGCCAGGTGCGCGTGCGCGGTCCCGTCGAGGTCGTCCAGCCCGAGGAGGCCGATGCCTATTTCGCCTCCCGCGCCCGCGGCAGCCAGATTGCGTCCGCAGCCTCGCTGCAATCCAGCCCGCTGCCAAGCCGCATGGCGCTGATCGAACGGGTCACAGATCTTGCCGCCGAGATCGGTGATGGCGCCGTGCTGCGGCCGCCTCACTGGTCGGGCTTTCGCATTCTCCCGGTCAGCATCGAATTCTGGAAGGATGGCGAGTTCCGCCTCCACGACCGGGTGAAATTCGTTCGCGACGCGCCGAGCGCCCCCTGGACCAGCCAGCGGCTCTATCCGTAGCGGACCTGCCATGGCTGGCGAAATTTCGGGCACATCCGCAATTCGCTTCTGGGGCAGGCGCAGCGCGTTCGCCCTGATCCTTCTGCGGTACTATGTCCTACTCGTGCCCACGATCGGCCTCTACCGGTTCTGGCTCACCACGGCCCGCCGCCGCTTTTACTGGGGCCACACCGATATCGGTGGCGATACGCTTGAATATACCGGCGGGGCGGGCCAATTGCTGGTCGGCTTCCTCATGGCGCTGGTGGTCTTCGTCCCGGTCTACGGGCTCTTTTTCTATCTCTCCACCCAGTCGGCCAGCGTTGTGATCATCGGCTATGGCGCGGCTGCGGTGCTGCTCTGGTTCCTCTTCGGCTATGCAAGATATCGCGCCCGCGATTTTCGCCTGTCGCGCACCCTCTGGCGTGGCATTCGTTTCGACCAGGCCGGCAGCGCCTGGGTCTACGCGCTGCGCCGCTTTCTCTGGTCGATCCTGACCCTCGTCACCCTTGGCCTCGCCTATCCCTTCATGGCCGCCGATCTCTGGTCCTATCGCTACGCCAATAGCTGGTATGGCGACCGAAAGTTCGGCTTTGCCGGCAGCTGGAAACACTTGGCGCTGCCTTTCTACCTCGCCTGGGCTGCCATGGCCGCGATTGTCGTCTGGGCCATTGTCATCGCCGAGCAGACCGGCCTCCTCGAAAACCCGCTCGAAGGCGATCCCGCGGGCTATTTCAATTTCCTCCTGCCGCTCCTTGCCGGCTTTACCGTCGTCACCTTCTACCGCGCCGCCGAAATCAGCCGCATGTTCTCCGCCGTTCGTCTGGGCGACGCGACACTCACCCTGCGCTTTTCCGGCCTGCGCCTCTTCTGGCAATATGTCCTTTTCGCCATCGCGCTGGTCGCCGCCTACATCCTCCTCGCGCTGGGGGGCTTTGTCGTCCTCACCATCCTCGCCAGCGAGGCCTTTGCCGGCTACGGGGTGGATTTCGACCTGCTGCTGCGGGCCATGCAGTCGAGCACCATCACGCTGCTCGCCATTATCTTCGGCTATCTCCTGCTCTTTGGTGCCTTCACCTATGTTCACGAGCTTTTCCTCGGCTATGGCTTCTGGCACCTGCTCGCCAATAGCGCCTCGATAGCGGGGCTCGACACGCTCTCCGATGTCCGCGCCCGCGCCGAAGACAAGGCCCTGGCCGGCGAAGGCCTCGCCGATGCCCTCAATATCGGGGGCTATTAGATGATACCCGCCCGCTACCACGATGGTCTCTCCTCCCGCGTACACGACGTCGTCCTGAGCTATGAGCGCACCGAGGGAGACGGCGCTCTTCTCGTCCATCCCGCCGGCTCGTCCGATGTCCTCGTCCGCTGGCCTGCGCAAAACCTCGTCCAGATCGCTGCCCGTCCCGGGCAATTGCGCCTTGGCGCCACCGATGCCCCGGATGGCGCGCGGGTCATCGTGGAGACCGAAACCGATATCGCCCGCATCCGCGCCACCCTGCCTCTGCTGCGCCAACGTCAGCGGCAAGAGCGCGCAAGGCAGTTCCGCCTCGCCATGATCGGCACCCTGTCGCTGGCCTCGATCATCCTCGCCTACATCCTTTTCGTGCCCCTTCTCGCCAGTCGCGTCGTCCACCTCATTCCTCCCGGCTGGGAAGAGGGCATCGGCGCGACCGTTGCCGAACAGGTCGAGGCGAGCCTTGGCGGCGCTGCCGGATTGCCGCTGTGCGATCCCGATCCGCAAAGTCTGGCCAATCGCGCCATTGCCCGCTTCGCCGCCGAGGCGCTGGCCGAAACCACATCCCCCTTCACCCCCGATATCCGCGTCGTCCGCTCCGATATTCCCAATGCCTTCGCCATTCCGGGCGGACGGATCTATTTCCATTCGGCCCTCCTCAATGCGGCGCGCACACAAGATGAATTCGCCGGCGTCCTCGCCCACGAGATCGGCCATATCGCATATCGCCACGGCATGGAGCAGCTGGTCTCCACGGCCGGCACCGGCGCATTGATCGGCCTCATCCTCGGCGACATGACCGGCATTTCCGTCGCAGCGGGCCTTGGCGCCACCATCATCGACGCGCGCTTCTCCCGCGAGGCCGAGCGCGAGGCCGACCGCTTCGCCGCACTCGTGTCCCAGCGCCTTGATTACCAGCCCGCCGGCCTTGCGGCGCTCATCGCCCGCGTCAGCCAGGATGATGCTTTCGGCCGGGCGCTGGCGCTCCTCAACACCCATCCCCTCACCGATGATCGGCGAGTGGCGCTCGAAGCGCTGTCGCGCGAGCGTCCAACCGGTCTCGAGCCGCCGTTTACCCCGGAGGAATGGGAGGCGATCCGCACCATGTGCCAAGCTCAGGCCACCAAAGTGAAGCGGCCCTGATCATCTTCAAACTAGAGAAAGACCTTGCCGCTAGAGTGCGCGCAGCAAAGGGGAATTGGCGCCGGTGCGCATACTGATCCGTACCTCGAAATGGGCCATCTGGGCACAGCGGCTGGGCCGGCTGGCTGTGCCGCTGCTGGTCTTGCCCATTGGCTTGCACCACCTTGGCTTTATCGATTCCCCCAGCTTCTCCATCGCCGCCTTGATCGCCGGCGCTCTGGCGCTCCTTGCCATACTCGTTGCGCTGCTCGCGCTGATGCGTCTGTGGTACAGTGGCGATCAGGGCTGGGGCAGGGCGCTGATGGGGCTCTTCCTGGGCTTGGTCTGCCTTCTGCCCTTTTCCTATTATGGGTATCTCGCCTGGCGCTACCCGCCGGTCACCGACATCGCCACGACAGCGTGGGGCGAACTGCCGCTGCTCTTCCTGCCCGATACGCGGGCCATGCCCGCTCCGCAGCTGATCTCCGCCGATGATCAGGCCCGGATTTTCCCCAATGCCACGACGCGCCGCTATCCGCTCGATCCGGCGCAACTCTTTTCCATGGCCGAGCGCCTCGTTGCCGAGCGCGGCTGGGATGTGCGCCTGCGCTATGCTCCGGGCGAAAACGGACCGGATGGGCGGCTCAATGCGCGCATCACGACGCTCGCCGGCTGGCGCGAGGAAGTGGTGATCCGCGTTTCCCCGGACCCGCAGGGCGCGGCCATCGACATGCGCTCGGCCTCGATCAATGCCGTGCACGATTTCGGCTCCAATGGCCTGCGCATTTCCGAATTCATGGTCGCCCTCGACGGCGAAGTCACCACGCTCCTGCGCGACAACCCCAACGCCAACCAGCCCCAACCCGCCGACGAAGATGCCGCTCCTGAGGTCGAGGACGCAGGCGGTTAACTCTGCGCATAGACGATGCGTCACCTCCCCCCTTGAGGGGATGGGTGTGCCTTAGCAAAGCCCCGAACCATCGTCGCCCGCCAGGTTCCCTCGGGCTTGACCCGAGGGCCACTCCGCCAGCCCCATTCTCCCCAAGCCCACCGGCCAGACACCCTCCCCCTTGAGGGGAGGGCCGGGGAGGGGGCGAGCCACCAGTCCTTGCCCTAACGCGTCAGGGTCCGCTGCACCGCATCATCCCAGCCGCGCACTTTCTCTTCGCGCACCGCCTCATCCATTTTCGGCTCGAAGCGGATATCGCGCGCCCAGCTCTGGGCGAACGCATCCATGCCCGGCCAGATGCCCGCCTTCATGCCGGCGAGCCACGCCGCCCCCAGCGCCGTCGTCTCCAGGATCGTCGGGCGGTCGACCGGCGCATCGAGAATGTCGGCGAGAAACTGCATCGTCCAGTCCGATGCCACCATGCCGCCATCGACCCGCAGCACCGTCTCCTTGCCGTCGCCCTGCCAGTCCTTTCGCATCGCCTCGAGCAAATCCCGCGTCTGGTAGCAAACTGCCTCCAGCGCCGCCCGGGCGATTTCGGCCGGCCCGGTATTGCGCGTCAGCCCATAAATGGCGCCCCGCGCCTCGGCGTCCCACCAGGGCGCGCCCAGCCCCACGAATGCCGGCACCATATAGACATGCTGGCTCGGGTCTGCGCTGCGCGCCAGCGGGCCGGTCTCGCTGGCATGCTGCACCAGTTTCAGCCCGTCGCGGATCCACTGCACCGCCGCCCCGGCGATGAAGATCGATCCCTCGAGTGCATAAATGGTCTCGCCATCGAGCCGATAGGCGATTGTGGTCAGCAGCCGATTATTGGAGCGGACCAGATCCCGCCCGGTATTGAGCACGGCAAAACACCCGGTCCCATAGGTCGATTTCACCATGCCCGGTTCGAAACAGGCCTGTCCGATCGTCGCCGCATGCTGGTCGCCCGCAACGCCAAGGATGGGAATTTCCGCCCCAAAGAGGCTTGCATCGGTTGTCCCGAAATCATCGGCGCAATCCTTCACCTCCGGCAGCAGCGCCTTCGGCACGCCAAGGAGGCCCAACAATTCCTCGTCCCAAATATTGCGCGAAATATCGAACATCAACGTCCGCGCCGCATTGGTCGCGTCGGTGGCATGCACCCGCCCTCCCGTCAGCCGCCAGATCAGAAAGCTGTCCACCGTCCCGAAGGCCAGCTCACCCTGTTCCGCCCGTTCGCGCGCGCCCTCGACCGTCTCGAGCAGCCACTTCACCTTGGTGCCGGAAAAATAGGGGTCGAGCAGCAGTCCCGTGCGCTCGGTGAACAGCGCCTCATGCCCTGCCTCTTTCAGCCCCGCACAGATCGAAGCCGTCCGCCGATCCTGCCAGACGATCGCATTGTGGATCGGCTTGCCGCTCGCCCGGTCCCAGATCAGCGTCGTCTCGCGCTGATTGGTAATCCCGATTGCCGCCACATCCCCGGCGCCGATCCCGGCCTTCTCGAGCGCAATCCGAATGGTCGAAACCACACTCTCCCAGATCTCCTCCGGGTCATGCTCCACCCAGCCATCCCTCGGGAAAATCTGGGTAAATTCCTTCTGGCCCACCCCAACGATCTTGCGGTCCGCATCGAACACAATCGCCCGGCTCGACGTCGTCCCCTGATCGATAGCCAGAATATATTTTGTCATTTTCCCTCCACCTGCTGCGTCACCCTCTCCCCTTTCGGGACCTTTCGGTTCGGGTGCGCAGCTTTGCCCAAATCATTTTGCGAAGCCCCGCTTCCCTCGGGCTTGACCCGAGGGCCACTCCGCGAGCCCAGATGCAGGCAAGTTACCCGCCGATAGAGCCCCTCGGGTCAAGCCCGAGGGAATACTGCCGAGGCTCTCCCCACCACCACCGCCCCCCTCCTCCCCCGCCTTCAGGGGAGGAGGGGAGGGGGTCTCACTTGCCCGCCAGATAATCCTCCAGCCGCGCCACATCCTCCGGCCCGACCCGCAGCCCCAACTTCGTGCGCCGCCACAAAATATCTTGTGCCGTCCGCGCCCATTCCTCTGCAACTAGATAATCCACCTCGGCCGCGTAGAGATCGGCGCCAAAATGGGTCCCCAGCGCCTCCACACTCTTGTGCTCCCCCAGCAGCACCCGCGCCTTGGTCCCATAAAGCCGCATCAGCCGCCGCGTCAGCTTCTGTGGCAAATCGGAAAAATCCATGCCCAGCCGGCGCACTTCCGCCTCGAAATTGAGTGTCGGGAAATCGCCGCCGGGCAGGGTGCTTTGCTTGGTCCAGGCCGGGCCCTTGTGTCCGAGCAACCCCTCGATCTTTTCCAGCACCGATTCCGCCAGCCGCCGCGAGGTCGTCAGCTTGCCGCCAAACACATTGATCGCCGCGCCCTCACTGGCGGTGCCATCGACCTTCAGCACATAGTCGCGCGTTGCCTCCTGCGCCGCGCTGGCGCCATCGTCGAACAGCGGCCGCACGCCCGAATAGCTCCAGACGATCTCGTCCCGCGTCACCGGCTTGGCGAAATATTCGCTGGCCGCGCCAAGGAGATAATCCGTCTCCTCTTCGGAAATCTTCACATCCTTGGGGTCGCCGACATAATCCCGGTCGGTTGTGCCGATCAGGGTAAAATCATCCTGATAGGGAATGGCGAAAATGATCCGCCCATCCCCGTTCTGGAAAATATAGCAGCGGTCGTGATCATAGAGCTTTTTCACCACGATATGGCTACCCTGGACCAGCCGCACATTGCGCGCCCCGTTCTTGCCCATCACCCCATTGATGACATTGTCCACCCAGGGTCCGGCCGCATTGACCAGCAGTTTTGCGCGTACGTTCTCACGCCCGCCCTCGCCATCGAGTTCGATGGTCCAGCCGCCATGCTCGCGCCGCGCCGACACCACCTTGGTGCGCACAAAGATCTTTGCGCCCTTGTCCGCCGCGTCGCGGGCGTTCAGCACCACAAAGCGCGCATCGTCCACCCAGCAGTCCGAATATTCGAACCCGAGCCTGAAACCCGGCTTCAGCGGCTTGCCGGTCACATCGCGCGTCAGGTCCAGCGTCTTGGTCGGCGGCAGCAATTTGCGCCCGCCCATATAGTCATACATGGCGAGCCCCGAGCGCAGCACGAAGGCCGGGCGCAGGCCCTTGTGGTGGGGAAGGACGAAGCGCAGCGGCCAGATGATATGCGGTGCCGCCGCCCACAGCACTTCGCGCTCGGCAAGCGCCTCATGCACCAGGCGAAATTCATAATGCTCGAGATAGCGCAGCCCGCCATGCACCAGCTTGGTCGCGGCCGAACTCGTGCCCGAGGCAAAGTCGTTCATTTCGGCGAGACCGACGGTGAAGCCGCGCCCGACCGCGTCGCGGGCGACGCTCGCGCCATTGATCCCCCCGCCAATGACGAAAACATCCAGCATCGCCGTCTCGCTCATGATCTTATCCCCGCGCCTTTCGTTTTTACGTCAGTATCTTTCGTTTGTGAACGCTTTATGTTTCGTTTTGGCAGGAGACTCCTTCCATACCAGATCGCAATTGACCACACCGGAATGAACGTTTAGGCCTGCGCTGTTCCTCCGGCCCGGACCTGCAGGCCAATGCTCGACATCCTCTTTGTTATCGCGCCCATCTTCGCCATGATGGCGCTTGGCTTTGGCGCCGTTCGCTTCCGCCTGTTCCCGGCCGAGGGTGTCAAAAGCCTCATCGCCTTCGTCAATAATTTCGCGACGCCCTGCCTGCTCTTCCTGTCCATCCTGACCAGCGATTTCCGCTCGGCGTTCAATCTTTCCATCATCGGGCCGTTTTATCTCGGCGCCTTCATCTGCTTTGCCGTCGGCATCTTCATCGCCCGGCGTGTCTTTGCCAATCGTCCGGGCGAAAGCGTCTCGGTCGGTTTTGCCGGCACCTTCACCAATACCGTGCTCATCGGCCTGCCCATTCTCACCCGCGCTTACGGGGAAGGGGCCCTGCCGGTCACCCTGTCCATTATCGGGCTCCATGGCGCGATCCTGCTCACTCTCGGCATGGTGACGATGGAACTCGTCCGCCGCGATGGCCAGCCGCTGGGCAAGACCCTCATCGTCGCCGTGCGCCGCGTCGTCTCCAATCCGCTGATCTGGGGCATTGCCGCCGGAATTATCGGCTCGCTCATCAATCTCCAGCTCATCGAGCCGGCCGAGGCGTTTTTCTCCATGATGAGCCAGGCCGTGGTTCCCGCCGCGCTCTTCGGCATTGGCGGCGCGCTCAACGAATTCAAGCTCTCGGAAAACTGGCGTCAGGCGCTGGTGGCCTCGCTCATAAAGCTCATCCTTCACCCGCTGCTCGCCTATGTGCTGATGATCCATGTGCTCGGCGTGCCGATGGACATCGCCCGCTATGGCATCCTCCTCGCCGCCATGCCGGCCGGGGTGAACATCTATGTCTTCGCCACCTATTACGACCGCGGCACCAGCGTCGCCGCCAACACCATTCTCATCGCCACCATATTGTCGGCGCTGACCATTTCCGCCTGGCTCTATATTCTGAGCTTTTAGGGTTTTTGACACGCAACCCGGTCACGGGGTGACGCGTCATCGATATTGACTATTATTCCATTGCTACCCGAGGGGGACGCTTTTCATGACCATCGAGATTCTCCAGACCGGCCCGCTGCTGGCCTCCTGCGAAGAGGCGCTTGCCGAGCGCTACACCGTCCACAAACTCCATGAACAGGCCGACAAATCCGCCTGGCTCAAGCAAAACGGCGCCCGCATCCGCGCCCATGCCGGCTCCGGCGTGCAGGCCGATCTCATGGACGCGCTTCCCAATCTCGAAATCATCGCCAGCTTCGGCGTCGGCTATGACAATATCGACACCGCCACCGCCAAGGCCCGCAATATCCGCGTCACCAACACGCCCGACGTGCTCAACGATGCGGTGGCCGAGCTCACCATCGGCCTCATGATCTCGCTGGCCCGCCGCATCCCCCAGTCCGACCAATATGTGCGCCAGGGCAAATGGCTCGCCGGCAATTTCGGCCTTTTCTCCGAATTGACCGGCAAGACCGTGGGCATTCTGGGCCTTGGCCGTATCGGCAAGGAAATCGCCACCCGCGCCCAGGCCATGAAAATGCGCGTCGTCTATCACGGCCGCCATGCCCAGCCTTCGGTCCCCTATGTCTATTACGACAATCTCGAAGACATGGCCCGCGACGCCGACTGGCTGGTGATCATCGCCCCCGGCGGCAAGGGCACCGAGAAGATCGTCTCGCGAAAAGTCCTCGAAGCCCTCGGCCCCAAGGGCGCCATCGTCAACGTCGCGCGCGGCACGCTCGTCGATGAAGCCGCCATGGTCGAGCTCCTGCAAAGCGGCGGCCTCGGTGGTGCGGCCCTCGACGTCTTCGAAGACGAGCCCTCGGTCCCCGAAGCGCTCTTCGGCCTCGACAATGTCGTGCTCTCCCCCCACCAGGGCAGCGCCACCAACCAGACCCGCGACGCCATGGGCGCGCTTCTCGTCGCCAATCTCGAAAAACACTTCGCCGGCGAACCGCTGATCTCGGCCGTCGTCTGACCCCCTCCTAACCTCCCCCGGAAGACGGGGGAGGGACCGACCAGTGGAAAGCCAGACATCGAGAGCCCCGCTCCACTCCTCCCCCTTCGAGGGGGAGGTCGGGTGGGGGTACGGGAGCCCCGATCCCCCAAATTGTCCCCCCGGCTTCCCTCGGGCTCGACCCGAGGGCCACTCCGAAAGCCCCAATCCCTCGGCTCTATCGCCTCACTCCCCCAGAAACGCCCTGGCAAACTCCGTCACCGGCCCCACCCCCTTGCTGATCAGATCATAATGCGTGGTCCCGGGTATGATGGCGAGCTGGTTCGGCGTCGGCCGCAGCGCCCCATCGACGCCCGCATCCCGCGTCCCCCCGCCCAATAGCCCATAGATTTCGGCAATATGGGCCGGATACATCATGTCCGCATCGGCGAAGATCACCAGCGTGGGGACGGTCAGCGCCTTCACCCCCTCGGACCAGTCAAACGGCGCCGCCGCCATCTCCCCGGTCCGCCGCATCAGTTTTTCCCAGTCCACATCGGGATACATCTTTCCCATGGGCGTGGTCGCAAGATACGCCCCGATATCGGCCGCCTGTGCCCCCATCGCCTTGAAGGCAGCCTCCACCTCCGGATAATTCCCGCTTGTCTTGATGCTGGCCGAAACCATCACCAGCTTGCCCACCCGCTCCGGGTGCCGGATCGCCAGTTGCAGCGCCACGCCGCCACCCAGCGAATAGCCCATCACATCGGCGCTTCCGATCCCGATTGCCTCCAGCAGCGCATCGACATCGTCCGCCATCAGTTCCGAACTCCATGGCGCATCGCCGTCGCTGCTCAAGCCATGCCCGCGGAGATGCACGGCGATCACCTGATGCGTTTCGGCCATTGCCGCCAATGGCGCGCCGAACATATCCGCCGGATTGACCCCGCCATGCAGCATCACCAGCGGCTTGCCCGCGCCGTGAATTTCGTAGTGAAGCGCAACGCCGTTCACCGCGACGCGGTAGGATTTGCTTGGGGCGTTCATCTGTGTTGCTCCCTGTTCCTGGGCCATCGCGCCGGTGGCCATCACAACCGCACAGAGGGCGGCCAGTGCCAGCCCTCTCATTCCAGATTCTCCTGCACCATCGTCCCCGCCGCGTGAATGCAGGTCATTTCCAGCCGCTCGGTCCCGATGGCGGTAAATTTGTGCGGCACCTCCGCCGGCACCACGGCCACATCGTCCGGCCCGATTTCGAAATGCTCGCTTCCCGCCACCACCAGCGCCCGCCCACGCTTGACCACCCATGTCTCGGCATAGGGGTGCCGGTGCAGTTTCGGCCCCTGTCCTGGCCCTACATCCACCGCAAAGAACGAAATCGGCGTCCCTGCCGTGGCGCCTTCGAAGCGTATGGTTTTTCCGCTGCCGCGGATCTGGTCAGCTGCCCGCACAATATGCGCCATCGCAGTCTCTCCTCACTGCATCCTCCACTATGACGAGAAACAGAGCGGATTTTCGACACCGGCGCTCGGCCCTCCGCTCCATCGCCCCCTCGCCCCTCTGGGGAGAGGGCTGGGGTGAGGGGCTCTGCCCACGATCTGGCCCCTCAGCTCGTCCGCACGAAAACCGCGTGCGCTTCCCCACCCACCTGCGTAGTCTCCACCAGCCGCCATCCCTCCCGCACGAACAGCGCCTCTGCGCTGGCGGTCAGTGCATAGACCCGCTCGTGCCCCAGCCGCCGCGCCTCCACCAGCGACCTTGCCAGCAGCGTACCGCCCACGCCTTGTCCGCGCAGCGCGGGGTCCACGACCAATCCCCCCAGCCACGGCCCGCGCTCGCTCACCACCCCGCCAGACCGCGCCGCCAGCGCGCAGGTGCCCGCCAGAACTCCGTCGACAAAGGCCACGATCCCCAGCGGCAAATGCTCCCGCTGCATGCGTTCGGCCAGGTCGGCCCGTGCCGAAGCGCCACGCGGATTATACCATTCGGGCCAACTTGCCTCGAGCAGATCCACCAGCGGCGTCACAGTCTCGCCATGGTCAATCAGCAAAGCCGTGACTATCGCCATCGTTTCGGCTCCTCATGCAGGGGCGCCCTGCGCTGCGCCCAATTTTCAGCCGCGCCACAAACAGCTAGCCTAGCGCGCGGATTCAGCAAAGGAACAGGTCCATGAAGGAATGGTGGCGCGGCGGAGTGATCTATCAGGTCTATCCCCGCTCGTTTCAGGACAGCAATGGCGACGGCATCGGCGATTTGCCGGGCATCATCGAGCGGCTCGATCACATTGCCAGCCTGGGCGTGGATTGCATCTGGCTCTCCCCGATCACCAAGTCGCCCCAGGCCGACATGGGCTACGACGTTTCCGACTATAAGGATGTCGACCAGCTCTTCGGTTCGCTGCAGGATTTCGACACGCTGATCAAGGCCGCCCATGCGCTGGGCCTCAAGGTCATCATGGATCAGGTGGTCAGCCATTCGTCCGACCGCCATCCCTGGTTCCAGGAATCGAGTTTCAACCGCACCAATCCCAAGGCCGATTGGTATGTCTGGGCCGATCCGCATCCCGATGGCTCCCCGCCCAACAATTGGCTCTCGGTCTTCGGCGGTTCTGCCTGGGAGTGGCACACCGGGCGCAAGCAATATTACCTGCACAATTTCCTGACCTCGCAGCCCGACCTCAACTTCCACAATCCCGAAGTCCAGGACGCGGTGCTCGACACCATGCGCTTCTGGCTCGAGCGCGGGCTCGATGGCTTCCGCCTCGACACGGTCAATTACTATTTCCACGACGACCAGTTGCGCTCCAATCCGCCGCTGCCGCGCGACAAGGATGACACGCTCAAGGTCAATCCCTACGACATGCAGAGCCACCAGTTCTCCAAGAGCCAGCCCGAAAATATCGACTGGCTGAAGCGTGTGCGGAAGCTGCTCGACGAATATCCGAACGCCACCAGCGTCGGCGAAGTCGGGGACGATGAGCGCGGGGTCGAGCT
This sequence comes from Devosia sp. FJ2-5-3, assembly GCF_029201545.1. NCBI lineage: Bacteria > Pseudomonadati > Pseudomonadota > Alphaproteobacteria > Hyphomicrobiales > Devosiaceae > Devosia > Devosia sp. FJ2-5-3. Next base: position 3,487,720 of record NZ_CP104007.1, on the reverse strand, counting down.
CATGTCGGCCTATACGGCCGGCAACGACATGCTGCACATGTGCTATTCCTTCGATTTCCTCAGCCCCAAATTCACCGCCGCCCATTTCCGCGGCAAGCTCGAAACCTTCTTCTCGAGCGGCGAAGGCTGGCCCTGCTGGAGCTTTTCCAACCACGACGTCATCCGCCACATGACGCGCTGGGCGCCGCACAGCGTCTCGCCCGCCGATCTCTCTCGCCAGGCGGCAGCGCTTGTGTTCACCATGCGTGGTTCGGTCTGCATCTACCAGGGCGAGGAACTGGGCCTGCCCGAAACCGATATCGCCTTCGAGGAACTCACCGATCCGCGCGGCATCCGCTTCTGGCCTGGCGACAAGGGCCGCGATGGCTGTCGCACCCCCATGCCGTGGGAAGCAGGTCCTCCGCCTAATGGTTTTTCCACCGGCAAGCCGTGGCTGCCGATCAAGCACGCCCAGTCCGCGCTCAATGTCGAGGGCCAGAACGAAGACCCCGGCTCGACCCTCAATTACTACCGCGAAATCCTCGCCTGGCGGAAATCCCAGCCGGCGCTTCTCACCGGCGGCATGGAGTTTTTCGACATCGACGAGCCGGTCCTCGCCTATCGCCGCAGCGCCGGCAACAAGGATTTGATCTGCGTCTTCAATCTCTCGCCCGAGCCGCGCCGCGTCACCCTGTCCGGTGTCATCGGCACGCCGCTCGAGCCCGTCAGCCACAACGCCACCTTCATCGACGAGGACCTCTCCCTCGGCCCCAACGGTTTTGCGATCGTCGAAGTCCCGGCGGGGGAGGCTTCGGTCACGGCCTGAAAGGCAAAATCGCCCCGGTGGGGCGATTTTAGTGCCGAAGGCCATGAGAGCTACGCTCGAATGGCGGGGTCATGGCCTCAAACACAAACCCACCGGCTCCTGCGCTCCCTCCCCTCGCGGGGAGGGTAGCAGAGCTCGGCCGATAGGCCGTAGCGGCGCTGGGGTGGGGGGCTCGCGTTTGCCTCGATCTCCCAACACAGCGCCAGGCTTCCCTCGGACCCGACCCGAGGGCCACTCAGCGAGCCCAAAAACCCATACGCTCCTGCGCCCCTCCCCCTGTCAGGGGGAGGTTCTTCTCAATACACCCGCGCAAAACTATCCGGGTCGAAGAACTGCATTTCTTCCCCGCCGCCCGGCTTGCGCACAAAGGCGCGGATGCAGCCGTTCCATTTCTCGGCAGCGGTGGCGTCCACCCCCATCTGCCGCAGCCGCATGAGATTGAATTCGTTCACTTCGCTTTCGCTGAATTCTCCGACGGCGAATCCGAACGAAAAACTCACCCCCGACCCCGTGCAATAGGGCACGGCCGCCGCCGGCAGGGTGAGGCCCATCAGCATCAAACTGGCAATGACAAGACGTTTCATTTTCCGCTCCATTTTCGGTCCGGCCCGTTCAGCCGACCTGGCGATCTTGCGCGGCCTTTTCCTGCCAGCGCACCAGCATAACCACTGTGGGAATTGCAAAGCTCAGCATCAAGAGGCGAATGACATGGTGCGCTGCAATGAAGGCGGTATCATAGCCAAGCGCGATCCCGAGAGCGCCCATGCCCTCGATGGCGCCCGGCGCCAGCCCCAGCCAGATCTGGCCGAATGGCATGTCGACAAATTGCGCGACGACAAGTGTGATCGCGGTACAGATCCCCACCGTCATCGCCGTGGCGATAACCCCGCCCTTGGCCGCCGCCAGAAATTCCGCCCGCGTAATGCCCACAAACCGCGACCCGATCAGCACGCCGGTCAGCATGAAGGTGATGACCATCAGTGGTCCGGGCATGGCTTCGGTGTAAAGCCCACCCAGCTTGGCCACAGTCGCCGCCGCCATCGCGCCAAGCACCATCCCCGCCGGAATTTTCAGCTTGATAAAGACCAGCCCCACGGCCACGCACCCAGCCGCGAGCAATAGAAGCTGCACCGGGCTCATCACGCCCATCGACCCCAGCGCTATTCCATCGCCCAGCGGCAAGAACACCGCCATCACCGGCACGGCAATGGTCAGCATGAAAATGCGGATCACCTGGATGATGACGATCTGGCGGGGATTGCCCACCCCGCTGGCGGCGATGCCCAGCACCAGCGACAAATGTCCGGGAAATGAGCTGAGATAGGCCGTCCCCGCATCGAGCCCGAACAGCCGCGTCAGCATCCAGCCTGTGGCGGCAATGATGATCACGAGCTCGATCGCCAGCGCCGCCAGGCTGATCGGCCAGCTCGCCAGCAGCGAAAGGCTGTCCGGCGCCACGCTCGCACCCATCGACATGCCGATCAGCACATAGATCACGTCCCGCAGCCAATTGGGCATGCTGATGGGCAGCCCCAGCATCGCCGCAACGGTCACCGCCAGCGCCGACCCCATCAGCCACCCCGCCGGCAGTCCCAACAGCGTTGCAACGCCCCCTCCGGCCGTCGCCAGCGCAAGGGTCAGCACGAAAGACAATGGCTCAGGCAGGGCAGGGCGGGACATGGCGGGCAAATATCGAATAGGCAGGCCACCACACCCTGCCCATGTTCGCCGCACATTCAAAGCTCTAAGTTGGTTTTCGAGGTCTGCGCGTGGGCAGCAGCATCATGCTCAAGAGCCCCCTCCCCGCCCTCCCCTCAAGGGGGAGGGTGACCGCGGTGGGTGGACTAGAAAACGCCGCGCACCGACGCCCCGAATTTTCGCCACCTGTGCTACGAACTCGATGTCACCCTCCCCCTTGAGGGGAGGGCAGGGAGGGGGTGATCCTTCAAGCGTCACTGACTGCAGTCCCGGGTCTCAAACCTCCTCCCCCAGCGTCTCAGCCAGCGCCAGATAAACCCCCTCCGGATTGCGCATCACTTCGTCATTGGTAAACCGCAGCACGCGATAGCCGTGTGCTCGCAACGCCGCATCCCGCAGAGCATCTCGCTCCGGCCCGTCGCCGACAAAATGGCTGTCGCCATCGATCTCGACCACCAGTCGCGCCGAATGACTGGCAAAGTCCACGACATAGGGCCCCATCGCGACCTGCTTGCGAAAATGGTGGAGAGTCCGAAGCGGCGCGATCAATCGCCAGAACCGGATCTCAGCCGGCGTCGGGTTCTTCCTCAGCTTGCGCGCAAATTGAGACATCGCCCCCCCTCCCTGGCCCTCCCCTCGAAGGGGGAGGGTGGCATTGTGCTCGTGGCAAATTCAATGCGCCGCAACACACACTCTCCGTGGCCGGTGGATACCCGCTCCCCTACCCATCCACCGATGTCACCCTCCCCCTTGGGGGGAGGGCAAGCAAAGCTTGGGTCCAAGGGACCCTAGCGGCGCTCGGGAGGGGGAATTTCCGACCCCCCCCCGCCAAAATCTCACCCCACCGGCAGTGCTTTTTCCACCAGCCGCACCCAATAGCTCACGCCGACCGGGATGGCCTCGTCGTTGAAATCATAGGTGTCGGTGTGCAATTCGCTCGATGCCCCATTGCCGAGGAAAATATAGGCCCCCGGCCGCTCCTGCAGCATGAAGGAGAAATCCTCGCCACCCAGCGATGGCGCGATATCGTCGTCCACGCGATCGTCGCCCACCACGTCCCGCGCCACCGCGGCCGCAAAGGCCGTCTCGTCGGGGCTGTTGACGGTCACCGGATAGCCGCGCGCATAGCGGATGCTGGCCTCGGCGCCGAAGCTGCGGGCAAATTGGGGCACCATTTCGCCCAGCTTGGCCTCGATGAAATCCTGCACGTCCGGATCGAGCGTGCGCACCGTGCCGGTGATTTTCGCCGTGCGCGAAATCACATTGTCCGCCTCGCCGGCTTCCAGCATGGTCACGCTGAGGACGGCATTGGCCATCGGGTCGAGGTTTCGCGACACGATTGTCTGCAGCGCCACCACCATCTGCGCCGAAACGATCAGCGGGTCCACCGTCTGCTGGGGGCGCGCCGCATGGCCACCCTTGCCCACCACATCGATATAGAACCGGTCCGTGGCCGCCATGATCCCGCCGACGCGGATGCCGAATTGACCGACCGGCATGCCCGGCCAATTGTGCATTCCATAGACCTCGTCGATGGCGAACTGGTCGATCATCCCGTCGTCGATCATCACCTTGCCGCCGCCGCCGCCTTCTTCCGCCGGCTGGAAGATCAGCGCCACGCGCCCATCGAAATTGCGCGTCTCGCTGAGATATTTCGCCGCGCCCAGCAACATGGCGGTGTGCCCGTCATGTCCGCAGGCATGCATTTTTCCCGGAATGGTCGAGGCATGGGGAGCCCCCGTCTTCTCGGTCACCGGCAGCGCGTCCATGTCCGCGCGCAGGCCTATTGTCTTGCCGCCCGTCCCGCCGCGCCCGTTGATGATCGCCACCACGCCGGTCCGACCGATGCCCGTCACCACCTCGTCGCAGCCGAAGGCGCGCAGCTTTTCCGCCACGATGCCCGCCGTCCGATGCACGTCGAACAACAGCTCCGGATTGGCATGCAGATCCTGCCTCCAGGCGGTGATTTCGTCGTGGAACTCGGCAATACGATTGATAATGGGCATGGATGAACCGAAGCAGGTGGGAATGGGGACAATGTCTCTGTCCGGTTCCCGCCCGTCAACTGTTCGCGCGCCGGCCATGCCCGCCAGCGGTGCCGCAGGGCCTCAAAATTCCGTGGGACGGATTTTTCCGGGCCTGTCGCTACACATTTGCCATCCTACTCCCTATATCGAGCGCAACACTGTTCTGCCGGGTTCGCCATGTTCGCTTCCAAGTCCTTCCGCTTTGCCAGCCTCTTTGCCTGCCTGATCATGGCCTTTTCCATGGTTTCGGTGTCCGACGCCGAGGCCCGCCGGGGCGGCAGCTTCGGCAGCCGTGGCATGAACACCTTTAATTCTCCCGCACCGACCAAGACCGCGCCCACCCAGGTCGCGCCGGTGCAGCGCACCATGACCCCCGGCCAGCAGCAGCCTTCGGCCGCGCCCACCGCCCAATCGGCCCAGCCGCGCGGCGGCTTCATGAATGGCTTTGGCGGCTCGCTCCTCCGCGGCCTCGCCATTGGCGGCCTCTTCGGCCTGCTGATGGGCGGCGGCTTTGGCGGCATGAGTGGCATTCTGGCCATGATCGCCCAGATCGCCCTCATTGGCGGCGTCATCTGGCTGGCCATGCGCTTTTTCCGCGGACCGCGCCCCGCAACGGCAGGCGGCCCCGATGTCGCGGCCTACCAGGCCCAGCCCCAGCCAAATGCACAGCCCAAGGATTTTGGCCAGATGTTTGGTGGCGGATCGGCCGCGCCGCGCGCCGCCCAGCCCGTGCCCGGCAAGAACGCCCTCAACATCGGCATGGAAGACCTCCAGATCTTCGAGCAGATGCTGACCCGCGTGCAGGCGGCCTTCTCGAGCGAAAATTATGCGGCCCTGCGCGCGCTCACAACGCCCGAAGTCATGGGCTACCTCTCCGAGGAACTGGCCACCAACGCCACCAATGGCGTCAAGAACCAGGTTTCCGACGTCACCCTGCTGCAGGGCGATCTCTCGGAAAGCTGGCGCGAGGGCAAGGTCGAATACGCGACCGTCGCCATGCGCTATTCGTCCATTGACTACACGCAGGATCGCCAGTCTGGCGCCATCGTCGAAGGCGATGCCGACAACGCCACCGAGTCCACCGAAATCTGGACCTTCAAGCGTGACATTGGCGGCGACTGGCTGCTCTCGGCCATCCAGGAAGCCTGATCGGCCCACAATCTGCTTTTTCGGCCCGCGCCTCCTCGTGAAGCGCGGGCCTTTTTCTGCCTGCAGCTATTAGAACTGCGTGCAGGTGAGCACCGCCGACCCGATTAGCGCCGCCCCGGAGATGCGGTTGAACCAGTGCACGGTGCTCTTGTGGCGGAGGACATGTCCGAGCAGACGTCCGCTCAAGGGCCAGATTGCCATTTTCCCTATCGATGCGAGCGCCAGCCCGGCCACGCACCAGAGTTTGGCTTCGATATCCGGCTGAGCAACCAGCAATCCCGCAAAGAGTGCCCATTTGAGATAACCCAGCGGATTGCACCATGTGACGATCAGCATGTGGGCGATGGCCACGCCATGGCTTTCGGGCTTGAGCGAGACGTGATCGATGCCATGCTGATTGTGCTGGCTGAGCTGGCGCAGGCCGCACCAGAGCAGAAATCCTGCGCCGAGCACGATCAACGCCGGTCGGATCGGGGCAAAGGCACCCGCCACAACCCCCGAAGCTGCGGCACTCAACAGCAGCAGGGTGAATTCCGAGGCCAGTCCAGCGCCCAGCACCGGCGCCATGTGCCGCCGAACCAGCCCCGTTCTGATCAGAAAGAGGTTCTGCGGTCCCAGAGATGCGGCAAAGGCCAATCCCAGGCCGAGCCCGGTCAGAAAGCTCTTGCCATCGGTTCCGCCCGCCCAGCCAGATGAGGTGGCCGCCAGGGCAAGGGCAGTGGCTATGCCGGCCAGGGCGAGCCCGGTCGGCGCGCCAATCCGGATGGTGGAACTCTCTCCAGTGGTCATCGGTCCCCGTCGCATTCGCTGTGTCGCAAACCGCTATGCGCCCACCGCCGGCCTGGAGCTACGGAACTATTTGCGTCCAAGGGCTCTACGCCCGGAACTTTCTGCGCATAGTCCGGACCTCGGCCTGGAGCGGTCCTGGGGCAGGGCGGCTTTTTCAACAAAGCGCGTCTGGCTAGCCCAAAATTTCCCATCCGCGCCTTGCCCCTGTCGCCCCTTTTTGCGAAGGGATGCCCAGCCCCGGGAGTTGCCCAATGAAAATCCTCGTCGCCGTCAAGCGCGTGGTCGACCACAATGTGCGCATCCGTGTCCGTCCTGATGGTACGGGCGTCGAGACAGCTGGCGTGCGCATGTCGATGAACCCCTTCTGCAAGCATGCGGTGGAAGCCGCCGTGCAGCTGGCCGAGGCCGGAAAAGCCGACGAGATCGTCGTGGTTTCCATCGGCCCAAAGGGCACCAACGACGTCATTCTCACTGCCCTCGCCATGGGCGCCCACCGCGGCATTCTGGTCGAGGCCGAGCAGAAGCTCGAAACCCTTACCATCGCCAAGCTCCTGGCAAAGATCGTCGCGGAAGAGCAGCCCGATCTCATTCTTTTGGGCAAGCAGGCGGTGGACGACGACAGCAATCACGTCGGCCAGATGCTCGCCGCCCTCACCGATCGCCCGCAGGCCACGTTCGCCTCCGAGATCAAGGTTGACGGCACCACCCTCGAAGTTACCCGCGAAGTCGATTACGGGCGCGAGACCCTGTCGCTGCCGCTCCCGGCATTGGTGACCGCCGACCTTCGCCTCAACACCCCGCGCAATGCGGCCCTGCCCATGGTCATGAAGGCGCGCTCCAAGCCGCTGGCCGTCCGCGCCGCTGCCGATCTTGGCGTCGATCTCACCCCGCGCCTCACCGTCGAAAACATATCCCCGCCGCCCGAACGTGTGGCAGGAAAGAGCGTCGCCTCGGTTTCCGAGTTCGCCGCTTCCGTCGCCGCCGAAGTCAACGAGATGGAGGCGCTCTGATGTCCGTTCTTCTGCTTGCCGAACACGACAACGGAAAACTCTCGCCCGCGACGGCGCGCCTCGTCGCTGCCGCCAGCCAATTGGGCCCGGTCGATCTTCTGGTCGTGGCCGAAGAGCCAGCTGCCATCGCCGAGGCTGCGTCCACCCTCTCCAATGTTCGGAAAGTCCTGGTCGCAAAAGGTCCGGAAACCGCAGATTCGTTAGCATCAACGCTCGAACGCTGTGCCAAAAGCTATCAATTTGTTAGCGCCAACGCCTCAACGGTGGGTAAGGACGTCATTCCGCGCCTGGCTGCAAAGCTCGATATCCAGCCTGTCACGGACATCGTCGCCATCGCGGCGCCGAACCGCTTCACCCGCCCCATCTACGCCGGCAATGCGCTCGAAACCGTCACCGACCCGCAGCCGCTGCACCTTCTCACGTTCCGCGCCTCGGCCTTCCGCCCTGTTGCGGCTGGTGCCGCTGCGCCCGTGGAAACGCTCGACAATTCAGTCACTTCGGTGGCGCGTCTGCTCGCCGCGCACCGCACCGAGAGCGACATTCCCGACCTCTCGACGGCCCAGATCGTCATTGGTGGCGGTGTCTCGGTCGGTTCCGCAGCAGGCTTCCAGCTCATTGAAAAGCTTGGCAAAACCCTGGGCGCAGCGGTCGGCGCCACCCGCGCCGCGGTCGATGCCGGCTACGCTCCAAATGATTGGCAGATCGGCCAGACCGGCAAGATCATCGCCCCCGATCTCTACATCGCCATCGGCATTTCCGGCGCCCTCCAGCACCTCGCCGGCATCCAGGGCGCCAAGAAGATCTTTGCCATCAACACCGATCCCGAAGCTCCCCTGATGAAACTCGCCGACGTCGCGCTCGTGGGCGATCTATTTGAAATCATTCCGCAATTAATCGCCGAACTGGAAAAGCTGGGTGTCACTAAACCCACCGGCTGACACCCTTCTCTTCACCCTCCCCCTTGAGGGGAGGGCCGGGGAGGGGTGTTTTCACTTCTAAAAGCCCCGCCCTCAACCCCCTGCCGATTGCAAAAATCCCCCGCGCGCCTATAAAGACCGCGCCTTCTCACCGGACTTCAAAAAATGTTCGAAAACCTCTCAAAGGCCCCTGGCGACAAGATCCTTGCGCTCATGGGCGAATATGCGGCTGATGCCCGTCCCACCAAGATCGACCTCGGCGTCGGCGTCTATAAGGACGAAAAAGGTGTGACCCCGGTCATGACCTCGGTTCGCAAGGCCGAAGAGCGGATTCTTTCGAACGAAAAAACAAAGACTTACCTCGGCATCGCCGGGAACAAGGGTTATGGCGCGGCCGTGCTTGACCTCGTTCTGGCCGACAGCATCGACCGCAGCCGCGTCCGTATCGCGCAGGCGCCGGGCGGCACCGGTTCCCTCTGGGTCCTGATGCAGCTGATCAATCGCGCCCGTCCCGGCGCGACCGTCTATGTCTCGGATCCGACCTGGGCCAACCACAACCCGATCGCCATCAATTCGGGCCTCAAGGTTGCAACCTATCCCTATTTCGACGCTGCCACCCGCGGCGTGAAATTCGACGAAATGCTTGCGGCAATTGATAAATTGAGCGCGGGCGATGTCGTTCTCCTCCATGGCTGCTGCCACAATCCGACCGGCGCAAACCTCAATAACGAGCAGTGGGACCAGGTCGCGGCGAGCCTTCTGCGCACCGGTGCTCTGCCCTTTATCGACCTCGCCTATCTCGGTTTCGGCGATGGCATCGAGGCCGACGCCTACGGCACCCGTAAGATTCTCTCCACGGTCCCCGAGGCCGTGATAGCATTCTCTGGTTCGAAGAATTTCGGTCTCTATCGCGAACGCGTTGGTGCCGCCATTCTCGTGGCCCGCACTGCAGAAGAAGCCGATGTTACAAATTCGCAGCTTCTGAACATCATTCGCGGCGCCTATTCCCAGCCGCCTGATCACGGTGCCGAGATTATCCGCACCATCCTTCAGGATGCGGATTTGCGCGCCGAATGGGAAGAAGAGCTGGAGATCATGCGTAACCGTATGATTTCATTGAGAGAAAAGCTCTCTGCAGCAATTCGCGAACGCTCGAACTCCACTGATTTCGACTTCGTGGCCGGTCATCGCGGCATGTTTTCGCTTCTCGGCCTCTCGGTCGAGGCGGTGGACCATTTAAAAGCTGGAAACGGTGTCTATATGACATCTGATAGCCGCATCAATGTCGCCGGCATTCCGGAAGACCGCGTTGGCGATCTTGCAGACGCGTTTCTGGGCGCCATTCGCTGAGCCAATGCTTGCGGCTCCCGTGCCGCCATGGAATAAACTCGGCTAACCGGCCGAAATGAAACGCTTTTCAGGAGGGAACGATGAAGTTCTTCGTCGACACAGCAGATACCAAGGCCATCGCGGAGCTTCACGATGCGGGCCTCGTCAATGGCGTCACCACCAATCCGTCGCTGATTGCCAAGTCTGGCCGTGACTTCAAGGAAGTCATCAAGGAAATCTGCGCCATCACGCCCGATCCGGTCTCGGCCGAAGTGGCAAGCCTCGAATATGACGGCATGATTGCCGAGGGCGAGGTGCTGTCCAAGCTCGCGTCCAACGTTGTCATCAAACTGCCCCTTACCCTGAATGGCCTCAAGGCCACCAAGTACTTCAAGGAAAAGGGCATTCCGACCAATGTTACGCTCTGCTTCTCGGCCAACCAGGCGCTTCTGGCTGCCAAGGCCGGCGCGACCTACATCTCGCCCTTCATCGGCCGCCTCGACGACATCAATCTCGATGGCATGGAACTGATCGAAAACATCCGTCAGATCTATGACAACTACCAGTTCGAGACGCAGATCCTGGCCGCCTCGATCCGTTCGGCAAACCACGTGACCCAGGCCGCCCTCGCCGGCGCCGACGTCGCCACCATCCCGCCCGACGTGATCAAGAAGCTCGCCCAGCATCCGCTGACCGACAAGGGCATCGAAGGCTTCCTCAAGGATTGGGCCGGCACCGGCCAGTCGATCCTCTAAGGATTTCAAACGATTATCCGCCCTTCGGGGCGGGAGATATGCAACAGACCTCGCCCTTCGACACGCTCGGGGTGAGGTCTTGTTCATTCAGGGATTGTCATGGCCGACACCGAACTTTCCGCAGAGATCAAGTCTGCGCTCGCCGCAGTGGACATCCCCGGCGGTGGCGATCTGGCCTCCTATTCCGGCCTCTCGGAGATCATCGTCACCCCCGGCGCCGTCGCCTTTGCCATCGCCGTCCAGCCCGGCATGGAGGCGGCTTTCGGCCCCGCCCGCGATGAGGCCCAGAAGCGCACCCAGGCGCTCGCCGGCGCCCGCAAGGTGATGGTCTCGATCACCGCCGAAAAATCGAGCGGCCCCAAATTCTCCCACGGATCGCCTGTTCCAGTCGGAAAGACCCCGGTCAAAGGTGTCCGCCGCATCATCGCCGTAGGCTCGGGCAAAGGCGGTGTCGGCAAGTCGACCACCGCTGTCAACATCGCCCTATCCCTTGCGGCCGAGGGCCTCAAAGTCGGCATCCTTGATGCCGATCTCTATGGCCCCTCGGTCCCGAAACTGCTCGGCATCGAAGGCCGTCCAGCCATTCGCGAAGACGGTATTTTCTCGCCGCACGAGGCCTTTGGCCTCAAGGCCATTTCCATCGGCTCCATGCTGGTTCCCGCTCAGGCCGTGGTCTGGCGCGGCCCGATGGCCACCTCCGGCCTCCGCCAATTGCTGCGCGAAACCGATTGGGGCGAACTCGACGTCCTCGTCATCGACCTGCCCCCCGGTACGGGCGACATCCATATCGGCCTCTTCCAGCAGGCCGTGGTCGATGGCGTCGTCATCGTCTCGACGCCGCAGGATCTGGCGCTGATTGACGCGCAAAAGGCCATCGACATGCTGCGCCGGATGAACGTGCCGGTCCTCGGGCTCGTTGAAAACATGAGCTATTTCATCGCGCCCGATACCGGCAATCGCTACGACATCTTCGGCTCCGGTGGGGCCGAAAAGGCCGCTGCCGATCTTGGGCTGGACTTCCTCGGGGCTGTCCCCCTGGTGATGTCGATCCGGGAAAACTCCGACGCGGGCGCGCCCTCGGTCGCCAAAGATCCGGAGGGAGCCGAAGCGGCGGCCTATCGGAACATCGCCCGACGCCTCGTGGCCCGCATTCCCTGACCCGACGCGACTTAAATCGATTGCATAAACTCCGGTCGCGATGCTATCCGGCACTCCAATTGGCGATACGCCGTTCTGGAGGGGATCCATGTTTTCATTCGACCGGCGGGATTTCGGTCCCGACTTCACCTTTGGCGTTGCCACGGCCGCCTATCAGATCGAAGGCGGGCAGGGCGATGGCCGCGGCCAGTCGATCTGGGACAGTTTCTCCGCTACTCCTGGCAATGTCCACAACGGCGATACCGGGCGTGACGCCTGCAATCATTACGAACTCTGGCCGGCCGATCTGGACTTGATCCGCGACGGTGGCTTCGACGCCTATCGCTTTTCCTTCGCCTGGCCGCGTCTGATCCCGGAAGGGACGGGCGCAGTGAACCAGAAGGGCGTCGATTTCTACGACCGCCTGATCGACGGCATGCTCGAGCGCGGCCTAAAACCCTATGCAACGCTCTATCACTGGGACTTGCCTTCGACCCTGCAGGATCGCGGCGGCTGGATGAACCGCGACATCGCCCATTGGTTCGCCGACTACGCCACGCTGATTGGCGAAAAATTCGGCGATCGCTTGACCGCCACGGCCACGATCAACGAGCCCTGGTGCGTCGCCTTCCTCAGCCATTTCCTCGGCGTCCATGCCCCCGGCTATCGCGATCTGCGCGCCGCCGCCCGCGCCATGCACCATGTGCTCTTCGCCCATGGCACGGCCATCGATGCCCTGCGCGCCACCGGCACGAAAAATCTCGGCATCGTGCTGAACCTCGAAAAATCCGAGGCCGCCACCGATAGTCCCGAGGATAAGGCCGCCGCTGATTTCGGCGATGCCCAGTTCAATCGCTGGTATCTCGACGGCGTCTTCAAGGGCAAATACCCGGAAGTCCTCACCAAATGGCTGGAGCCCTATCTGCCGGCCAACTACCAGGCCGACATGGATGTCGTCTCGCGGCCGCTCGACTGGCTGGGGATCAACTATTATACGCGCGGCCTCTATAAGGCCTCGACCCAGCCCGGTCGCCCCGTCGAGCAGGTCAAGGGACCGCTCGAAAAGACCGATATCGGCTGGGAAATCTACCCTCAGGGCCTGTCGGACCTGCTGGTCCGGGTGTCCAACGACTACACCAAGATTCCCGTCTACGTGACCGAGAACGGCATGGCCGAAGTGGAGGGGGACAATGATCCCCGTCGCGTCAAATATTATGACGACCACCTCAAGGCCGTGCTGGCCGCCCGCCAGGCCGGCGCTGACGTGCGGGGCTATTTCGCCTGGTCGTTGCTCGACAATTACGAATGGGCGGAAGGCTACAACAAGCGTTTCGGCCTCGTTCACGTCGACTACACCACCCAAAAGCGCACGCCCAAGGATAGTTATCGTTCCTTCCAGGGCCTGCTGCACAATTCGCGCTAAGCGTGTATGGTCCGCGCCAAACGAACATTAGGCGCGGACCTCATCACATGACTCCAGAATTGACCGACCTGCCTCAATCCCTGCAGCGGCTTGAGGAGCTCCTGGCCGAGGCCGGGCCCGATGCAATGCTCCTGCCGGAGCTGGACGGCTTTCTCTGTGGCCTTGTGGTCAGCCCCGAGCCGATTTCGCGCGACGAATGGTGGCCCTTCGAATGGCTGGCCGACGAACGGGGCGAGCTGCGCAGCGGCAATGAGGAACTGGCCTCGCTGATCGAAGCCCGCCTTGCCGAGACCGAGCAGGAACTGGCCAACGACAATTACGCCCCGCTCTTCGAAGTCGACGAGGAAACAGAGGAAGTCATCTGGCAGGTCTGGATCTCCGGTTTCCAGCAGGCCATGCTGCTCCGGTTCGACGCATGGGACGCGCTGCTGCGGGACACGGAAAGCGCCGGCGAGCGCGGTGAGGCCGCCCTCGGGTTGGCCACTGCCCTGATGCTCTCCTCCCCCGATGCAGGGCCGGACGATACGGCCGGCGAGGAAGAATGGGCCGAGTATGACGAGATGATGGAAGCCATGCCCATGGTCATCGCCGGCTTCGCCGGTCTTGCGTACCGCCTCCACAAGGGCAGCTAGAGTGCTTTGAGGAAAAGTGGACGCCACTTTTCCGGTTCGAAAGCGCGACAATACAAGGATCTGGAGCGATTTCATCGCGTCGCCGACGCGGTGAATGCTCTAGTCGACCAATTCCGGCAGCCTGGCCGCCATCAATTCCTGCGTCAGGCGATGGTTCGGGTGCGCAAACAGCGCATCTGGGCTGCCCTCCTCCACGATCCGGCCCGCCTCCATGACCAGCACACGGTCGGCCATTGCCGCGATCATGTCGAGGTCGTGGCTGATGATCAGATAGGTCAGCGCGTGCTCGGCCTGCAGGCGCGCCAACAGGTCCAGCACATCGCCACGTACCGACATATCGAGCGCTGACACCGGCTCGTCGAGCACCACAAGGCGCGGGCGCGTGACCATGGCTCGCGCGATGGCGAGGCGCTGCCGCTGCCCGCCTGAAAACTCATGCGGATAGCGCGAGAGCATGGCCGGCTCGAGACCCACCGAGAGGATCGCCTCTTCCAGCCGCCCGCGGCGCTCGATCGGCGCCATCTTCGGCAGCAGCCGCAGCGGCTCGCCCAGCGACGCGCCAATGGTCAGCCGCGGATCAAAGCTTGAGAACGGATCCTGGAAAACGAAGGAAAGGTCGGCCCGCAGCGCGGCGGGCAAATCGGCGCCGCCATAGCGCCTGCTCTGGAATTCCAGCCACCCGGACGTGGCCGTGTCCAGTCCGACGATCAGCCGGCCCAGCGTGGTCTTGCCACAGCCGGATGGTCCGACCAGCGCCAGACATTCCCCCTCGAGAATGGAAAAGTCGACCGCATTGACGGCGCGAAGCGGCGTCTCGCCCCAGTGTAGCCAGCCCCGCCCAAATTCCCGCGTCAGCCCTGCAACGCGTAGAATCGGTTTGGTCTCCGCCTGGTTGTGGCGTTGCCGAAGCTCAATCCGGGTCGCGGCGACGAGCCTCTTCGTATAGTCGTGCTGGGGTGCACGCAGGACCTCGCGCGTTGGTCCCGTCTCCACCAGCTTGCCGCGATGGAGCACTGCGATCCGTTCGCAGAGGGACGCCACGGCGCGGATATCGTGGCTGATAAAAACGAGCGTCATGCGTCGGCGCTGGCAGATTTCGAGGATCAGATCGAGCACGGTCCGCTGTGTGATGACATCGAGGGCCGACGTCGGCTCGTCGGCAATCATCAGGTCGGGCTTGCTGGCCAATGCCATGGCGATCATCACGCGCTGCCGCTGGCCGCCCGACAATTGATGCGGGAAGCGGCTGCCATGGCCGGGCTCGAGCCCCACCTCTTCGAGAAGGGCAGGCAGTTCCACCAGCGGCGCCGTACTGGCAGCCGCCAGCCGCATGGCTTCCTCGATCTGCTCGCCTACGCGCAGCAGCGGGTTCAGCGCCGTCATCGGCTCCTGGAACACCATGCCGATGCGTTTGCCGCGCAGACGCGCCAGTTCCCGTTCGTCGCTGGGCAGTGGCGCGCCGTCGAACCGAACCTCTCCGCGCATTTCCGCTGTTTCGGGAAGCAGCCCCGCTATGGCCAGCGCCGTCAGCGACTTGCCCGATCCGCTTTCCCCAATAATGCCGAACCGTTCGCCGGCTTCGATGGCGAGCGACAATCCGTCAACCGCCGGACGGCCGCCGAAAGAAAGCGTCAGATCGTTGATCTCGACCAATGGCTTGGTCATGCCACCTCCTGCCGGCGCAGGCGCGGATCGAGCGCATCGCGTAGACCGTCCCCGGCAATGTTGAGCGCAACCACGATCAGCACGATAGCGAGCCCCGGCAGCAGGCTGAGCCAGGGGTGGATCAGGAAAAGGCTCTGTGCATCGCGCAGCATCAACCCAAGGCTGGTCGCCGGCGGCTGGGTGCCCAGCCCGATATAGGACAGCCCCGCTTCGGCCAGTATGCCCAGCGACAGCTGGATCGTGCCCTGCACGATGATGAGGCTCATAATGTTGGGCAGCAGGTGCCGCAGGGCAATTTCGGCCCGGCCCATGCCGGCGAGCCGCGCTGCGCCCAGATAATCGAGCGAGGACAGCGCCAGCGCGCCGCCCCGTGCCACCCGCGCGAAAACGGGGATATTGAAAATGCCGATGGCGACCACTGCATTGGTCGCCCCCGGCCCGACCAGCGTGGCGATCAGGATGGCGATGACCACCGATGGGAAGGCAAAGGCCAGATCGGAAATGCGCAGCACCACCCATTCCACGGGACCGCCCCACATGGCTGCCGCCAGGCCCATGGGCACCCCCACCCCGATACCAATGGCCACGGCGGCCGTGCCCACAGTAAAGCTCACCAGCGTGCCGGACATGATCAGTGACAGCAGGTCGCGCCCGAGATGATCCGTACCCAGCAGGTGCGCCATATCCGGGCCCATGAAGCGGCGCGCAATGGAAATGTCGCCAATGGGGTAGGGCGTCCAGACCAGCGATACCAGCCCCAGCACGGCGAATATGATCGTTGCCACGAGGCCGATCATCAGGCTGGGATGGGCCGAAATACGCTGCCAGTTCATGGTCGCCGCTCCCTGAGGCGCGGGTCGACCATTGCATAGGCGAGATCAACCAGGAGCATGGTCACACTCACCGCCAGCACCAGCACAATCGTCGCGCTCCGCACCAGCACAAGGTCGCGCTCGAAAATAGCGGTCGAGATCAACCGCCCCAGGCCCGGCAGGTAGAAGACGTTCTCGACGATGATCGTACCAGCGATCAGATAGGCAAATTGCAGTCCAAGAATGGTCAGAACAGGGAGCAGGGCATTGCGAAGCCCATGGCGCCAGATGGCTTCTCCAAAGGTCATGCCCTTGGCCCGGGCGGTGCGGATATAATCCTGCCCCGCGACGTCGACCAGCGCCGTGCGCATGACGCGCGCCAGAATTGCGGCCTGCGGCAGGGCGAGGGCGAGGCCGGGCAAGATCAGTCCACGCATGGCCAGCCACCCATCTTCGTGCCAGGGCGTAAATCCCCCCGGCGGCAGCCAGCGCAGCGTCACGGCGAATAACAGGGTCAGCAGCATGCCGAACCAGAAATTGGGAACGGCGACACCGGCCTGTGACAGCACCATCAGACCCGTGTCGAGCGGCTTACCCCGGTGCCGGGCCGCCAATATGCCGAGCGGCAAGCCGACAGCCATCGACACCACCATGGCAATGATCGCCAGCGGCATGGTCACCGCCATCCGGTCGAGGATCAATTTGGCCACCGGCTGCCGCTGGGTATGCGACATGCCGAAATCGCCTTGCAGCATGCCCAGGATCCAATTGCTGAAGCGCAGGAGGGCAGGGGTGTCGAGCCCCATCTGCAACCGCAGCGCCGCCAGCGCATCGGCACTGGCATTGATGCCAAGGATGAACCGCGCGGGATCGCCCGGCAGGAGATCGAGCAGCACGAAAATGACCACTGCTGCGATCAGCAGGGTGACCGCGAAACCGAAGAGGCGTTTCAGGATATAGACAATCACCAGCCACCTCGGGCAGGGGGGTGGCGCAGGATATGGCGGGGGGAGATGCGCTCCCCCCGGCCAGCTATCACCAGGGCCGGATTATTCCGTCCAGTGGATGCCGCGCAGCACCACGCCTTCGATCGGCGCGTTCTGCCACATGCCCTCGAGCTTGGCGTTCCACACGCCGGTCTGGGCCAGTTCGAACAGATAGCCGTTGACGGCGTCTTCGGCGATGATGGTCTGGATCTGCTGAACCAGGACCTTGCGCTGTGCTTCGTCGGTCGTGGCATTGAGCGTCTCGTTCAGCGCCTGAACTTCAGGATTGTCGTAGCCGAAGTAGTAGTCGGGATTGGCATAAATGCCAATGTCGAACGGCTCCACATGGCTGATGATGGTCAGGTCGAAGTCCTTGTTGGCAAAGACATCTTCCAGCCAGGGTGCCCAATCCATATTGATCAGCTCGAGCTTGATGCCGATCTTGCTGAATTCGCTGGCAATGATCTGGCCCGACAGCCTTGCATAGGTCAGCGGCGGCAGCTTCAGCGTCGCCGAGAACCCATCCGGAAATCCGGCTTCGGCCAGCAGCGCCTTTGCCGCTTCCGGATCGTACGGGTAGGTGTTGGTCAGGTCGAGATAGTCGGGATTGTGCGGGGCGAAATGGGTGCCGATCGGCACGCCATAACCATAGGTCGCGCCCTCGATGATGTCCGTGCGGTTGATGGCATGCGCCATTGCCTTGCGGACCTCGAGCTTGTCGAACGGTGCCTTGGCATTGTTGGTGGCAAGAATGGTCTCGCCCTCGGTCGAGCCGACCAACACCTTGAACTGCGGGTTGCCTTCGAACACCGCCAAAGCCTCGGGAGCGAAATTGTTGGTGCCGTCGATATCGCCCGCCAGCAGCGCACTGGTCATGGTGGCCGTGTCGCCGATAAAGACATAGGTCGCCTTGGTCAGCGCCGGCTTTTCACCCCAATAGGGGCCGTATTGCTCGAGGATCACCCGGCTGCCGCGATCCCATTGCACGAAGGCGAAAGGCCCGGTGCCGATGGGGTCATTGGCGTTATTGTCCGCGCTTTCCGGCGCCACGATCACCGCGTCCCCGCGACCGAGATTGAAGAGGAACAGCCCATCCTGGCGCGAAAGGGCAATTTCGACCGTTTGCGGATCGATGACAGTCACGGTCTCGATCGGCGTATAGAGCGCCTTCTGGGCGTTGACGCTGTCTTCGGCCAGGAGACGGTCGAAGGTGAACTTGACGTCCTCCGCATCAAAGGCGGTGCCATCATGAAACGTCACGCCTTCCACGAGGGTGAAGCGATAGGTCAGGCCGTCGTCGGAGATGGTCCAGGCGCTGGCCAGCCCGGGCTGCACCGCGCCGGTCTCATCGATGCGCACGAGGCCTTCGAAAATGTTCTGGTAGACGACGACGTCGATCGCTTCGGCTGCCCCCGCCGTCGGGTCGAGCGCCGGTGGTTCAAGCGCCACTCCAATTCTTATCTCGGTCGACTGAGCGTAGGACATGCCGGTTGCCAGCACCAGGCCGGCCGCAGCCAGCGCGAGGGACTTCATCGATATCATTATGGTCTCCCAGAAGGTGAGGCCTGTTCGCACCTCGGGCCTAGATATAGGCAAACTGGCTTTTCAGCGCACCATTGTTGCGTATTAAACTTTTCGCCCATTGGGGCTTTGAAGGGCAAGATCATCCCCCACGCCCAAATCCCGGCATGAACCAGGCGATGCAAGGACCGATTATTGCTCGTCGCCGCTCAGGTCCACCAGATCGGCGGGGACCTTGAGGCTGAAGAGAACGCCGCTTCTGCCGGCAGGATCGACGGACAGCGAGACGGCATTGACTGCCAGCAAGGAGCGCGTCAGCGCCAGCCCCACGCTCGATCGGACCGGGGTCAGCGCCTTGCCCTGCAGGCTCTGCCCGTCGCGGAACACCACGAATCGCTCCGCCATATCCAGCGCATGGTTGGAGCTGTCGCGGACATGGATCGCGATGCCGCCATCGTCGAGCCGCTGCGCCGAAATGACCACCGCGCCGCCCGTCGGGCTCTGGTCGATGGCGCTGGCCAGCAAATTGAGCACCGCCTGGGTTAGCGAGGCCCGGTCCGCCGTGACTTTCGGCAGGCTTTCCGAAATGGCGTTTCGGAGCAGCACGCGCGCGCCATTGGCCTGGTTCTTGATGCGCAGGACGCAGTTTTCCAGGAGTTCCGTCAGGTCGAGGCTTGCCCGTTCGGGCAGATATCGTCCCTCGCGCAGCCGCGCATAATCATCCAGCTCGGTCACCAGCGCAGCGATGTCATGCCCTGCCATCGCGATGTCCTGCGCATAACTGTCGAAACGTTCCGAATCGAACGTCTCCGTCCGCAACATTTCCGCATAGCCGATTATGGTGTTGAGCGGTCGGCGCACGCCACGGCTGATTCGCGCCAGCAAGGCCGGATCGAGGTCGTTTTGGCTGGTCAGCACCTGGCGGGGCATCGCCGTTCTGGCGCGCACGAAGCCGAAATAGCCGCTGACGACACCGGCTTGTCCCTGGGTGAACAGCTGGATATCCGATTGCCCATCCGCGCTGCGCAGGCCGAGCGAGGGCCGCTCGGTTTCGGCAAAGCGCGCCGGCCGTTCGAGGAAGGACCGCAGTGACAGCGCTTCGTCCTCGCTGACATAGCTTGACAGCAATTGGCCCAGAACCGACTTACCGCCGCCGAGCAGCGCCGTCGCCACCCCATTGGCATTGCTGATCATGCCGCTGCGGTTGGCTTCGAAATATCCGTCATCCCGCAACTCGGAGAGGCCTTGGGCGAAAGCGCGCACGGCGTCCTCGTGCCCGGTTCGCACCTCGGTCGAACTCGCCGAGAGCATCAAAGCGGGACGGGCCTGCCAGGACATGGATTGCAGCCGCGCCGTGACGGGCACCAGAGTGCCGTCGCGCTGCACGATGTGGTTGACCGGCCCGGCCTCCTGGTCGGAGCCGGACCCGGGGAAGACTGCCGCAAGGCCGGCCTGGCGCAGGCTTTCGACGCTGTCATAACCCATCATCTCGGTTATGGCCCGATTGGCAAAAAGGATCTGCTGGTCGCGGAACACCAGAATGCCCAGTGGCAATCGGTTGAGCACCAGGGTTTCCCCGCCGAGGCTCACCAAGGCGCCGCTGTTTGTCGGCTGCAAATTGGCCGGCGGCGCCGGGTCCGTGACGAGGCTTTCAGCTTGCCCGCGATCGCCTACCCGGTCGTTGAGGATGCGCGACAGCTCGTCGAAATTATAGCGTGAAACGCGTTCGACGATCTCCGGATCGGGCGCAGCAATGTCCGGGGTCGTCGCAGCGACCGGCTCGGCCAGGAGGGGTTGAGCGGTCTCGCTGCTATCGGGTGCAGGAATGTCATCGCGCCGAAACCCGCGTCCGACAAGCTTGTAGAGCACACGTGGCGCGTCAACGGTCTCTTCCTCCGGCGCCGGCGTTTCCGCAGCGGCCGGGGGCGCCTGATCGTCGGCATCGGTGAGAGGCGCATAGAGCTTTTCATCTGCCGCCAGCCTGTCGACAAGCTGGCTCAGGCTCCGGAAGAGGCGCCGATCGGGTTCGGCGTTTTCGGGTGGAACGAGCGTTTCCCCTGCCGCTGCGGCTCCGTCGTCGATGGTGGGTTCAGTTTCGGCGCCGGGCTCTGCCGCGGGGAGAGCCTCGGGCAGGGCATCATCGTCCGGCGCATCGGCTTCCGTCCCGACGGCGCTGGCCTGATAAGCCGTCTCGGCGTCGGTATCCTGCCAGTTCTGCAGCTCACGGGCATAGGCGCTGTCGCCGGCGATGTCACCCCGGACGGGCTCTTCGGTGTCGTCGGTCGTCACCTCGGTGTCGTCATTGCCTGCCATCTCGGCGTCGGCCAAGCTGATCGCCTCGATTTCCGCCGCCAGTGCCTCCATTTCGGTCACGGCCGAGGGCGCGGCCGCTGGTTCCGGCACCGGCTCATCGGCGGCATCCTGAAGGGCAAGGATTTCCGGGTCTATGGGGTCGACGCCAACAATGAGCAGGGCGTTCTCGTCGTTCGCCCAGGCCAGTGGCGTCGTTGCGCATGTCGCCGACACGGGCTTTTCGCCGGCACGGAACTGGATGCGCGCAAGGCTTGTTCGCCCCGGCGATCCAAGGCGGATGATCCGGGCGATCTGTCCCTTGATCGGTATGGCTGGTTCGGCGCGCTTGAGGCCATGTTTCTTGATTTTGGCCAGGAACAGGCCGGCGGCGTCATTGGCCCAGATCAGGTGCTGGCCGTCCTGGGACCATAGCCATGCCGGTCGCGCGTCCTGAGCGTGTTGCAGAACGCGGCGCGCATTGGGCAATGTCGTCCAGAGTTCATCCATAAGGCAGCGCGTTCGACCAATATGTAGTGCGGCCATTGTCCCAGTTTGAAACGGGTGGCCTGAGTTCTTCATGTGTTCTTAAATATAGTGCCGGCCCGGCCGAATCCAGTGCAGCAGTCCCTTCGGCTCGATTCATTCTCTGCAATGGTTAAGGCCCATGTCCTAACGATTGGTCATGCACCCCCCATTTTCGAGGGAAAACGCCCTGCGGCAATCACACTGTCCACAGGGGAAAATCGGTGCTTGTCATTGCGTCAAACTCGACCTATGTTCCGCCCGTTTCCGGGAGCACGCCAGTGTCGCCCGGCTGGCTTGCCGCCTTAGCTCAGTTGGTTAGAGCGCTAGATTGTGGATCTAGAGGTCCCCCGTTCAATCCGGGGAGGCGGTACCACCAAAATCCAACATTTTTGTCGGTGACGCCCAAGGTGGAGCGGCAGCTTGCCGCCCGATCTAGAGCATTTCACCGCGTCGTTGACGCGATGAAATCACCCTAAGTCCTCGTTTTGTGGCGCTTCCCAACAGAAGAGTGGTGTCCACTTTTCCTGGTAACGCTGCAGTCTATTGTTCCTGCCGAATTGCGGCTGTCACGATGGCGCGGACCCCCGGGTGGTTGTCTTCGTAATCGAGATTTCCCTCGAGACTCTGCATCAGCACCCGCAGCATTTTGGAGCCGAATCCGGTTCCGGCCACGCCGCCATTCATGCCGGGGCCGCGATCCGCGACGATCAGGCGGAGCATGTCGCGATGCTGCTCTAGTCGGATACTCACGGGGCCTGGCCTGCCTTCATAGGCATATTTGACCGCATTGGTCAGCAGCTCGTTCGCAACCAGTCCGAGCGAAACTGCGCGCCCCGCATCGGTCAGGATCGGCGCCAAATCGAGCGCAATCGCATCCCGCCAGCCGGCCTCCAGCGATTTTGCCAATTCATCCATGAGTTCGGTGAGATATCTGGACAGGTCGATGACTTCGACGCTGTTATCCTGATAGAGGCGCCGGTGGGCAAGCGACACCGCCATCAGCCGGCTCTGCGCCTCTTCCAGTTCGGACCGTGTCTCGCCGCCTGCGGCCCGCGCCTGCATCCTGAGGAACGCCGCCACGAGGGACAGGCTGTTCTGCACCCGATGATTGACTTCCTTGAGCAGGAAACCGCGTTGCTCGAGCAAAATCTCGTTCTCGCGCACCGTAGTGGTCAGCTCATTGTTGAGCTCGCGGATGCGACTATTTTTGCGCGCTTCCAGCAGCAGGCGGACCAGCCGCGAGGCAGATTCGGTTTCGGACAGGCTCCAGTCGCGCGCGCGCCCCCTCACGCTCTCCGCCCATTCTTCAAAGGAGCTGCGCGGTGTCAGTTGGGCGCTTGGGTCGTGCGCGACATCCTTGTGCGGATTGCCGGCCCATTTGACGGTCTGGAGTTGCTCGGCCCTGAACCACAGCAAGATCGTGGGCACTTCCGTGGACATGGTGACGGCCAGAAGCCCGCTCGCCGTTTCGGTGAAGTGCGCCGCGGCCGGAAATTGCCTGGACAATTGCCTCGTGGCGTAAGGCTTGGCCAGCGCCCCCACGCGCACATGCTCGGCCATGGCGCGGATGTCGGCGTCGTCCGGACATTTCCCCGTGCAATAAAGGTCCGTGCCCTGCACGGCGGCGAAACCGTCGGCATCGAGCAGTTTTGCCAAATCGAGACCGGATTGCGAGAAAAATCGGGTCAGCGAGCTGTCCGGCCCCAGGCGTGTGAGAATGGCGTCCTCGCGACTGCGCAATTGCACCCGCTCGCGATAGAGCTCATTGTCTTCCCGCACCTTGATAAGGCGCGCCAGGCTCGTCGCCATGGACTGACAGGCGATCCGCGTATCGAGCGAAAGTTCCCGCTTTTCGTGGTGATGGCAGGCGATCAGCCCCCACAGCATGCCATCCTTGACGATCGACATGGATGCCGACGCGGCCACGCCCATGTTCTTGAGATATTGCAGATGCACCGGCGACACGCTGCGTATGGTGGAATCGCTGAGATCGAGTTCCTGCAGGGTCGAACTCGCGCTCACGATCGGAGCGGGCTGGTAATGCACGTCGGCGATCACCCGTACCCGGTTGCGCACATAGAGGGCTCGGGCCTGCCGCGGGATATCGGAGGCCGGAAAATGGTGGTGCATGAAGCTGGGCAGCCCCTCGGAGGTGCTTTCCCCTCTCACGACCCCGGCGCCTTCATCCACGAATTGATAGACCATGACGCGGCCATAGCCCGTCAGCCGCTGGAAGATCTGCGCGGCTTCGGCTGAAAGCTCGGTTAAATTGGTCGCGCGTTCAAGACGCACGTCGAGCGTGTCGAGCGTAGCGAGCAGTGCCGCATCGATCCGTGTGCCGTCGACCTTTTCGGTGAGTTCCACCACAAGGTGCGACCCGCTGGCATAGGCGATCGCATCGCGGGTGACGCCATCGAATTGCACGTCACCGAGCACCTGCATGCCGGTGCGCGGCAGGCTGGATCGGATCGCCTGCGCACTCCAGCCGATCACTTCGTCGAGCGGGCGATCGAACAATGTGCCATCGACACCCTTGGTGCCGGCATAGCCGACGATGCGCCCCGAACCCGGATCTGCCACCAGCATGATGCCGTAAGGCTGGATCGAACCTGGGATATGGATCGGCTCGAGGTCGCAGCTGGTCAGGTCAAGCGAATTGGGAGGGTTCACTTTGGACCTCGATGAAATGAGTGAGTGCGGCCGTAAAACAGGCCCGGGCGCCGCGTATGGCAAGGCTTTGGTCGATGTCGCCAAGGCTCTCGAGCATCGTCAGGAAATTCCGCCAACGCCGGGGATCAGTGACCTGGCCTGCCAGATGGCGCGCGCCATGGGTCTGGGTAAAACCAAGCAGTTCTGCCCGCCTGAAGAGAATGCGGGCGCCCAGCGCCGATCCTTCGAGGACATAGAGCAGTCCAAGCTGCTCCGCCTGCGTTTCGGCGCGCAACGCCGTCACCGGGGCGGATACGATGCCGGCCCCGAGATCCTCAAGATCGTGTGTCAGCTCTTCGAGCAGGAGCTCGGCGTTCCAAAACCCGATGGTGGATGTCGCAGGTTCGAGACATTTGCGAAATCGATAGCTGCCAACAAGGAAGGATCTGTAGCTTTGGAGATCGGAGAAGTCGCCGATCTGTGCATCGAGCCGGTCATGCTCATCCTGGGTATTGTGCCGAAGCGCGCTCCGGAGCCCAATGCCATTCAATAGTTCTGCTCCGGTTGTGCCGCTGCTTTCGGCATGATTTGCGCGCTTTTAGCATATTATCACCGGCCCACTGTTCACATTTTGGCCTGATCGGCGCGCATCTCACAGGGGATGGAGCTATCTCGCGATCCGCAGTGCGGAAATATTGCTGGCGATCTGCTGGAAGGCAGAGTCCAGTCCGCTGGCGTTGTTGGCGAGAAAGGCGTTGTTTGCCCCGCTGGCGCAATATGACAGCAAGTCCGCTGCAGCGCTGCCTTGCGCAATACCGAAGCCCACCGTGAAGATCACGATTTCTTCAGTAGCCTTCATCGCATCGCAATAGGCCCGCGCCTGGACATAGGGCGCGCCGTTGGGAGCGTTACAGGCGATTTTATCGGTGTTCTGACCACTACTTGTGCCGCCGGTCGAACTCCACGACACCACGCCGTTGCAGTGGACAGTGTTGAAGTCCCCGTCGGTCATGATGATTGCGGCCTTGAGCAGGTTTGGCTCGTCATAAGCCGCCGGCGGACCCTCGCCATTCCAGAGATATCCCAGATTGGGCGACAACATATGCCAGGCCCATGCGATGCCGAGATGTCCCGCCGTCGAGCCGTCAGTGGTGAGCGAGGCAATGGCCCCCTTGAGGGTGGTTTTGTTTGACGTCAGGGGTACGATTGGACTGGAAATGCACTTATTGCCCGACTCCGCATAGTTGCGTCCCGCCAAATTCGTCGAGAAGCGCTGGTCGCCAGTCGGGTTGACGGGCCTGTCGGTGACGCAATTTGTCAGCGGAAATGTCTGGAAGCCGCCCGCCGCGGTCGGAAACCGCAAAAAGGCACAGCCCGACGTCGCCGTTTGCCAGGTGCAGTGAAGCTTGCCGGTATTGGAGATATGGCTCAGACGTTCCGGTTCGTTTCCGCCACCGACCGAGCCTTTGAGGATCAGGGTGTCGCGGGTGGCGCTGCTCACCTCAAAGGCTTTGGCATTGGTTTGCGGGACGGGATAGTTCAGACCCGTCATACCCCCGACATCGGTGACGACGACATATTGCCCATCGGTGTAGCCGTGCCGCGTGGAGGTTACCATGACCTCGCAGTTCGCGCGTTCGCACTTGATGACATTGCCGGAACTTGCAGTACTATTCCATCCCGTCTCATTGGCGCCCACCAGACGGAAGGAATTGGTGTTCACATTGCTGATGCGGAAGGCTTTGTGGTTGATCGACGAAAAGCCGTTGAAATTCCAAACGTAGACCCAGTTGTTTTCCGAAAAACCGTGGCCGGAGAGGTCGACCACCACGCCCCCGCCGCTGGAGTCTCGCTTGGCGCTTGCGCCGGTCTTCTTGCTTCCGGAGGCCCAGCTCATCTTGCTCGCCGGAACGGGTGCCTGCTCGGGACTCCGGACCTGGACTTGGTAGGGGGAAACATTGACCGATTGCGCATAGGGCACCAGGGCCATCTTGGTGTAGTTGAGACTCTGATCGTCCTGCACCACTGCATCCACTAGGCGTGTCGCCGCCGCCTTGAGGTCGGTGATCCGCTGGCCTTTCATCGACCCTGTAATATCGAGCGCCACCGCCACTTCGATGTCGAGCGAGCCGCGAATGACTTCAGAGCTGAAGCGTGCCGCGAGTTCAGGCACCCCGACCAGGCGCACGAAATATGTTTGCGTGACAAAAGTGCCGCTGAGGAACAGCGAACCCCGCGCCGCGTCGATGAGGACTTCGTCGATGTCGGCCCGCACGTCTTCATTGCCGATGCGCTCGCGCACCAGCGCCTCTGCGCGTTCGCGGATGCTTTCTTCGTCATAGCCGGGACGGGTGATTTCGGTCTGCAGTGCCAGAGCGGCCGCATCCAGCGCCAACTGCGCGCGATTGCGGCTCTGCTCGAGGGAGACATAATCGACCACCGCACCGCCCAGCGCGATCAGCACCAGCGCCATGACGCCGAACACCATTGCAAACGCGCCGCCTTCGTCGCGGACAAAACGCGAAACGATGCGGTTCAACCTCAACATGGATTTTCAAGCCTCATTCCTGCACCGGACTTTGGTGCAGTCTCGAAGAAAATCCTTATTAAAGGACCACTACTTTTGTGTTGAGTTTTACACGTTCATAAAGGTCGGTCACATCGGCATTGGTCATTCGAATGCACCCGGAAGAAACGTTCTGGCCAATGCTCCAGGGTTCATTCGTCCCGTGGATCCGATAAAGCGTCGATCCCAGATAAAGCGCGCGTGCGCCCAGCGGGTTATTTGGTCCGCCTTCCATATGGGCCGGCAGACCCGGCTGCCGCTTGCGCATTTCCGCCGGCGGGGTCCATCCCGGCCACTCTGCCTTGCGCGTGACCTGATGAGAACCGCTCCACTCGAAGCCGTCGCGGGCCACCCCGATCCCGTACCGCAGCGCGCGCCCGTCGCCGAGCACGAAGTAAAGGAAGTGGGACCGCGTATCGACTACGATCGTGCCCGACCGCTCATTGGTGGCGTATCTGACCACCTGGCGAAGATATTGTGGATGCACCCTGGCATTCCCCTGCAGCATCAGCGCGTGGCGCGGCTTTTGCTCCGTGAGGGTAACCCCCGGGGGCGGGGCAAATCGCCAGCCCTGTTCAAAGCGCTGTTGTGCCATCGAAGGCAGGGCCATCGCGCCCGCCATGACTGTAACGATGATTGCCGTTAACCCGCTTCGAACAAGAGCGCGCATTTCAGTCCCCAAACGATCCATGCGCGGGCCATTCTGCCGACAAGGCCCCAATGAGTGGTCAACCGGGCTGGTTAACCCTCCGCTAGCGGGCAGGGTTAACGCTTCGCTTCGCATGAGCGGGCTGTTGCCCAGCGGCAACAGATAGCGCGCACTGCGACAAGCTGCCGCAGAATGATGTTGCCGATCACGCTGCCGCGATTTAGAAGGCTGGCGTCCGCATTGCCAACCAGGGAGGCGCTATATGAATAATCATCCGCATCGCCATACCTGGGTATCTCACCGTCTCGCTGTCATCTCGCGAGCCTGAGACACAGCATAGTCGGCGCATTCCGCGCCCTATGCCCGTGGACACACTCCCCCACTGAAGCCCTGAAAAAACCGGGTCGTTTTGCGTCCCGATTTTGGCTTCCTTCCTGAACTCAATCAGAGGCCGGCGGGGAATCCCTGCCGGAAACCGCAATGACGTCCAACGTGCTTGACGAGCGCAGCATCGTGCTGCGCCTTGAATTCTCCATCGCCGATGCGGTGCACCAGCGCGGACTTGTCCCCGTTCTGGCCGCAGCCTTCTCTGCATGGTTGAACCGCCCCCGGGCACCGGCCCGCGTGCCTGCCTATCTGCGGGCCGATCTGGGCCTGCCGCCGGTAGCAGAACCCGTTCTCTGGCATTCCCTGCCGACCACCACCACTGTTGTCAGTCTCCGGCGGCGGAGCCGACATTGATAGTGCATGGCGGCCGGGGTCCTCCCCGGCTGCCTTTTCCCGCGCCGCCTGTTGTCACCCAAAACCCTATAAGCTAGAGCAGGTCCCATAGAAGTGGGGGCCGGTTCCTGCCCATCGCCCTGCGTCCGCCCTTAGTCGAACCGACCGCTTTCCAGAGTTGCCAGATGACCGAAAAGACCAAGCTGATCACCGCACGCCTGCCGCGCGGCTTTGAAGACCGTACCCCCGGCGAAATCGCCGCCGTGGGGCAGATGATCGAGACGATCCGCAAGGTCTATGAGCGCTATGGCTTCGACCCCGTCGAAACCCCTCTGTTCGAATATACCGAGACGCTGGGGAAATTCCTGCCCGATACCGACCGGCCCAATGCCGGGGTCTTTTCCCTGCAGGACGACGACGAGCAGTGGATGAGCCTGCGCTACGATCTCACCGCGCCACTCGCCCGCTACTTTGCCGAGAATTTCGAAAGCCTGCCAAAGCCCTATCGGTCCTACCGCCAGGGCTATGTCTTCCGCAATGAAAAGCCCGGCCCTGGTCGTTTCCGCCAGTTCATGCAGTTCGACGCCGATAATGTCGGGGCAGGGGGGCCGGAAGCCGACGCCGAAATGTGCATGATGATGGCCGACGTCATGGATGCACTCGGGCTAGCCGGCAAATATGTCGTGCGCGTCAACAACCGCAAAGTGCTCGACGGCGTGCTCGAAGCAGCCGGCGTCAGCTCAAATGAGCAAAAACTGACCGTCCTGCGCGCCGTCGACAAGCTCGATAAATTCGGCCCCGAGGGCGTCAAGCTCCTGCTCGGTGCCGGCCGCAAGGACGAAAGTGGCGACTTCACCAAGGGCGCCGGCCTCTCCGATGCCCAGGCGGCAGTCGTGCTCGACTATGTCGAGGGCAAGCCGCCGGCCGACAATGACGGCATTGCCGAACTCAACGCCATGCAGGCACTCTTTGACGCCGCCGGCTACGGCGTCGAAAAGATCAAGATCGATCCTTCCGTGGTCCGCGGCCTTGAATATTACACCGGCCCGGTCTTCGAGATCGAACTGACCTTCAAGGTTCAGAACGAAAAGGGCCAGGACGTGGTGTTCGGCTCGGTTGGCGGCGGTGGCCGTTATGATGGCCTCGTCTCGCGTTTCCGTCGCGAGCCGGTTCCGGCCACCGGTTTTTCCATCGGCGTCTCGCGGCTCGCCAATGCCCTCAAGCTCACGGGCAATCTCGGCGCCACCGAACCGGTGGGCCCGGTTGTCGTGCTAGTCATGGACAAGGCCGAGACCGCCGGTTACCAGGCCATGGTCGCCGAGCTGCGCCGCGCCGGCATCCGCGCCGAAATGTTCCTGGGCAATACCAAGAATTTCGGCAAGCAGGTCGCCTATGCCGACAAGCGCAATGCCCCTGCCGTCATCATCGAAGGCAGCCAGGAGCGCGAGCAGGGGATCCTCCAGATCAAGGATCTGGTCGCGGGTAAGGAAGCCGCCGAGGCCATCACCGACAACGCCGAATGGAAGGCCGCTCGTCCTGGCCAGTTCGAAATCAGGCGTGAAGACCTCGTCCCTGCTATTCAGAAGCTCCTGAGCGAACAGTAAGCATGGTTGGCCTCGTTTCCATCAGCACGCACTGTGTCATCCCCGCGAAAGCGGGGACATTGTGTTTGGCGGGCGGCTCTCTGGGACACACGAAATGACCAATTCCGCCTACCGTCGCAGCCAGTTGGAAGCCCTCGTCGAAGCGCAGGGCGGGTGTCGCGCCACCCCGCCGCTCCTGCTCAATGCCAATCCCTATTTCGACCTCGCGGGTGAAGAATTCGGCCGACGACTGTTGCTCACCACGGACGCAACCGGCTCGGAATTCTGCCTGCGTCCCGATTTCACCCTGCCCATCGTCACCGACTACATTGCCGATGCGACGCGCCAGCCCGCAGCCTTTACCTATATGGGCCCGATCTTTCGCCAGCGCGAAAATGGCGCCGCCGAATTCGACCAGGCCGGCATCGAGCTCCTGGCCCAGCCCGATGGCGACATCGCGCTCGATCAGGTGCTCACCTTCGCCCGTGCGGCGCTCTCCATTTACGGCATTCCCACGCGCCTGCGTCTGGGCGGGGTAGGCCTCTTTGAAGCACTGCTGGTCCAGGCGGACATGCCCGATGCCTGGCGTCCGCGCATCCGGCACCGCTTCGGCCACACCGAAGCGCTCGAGCGTCTGCTCAATCGCCTCGAGGCCGCCCCAGATCTGCAACGCAGCGAGCAGCCCGTTCGCGACGCGCTGATCGAGGACGTCACCGCGCGCATGGTCGCCGCCGGTCTTAGTCTTTCCGAAAGCCGCACGCCCGAGGAAATCGCCGACCGCTATATCGAGCAGCAGGCGCTGGACGCCGCCCACGTGCCGGCCCAGACCCTGACGCTGCTGCGAAAATATCTTGCGATCTCCGGCGATGTGCTGGGCGCCCTGCGCCAGATCGAGGCGCTCGCCGCCGAGTATGGCCTGATGCTGGGGGCCCCCATTCGGGCCATTCGCCGTCATCTCGACAAGCTGGGCGAGGCCCGCATCGAGTTCGATGCCGCCTTCTCGCCGCGCCTTGATTATTACACCGGCATCGTCTTCGAAATGCTCGGCCGCGATGGTGCCATCCTGGCCTCGGGCGGCCAATATGATCGCCTGTTGGAACGCCTCGGCGCTCGCGCCCCTATTGCCGCCTCGGGCTGCGCACTCTGGGTGGATCGGCTGGAGGCAGAGGTTACCCCATGACTGGTCTTACCCTCGCCGTGCCGTCCAAGGGGCGGCTCGAAGAATTGACGCGCGACTGGTTCGCCCAACGCGGCTTCCCCATTTCCCGCCCCGGCGGCGCACGCTCCTATCTCGGACATGTCGAGGGCGAGCCGGACATCACGGTTCGTTTCTTCCCCGCCTCGGAAATCGCCCGCGAGCTCATTCGCGGCAATATTGATCTGGGTGTCACCGGCCGCGATCTCATCCACGAAACCAGCGAAACCGGTCCGGAGGCAGTGCATTTCGCCAGATCGCTCGATTTCGGTCATGCCGACGTTGTCATCGCTGTCCCCGAATCCTGGATCGACGTGACCCATCTGCACGACCTGGCCGATGTTGCGTCCGATTTCCGCACCCGGCATGGGCGCTGGATGCGCATCGCCACCAAATATATCACCATCACGCGCCAGCATTTCTCCCGCGCCGGCATTGCAGAATACCGGATCGTGGAAAGCCTCGGCGCCACCGAGGCTGCGCCCGCCTCAGGCGTGGCCGATATCGTCGTCGACATCACCTCCACCGGCTCGACCCTGGTCGCCAATGGGCTGCGCGTGCTCGAAGATGGCGTCATGCTGAAGAGCGAGGCCAATCTTATCGTCTCGCGCACGGCGCCTTGGCCCGACGAGAAAAAAGCGCTGCTCGACGATCTGCTGTCCCGCATTGGCGCCAACGGCCTCTAGCCAGGCCAGGGGCAGGGAGCGACCTTAAGCCCCTGTCCCCGCCGCGCCGCTGATGCTAAGAGCCCGGGCATTGTTCCCTGGTTCTTCCCTTATGCTCGATCCCCTTATTCTTCTGGCGCTGGCTGGCGTCGGGTTTCTCGCTGGTTTTGTGGACGCTGTGGCGGGCGGGGGCGGGATGCTCTCGGTTCCGGCTCTGCTCTCCGTTGGTCTGCCCCCTGTTGCGGCGTTGGCCACCAACAAGATGCAGTCGGTCATCGGCACCGCCATGGCTGTAACCACCTATTGGCGCCGGGGCTATGTCGAGCTGAAAACCTTGCTTCCGGGCCTGCTGCTGGCTTTTGCCGGCAGCGCCATCGGCGCGCTGATCGTGTCGCGGGTGGACACCTCTCTCCTTAATCTCGCCGTGCCGATCGCCCTCATCGCCATCGCGCTCTATTTTCTGTTTGCTCCCAAGATCTCCGACGCCGATCGCGCCGCGCGGCTCCCCTTTGACAAATTCGTACCCCTCATGGCCTTCGTCATCGGCTTTTACGACGGTATCTTTGGCCCGGGTACGGGGAGCTTCTTTTCGATCGGGTTCGTGCTGCTGTTCGGTTTGGGGCTGACCCGGGCCACTGGCAACACCAAGGCGCTCAATCTCATGTCCAATTCGGCGGCGCTGGTGGTTTTCATTCCCATGGGGCACGTCGTCTGGCCGGTCGCCCTGGTCATGGCAATTGGCCAGATCGCCGGTGGCTATATCGGCGCGCGCACGGGCATACGCTACGGGGCGAAGGTCATCCGCCCGCTTATCGTGGTCGTGTCTATCGCCATGGCGGTAAAACTTCTGCTCTGGCCCTGACGGACCAGCGCCGAAACTATTCCTTGTCGAGCCCGGCCGCGACGCGCAGCGCGGCGTTGATCCGCTCCTGCCAGCCAGCGCCATCGTCCTGAAAGTGCTCGAGAACCGCGCGGTCGAGCCGCAGCGATACCAGTTCCTTGCCTTCGGGCTTTGCTGTAGCCGCCAGCTTTGCCGGTTCGGCTGCGGTGGGCCGGGTCGTGGCGCTTTTGAAGGCGGCCTCGGCTTGTTCGTAGGCACTGCCGCGTCGTGGCGTTCGCATCGGTCACTCATGTTTTGTGTGTCGCCAGCTTAACGCCGGAATGTGGATGAAAAAAGCCCCGGTGTTTCCACCGGGGCTTTTCCAACGAGGTTCGTGACTGGGAAGAAACAAACCGCGAAGTCATTTTAGTTCTTTCAGGCTGCAAGGCAGCCCGGCAGTCGTCTGTCGCGCCCGCGCGGGGCCAGCAATCGGTCCAGCGCGGTTTCGCGCGTCGGGCCAATTGCGATGCGGCCCGTGAGCGAGGGGAGGATCTAATTCGCTTTCGCGAATTAGAAGTCCATGCCGCCCATGCCGCCCATGCCGCCGCCGCCCGGCATTGCCGGTGCTGCGTCCTTGGGGGCGTCGACGATGGTTGCTTCGGTGGTGATCATCAGCGATGCAACCGAGGCAGCGTCTTCGAGAGCGGTGCGCACGACCTTGACCGGGTCGATGACGCCGAGAGCGACGAGGTCGCCATACTCGCCCGTTGCGGCGTTGTAGCCGAACGAAGCAGCAGCGTTCTCGAGGATCTTGCCAACGACGACCGAACCTTCAGCGCCGGCATTGTTGGCGATGCAACGGACCGGCTCCTGCAGGGCGCGGCGAACGATCGAGATACCAGCTTCCTGGTCGGCGTTCGCACCCTTGACGGTGATCGCAGCAGCGGCGCGGAGCAGGGCAACGCCACCACCCGGCACGATGCCTTCTTCAACAGCAGCGCGGGTTGCGTTCAGGGCGTCGTCGACGCGGTCCTTGCGCTCCTTGACTTCCACTTCGGTCGAACCGCCGACGCGGATCACCGCAACGCCGCCAGCGAGCTTAGCAAGACGTTCCTGCAGCTTCTCGCGGTCGTAGTCCGAGGTGGTTTCCTCGATCTGCGCCTTGATCTGGCCAACGCGACCCTGGATGTCGTCGGCCGTACCGGCGCCGTCGACGATGGTCGTGTTTTCCTTGGTGATTTCAACGCGCTTGGCAGTGCCGAGCATGTCGATGGTCACGTTCTCGAGCTTGATGCCGAGATCTTCCGAGATCACCTGGCCACCGGTCAGGATGGCGATGTCCTCGAGCATTGCCTTGCGGCGATCGCCGAAGCCCGGAGCCTTGACGGCAGCAACCTTGAGGCCGCCACGCAGACGGTTGACGACGAGGGTCGCGAGAGCCTCACCTTCAATGTCTTCGGCAATGATCAGCAGCGGACGCTGGGACTGAACGACGCTTTCGAGGATCGGCAGGATAGCCTGCAGGTTCGAGAGCTTCTTTTCGTGCAGCAGGATCACCGGGTCCTCGAGGACGGCGGTCATCTTTTCTGCATTGGTCACGAAGTAGGGCGACAGGTAGCCGCGGTCGAACTGCATGCCTTCAACGACATCGAGTTCGGTCTCGGCGGTCTTGGCTTCCTCGACGGTGATGACACCCTCGTTGCCGACCTTCTGCATGGCCTCGGAGATCATCTCGCCGATGGCGGTTTCGCCGTTGGCGGAGATCGTGCCAACCTGGGAGATTTCCGAGGTGGAGGTGATCTTCTTGGCAGAAGCCTTCAGCGAAGCAACGACTTCGGCAACAGCCAGGTCGATACCGCGCTTGAGGTCCATCGGGTTGAAGCCGGCGGCAACAGCCTTGACGCCTTCAACCACGATTGCCTGACCGAGAACGGTCGCGGTGGTGGTGCCGTCACCGGCAATGTCGTTGGTCTTGGAAGCGACCGAACGCAGCAGCTGCGCGCCGAGGTTCTCGAACTTGTCTTCGAGTTCGATTTCCTTGGCGACCGACACGCCGTCCTTGGTGATGCGCGGTGCGCCGAAGGACTTTTCGATGACGACGTTACGACCCTTCGGGCCGAGCGTGACCTTCACCGCATTGGCGAGGATATTGACGCCGCGCAGCATTTTTTCGCGGGCGTCGGTGGAGAACTTGACTTCCTTGGCGGCCATTTATGGCTCCTTGAGAATTCGGGTTGGTGGGAGGGACGTCAGCGGCGGAGAGGCAATTAAGCCTCGATCACGCCCATGATGTCGCTTTCCTTCATGATGATCAGGTCTTCGCCGTTCAGCTTGACCTCGGTGCCGCTCCACTTGCCGAAGAGCACGCGATCGCCGGCCTTCACGTCGAGGGCATTGATCTTGCCGTTCTCGTCACGGGCGCCGGGGCCAACCGAAACGATAATGCCCTCGGAGGGCTTTTCCTTGGCGGTGTCGGGAATGATGATCCCGCCTTTGGTCTTTTCTTCACTGTCAACGCGACGGACGACCACGCGGTCGTGCAGGGGACGGAAGCCCATGATTTTGTTCCTCTTGGCATCATTTCTGAAGCAATTTCGGGCCTGTTAGCACTCGCACTGAAGGAGTGCTAACAAGCTACAGGGATATAGGGAGCGCGCGGTCAGAGAGTCAAGGCTCAGTGAACGGAGATTTTTCTCGTGCGTTAATGGCTATGGACCCAACCCAGCAACAGGAGGCGCCCTTGTCCGCAGATGCCACGCCCAACCCAGTTATCTCGCCAATATCCGGCCGCGTGCATGTCTACTTCGACGACGCCGAGATTGCCAGCACACTCAAGGCAATGCGCCTCGAAGAGCCTGGTCTTGCGCCACAGATCTACATCCCGCTCGATGCCGTGCATCCCGGTATTCTGGAAGCCTCGGACACGAAGAGCCAGGCCCCTGGCAAGGGCGAGGCCCATTATTACACCATCAAGCTCCTCACCGCCGATGGTCCGGACAGGGTTTGGTACTATCCCTACGCCGATGGTGCTTATAGCGATATTCGCGACCTTCTCACCTTTGGTGGCGAGCGTATCGAGATCCGCGTTTCCGACGTTTAGCCCCCTTTGGCGCTCTCAAGTGGTGCGCGTGCGCGCCCTGGTAAACGCCAAATACCCCCTTCCTTCCGCACGGCGAGTGCTGCATAAGGCTGCTCATGAGCGAACAATCCAATCTTCAGATCAAATTGCGCCGCACTGGCGGCATGGGGTCCAACGCCAACTGGCATTGGGAAGTGCTTGATGCAGACGGCAAGACCCTCAAGACGGGCAGTGCCGTCGGTCCCGAGCACAAGGCTTTTGCCACGGCTCGCATTGCCAAGGAAAAGCTGGAGCAGGCCCAGGGCAAGTAAGCCCTGAGAAGGACTACAATTGGCGGCCCCCTCCATACACGTCGACACTCGCCCTGCAGCGGCTTCAGATCCGGTGCGGGGGATTGTTCTAAAGATCACGTCGGTGTGCTGCTTTGTCGTCATGGCGACCATGCTCAAGGCCACCCAGACCATTCCGCCCGGCGAAATGGTCTTTTTTCGCGCCTTCTTCGCCATGGTGCCGGTCCTTGCCTATCTCGCCTGGAAGCGTCGACTGTCCCATGCCTTCGCCACCCGGCGTCCCCTGGGCCACATCGTGCGCGGACTTGTCGGCGTAGCTTCCATGGGGCTGGGCTTTTTCGCCCTCACACGCTTGCCCCTGCCTGAAGCGACGGCGATCACCTATGCCACGCCACTTCTCATCGTCATCTTCTCCGCTGTCCTGCTCAATGAGCGGGTCCATATTTTCCGCTGGACCGCCGTCATCTTCGGTCTTGTGGGCGTTGTCATTATCCTCTGGCCCCGCCTGACCGTCTTCAGCGGCGGCGAGGTTCTTGGTGATGCCGAGGCCGTGGGCGCCATCGGCGCGCTGATGGCGGCCATTCTCTCGGCCTTCGCAGTCCTGCAGGTGCGAAATCTCGTCCAGACCGAGCGCACCGAAACAATCGTCACCTATTTCTTTCTCAGCGCCAGCTTCCTCGCCCTGTTGACCCTGCCGTTCGGCTGGGTCATGCCGACGCCCGAGCAGGCAGCGCTGCTCATCGGCGCAGGCTTTATCGGCGGCGTCGGCCAGCTCCTCATGACCTCGTGCTATCGCTATGCCGACATGTCGGTCATCGCGCCCTTCGAATATGTCTCGCTGATCCTGACCATCATCATCGGCTTCCTGATCTTCTCTGACATTCCCACGGTCACCATGCTGGTCGGCTCGCTGATCATCGTCGGCTCCGGCATTGCCGTCATCCTGCGCGAGCGCCGGCTGGGCCTCGACCGCACCCGCGCCCGCGAGGCCAATACGCCCTGACGATCAGGCCGGGCCGCTGGTGGACCGTTCATCCACCGGTTTGCGCGCCCGGATATGCAGGAAAATCGGGGCCACCCGCGTGTCGGCAACCACGGGCTCTGCCGCCGCCTGTTCGGGGCTTGCCATGGGTTCGCCGAACGCCTCGATGGTTAGCCCGGCGCCCACGATCATGCTCACCCAGCTCGACAAGGTGCGGTGAAAGCGCGGTACGGTAAAGGGTTTTTGGCCCTGCCGTTCCGCTTCGGGGATGGAAGAAAACAGCCAGCTTTCCACTTCGCCATCGGTCTCGCGAAAATAGTCGGCGATTTCCACGGCTACGGGTTCGCCTTGGGCGTCCCGTATATTGCGACGCTTTGGCGGCACGAAGCATGGGTGGAGAATGGAGAACTGCAGAAAGCCACCCGGCTTGAGCACGCGCCGTACTTCAGCCAGCACCGCCGCCTGGTCGCTCATATCCATCATCGACATGAAGGCGGTCACAAAGTGGAACCGACCATCTTCAAAGCCGAGACCAAGGCCATCGCCGAGCACATAATCAATACCGCGCGGGTCCTCGGCTTCGGTTTCCCGGGCGTGCCTGAGAAAGGTTGGCGCGATGTCGAGGCCTGTCATTTTAGCGCCCAATTCGGCGACCGCCCGCGTATTGGTTCCTTCGCCACATCCCAGGTCGAGCCCGTTGAGCCCCGCCACGGGCGGCAGCATGGCGAGAAAAGCGGGTGTATTCAGCGCATCGCGATAGCGGTCATAACCGGCGCGGGAGTATTTCGTCCACGCGTCCGCATTCCCCTCCCAGTGGGCGGCGACCGTTTTGGCGTCCATCTCTCGTCCTCCTCTCGTTTCGGGGAGGCGCTTATAGGAGAAGAGGGGCGCTGTGCAAAGCGCGCGCGGCCTCCTAGCTGGCCGCAGACATCTCCGCCCAGCTCTGGCGCTTGCGATAGATCGTCGACGGGCTGATTTCCAGCGCCGCTGCTGCCAGCGAAATATTGCCCCCGAAGGCGGCAATGGCGTCCTCGATGATGCGCTGCTCCTGCTGCCACATCGGCAAGATGGTCCGGCGGGTCTCGGCGCGGCTGGCTGCTGCTGCGATCGGCGCAAAGGTCTGCGACTCGATATCGGCGGCGTCCAGCATGGCATTGTCCACCTCGCCGCCATCGAACATCACGACGATGCGGCGGATCAGGTTCTGCAATTGGCGCACATTGCCGGGCCAGTCGGCGGCCGTCAGCTGCTGCGCCGCACCGGTTGAAAAGCCACCGAAGCTCTTGTGCTCCTCGCGCGAATAGCTGGTGAGGAAATGGCGGGCCAGCACCATGATATCGGTTGGGCGCTGGCGCAGCGGGGGCAGGTGAATGGGCAGGACGTGCAGCCGGTAGAACAGATCTTCGCGGAATTTGCGCTCCGTGATCATCTGCAACGGATTGCGGTTGGTCGCGCAGACCACCCGCACGTCGACCTTGCGCAGGGTTGATTCGCCAACGCGCGAAATCGTCCCGGTCTGCAGAAAGCGCAGGAGTTTGGACTGCAGCGACAGATCCATTTCCCCGATCTCGTCGAGGAACAGCGTGCCGCCATCGGCCAGCTCGGCCGCACCCTTGCGGTCTTCATGGGCTCCGGTAAAGGCGCCGCGCACCACGCCGAACAATTCGCTTTCCATCAGATCGCGCGGAATGGCGGCGCAATTGATCGCTACGAAACGCTTGCCGACGCGTGGCCCTTTTTCGTGCAGGGCCTCGGCGCACACATCCTTGCCCGTGCCGCTTTCGCCGGTGATGAAGACCGGGGCAGACGAGGTCGCCACGCGCCCGATCTGTTCGTAGATGAACTGCATCGCGCTCGAGGCGCCGACAAAGCCGGCATAGTCGGGCATGGCCAGCGGCTGGGCGGTGTCGAAGCCGAGCGAGCGTGGCCGTCCATGGCGCTGCGCCAGCTCGCCGATGCGGCTGGCAAGGGCCGGACCGGCCACCGGCTTGGCCACATAATCATGGGCGCCTACGCGCATCGCGCCAAGCGCGGCGCTGACCGATGCGCCATCGGCCATGGCGAGGACCAGGGCGCCTTCGGCAAGCCGAACCAGCCTTCCCATGGCATCTTCATCGCTCTCGCCAAGATCGGCGAGGCTGGGCATGTCGGCGAGAATGATATCGAACCGGGTGCGGCGCAAATGCTCCACGGCTTCACGGCCGTCGGCAGCCAGCACCACCTGGGGTGGCACCAGCAGGGCCTGGCAGAGCGATTCGCCTGTGCGTCGGGCCATTTCGGCGTCGCGGTCGATCAGCAGAAGCTGCCCGCACAACGCATGTTCCTGGCCGTTTTGCATCGCCATTATCAAGGATTCCCGGTCTATCGCCCCAGGCGGCGGGTGCGCGCCTGGTCCTGTCTTGGCGCGATTGTTCGTGAACAGGGTAAATAATCCGTTCTTATGGCGTCAGATTGCGAGTCCGCGCTTTTGCCTGCGGGGGGGCGATGCTAAGAGAACAAGGCCGAATCTTGACGCTTTTGTATTTCTTTCGGGATGCCCATGCAGGCTCTGGTCTACGTTTTTATCGCTCTGGCCGCTGCCGCCCTCGGGGCCGCTGCATATTTTGGCCTGAGCTTTACCCCGGCCAATGCCATCCTGGTCTCCCTGGTCGTCGCCTGCGTCTGCGTCATGATCGTCGAGCGGCAACTGCGTCTGCGCGCCGAACGTCGGCTCGAGCGCGGCATTGAGGATCTCTCACGTCTGCTGGCGACCGATGCCCAGGCCGGTGCCGTTCTGGGCCGCCGCATCAATGCCCTTTCGGAGATGAACCCGGGCCAGCGGCTCGAAACCGTCGAAGCCGACATCTCCGTTCTGGGGACCGTCATTCGCCAGGTGGCCGAGGCCGTCGCCGACATCGAGGACAAGCTGGGCAGTGCCCCCGCGACCTTGCCGCGCACCGGCCAGGCTTTCGAGGCGGCCCGCGCGGTGACCCCGTTCATTCCCGATGATGACAGCGAGCCGGTTATTCCGCCCGAAATGGTCCGCGAGGCCCTGTCCGAGGATCGCCTGGTTTTTCACATCCAGCCCATTGCGCGCCTACCGCAGCGCCGCCCGGCAGGTTACGACCTGCTTCCGCGCCTCGTCATGGAAGACGATGATTTCGCCGATATGTCCGACTTCATGCCACGGCGCGGCAGCGACGATATCAGCGAACGTATCGAAGGCCTCGCGCTCAACGAGGCCGTTGCCATTGCCCGTCGCGCGCGGTCCGGCGGACAGTCGGTCAGCCTTTATGTGCCGCTCAGCCGCGCCACTCTGTCCGACGCAAGCGCCGTCGAGCAATTGATGGCCACGCTGGACGCCAACAAGGCCATCGCTACGGGCCTTGTTTTCGTGATGACCGAGGCCGAGTTCCAGACCCTGGCCCAGACGACGCGTCCCCTCATCGAAGCAATCCTGCGCAAGGGGGCGGGATTTTCGCTCTCCGCGGTCCGCTCGCTGCGGCTCGATTTTGCCGATCTCTCCAATCTCGGTGTCCGCTCGCTCCGCGTCGATGCCACCCGTCTCGTCGATATGACCGAGAGCTACACCGATTTCCATCTTTCGGACATCGCTGCCTATGTGGGCCGCTACGACCTGTCGCTATTGGCTACCAATGTCGAGGGCGAGCGCCAGATCGTCGAATTGCTGGACAACGACATCCTCCTCGTTCAGGGCAATCACATCGCCCCGCCCACCGCCGTGCGCCCCGATCTTTTGCTCGAGCCAATTCGCACCGTGACGGCCCATCCCATCCGGCGCCACGCCGAAGTCTAGGAGCCTGGGCAGGAGGGGCGAGGAGGTTTTTGCTTGATCGCCATGGGCAAACTGGCCCATAGCTCGCCGCGCCCCTTCCTTCCCAGCCTTGGTGTCGTCATGACTTCCCCCCTGCCGATCATCTCCGGTTTGTCCGAACTCTCCAGCGGTTACGACGCAGTCCTGAGCGATGTCTGGGGGGTCATCCACAACGGCGTCTCTGCATTCCCCGAGGCTGTGGACGCGCTGGTCTCCTATCGCAAGGCCGGGGGAAGGGTGGTGCTGATCACCAATGCGCCTCGCCCCTCTCCGCCGATCGTCGCCATGCTCGATCGTCTCGGCGTCCCGCGCGATGCCTATGACGCCATCGTTTCCTCGGGCGATGCCACCCGCGCCATGATCTCGAAATATCGCGGCAAGGCCATCCACCATGTCGGCCCGCCGACCGAGGACGATGCGCTCTACGAGGGTTTTGACCTTCGCCGTACCGGCGCAGAAGAGGCCGAAGTCGTTGTTGTCACCGATCTCGACACCGACGATGACACCCCCGAAATGTACCGCGAACGCGCCAAGCTCTGGCTGCAGCGAAGACTCCCGATGATCTGCGCCAATCCTGATCGGGTCGTCGAACATGGCGACAAGATCATCTATTGCGGCGGCGCGCTCGGCGATCTCTACGCCGCCATGGGCGGCATGGTGCTGATGGCCGGCAAGCCTTATCAGCCAATCTACGAAGAGGCCTACCGCCTAGCCGAAGAAGCCGCGGGCCAAAGCCTCGACAAATCGCGTGTGCTCGCCATCGGCGACAGCGTACGGACGGACGCAACCGGCGCCGCCCAGTTCGGCATCGACATCCTGTTCATCACCGGCTCGATCCATGCCGCGGAACTCGACGCCTTCGGCAAGCCCGACCCGCAGGCCATCGCCGATCTCATCTCCCCCAGCCGTGCGCGCGTCGCCGGATTTCTGCCGCGCCTCACCTGGTAATCTCGCCCTGGCGTCTGGAGCCTGCTGATTTGACCTTCATCCGCCTGTCCAATCTGTCCGATCTGCCTGCCTCCATGCGTGGAGCCTATGTCGCCATCGGCAATTTCGATGGCATGCATCGCGGCCACCAGACCGTTATCGAGACCCTGCGCCAGCGCGCTCAGGCGGCGGGCGTGCCGGCCATCCTCCTGACGTTCGAACCGCATCCGCGCGACGTCTTCGCCCCGGCGCCCCATCTCTTCCGTCTGACCGTGGGCGATGCCAAGGCGCGGCTGGCCGAGGCCCTCGGGCTCGACGGCATCATCATCCTGCCCTTCGACAGGCCCTTCTCCCAGATCGAGGCCGAGGATTTTGTCGGCGACATGCTGGTGCGCGATCTGGGTGTGCGCGGCGTCATCGTGGGCTCCGATTTCCATTTCGGCCGCCAGCGCCGCGGTACGCCCGCGTTTCTGCGCGACGAAGGCGCGCGGCTTGGCTTTGCCGTCGAAACCCTCGATCTCATGGATGAAGGCGACGAGGTCATTTCCTCCTCCCGCATTCGCGCTGCCCTCTCGGAAGGCGCGGTTACGGCTGCGAACCGTCTGCTGGGCTACCACTGGTTTTTTGAGGGCTGCGTGGTCAAGGGCGATCAGCGCGGCCGCGATCTCGGCTATCCCACCGCCAATACGATGACCCCCAATGGTTTCCAGCTTGCCCAGGGCGTCTATGCCGTCCGCGCCCGGCTGGGAACGCGTCTCCTCGATGGTGTCGCCGCCTATGGCAAGCCCATGTTCGACAATCACCGTCCGCCCTTTGAGACTCACCTCTTCGATTTTGACGAAGACATTTACGGCCAGACCCTGCAGGTTGCCCTTGTCGGTCACATCCGCGGCCAGGAAGTGTTCAAGGGCCTCGACGAACTGATCGCCGCCATGGATCGCGACTCGGGCAAGGCACGGGCTCTCATCGCCGAATGCGCCCCCCTCGGCCCCGTCGACGAAAAGCTCGGCTTTTTCGCCTAGGCTGCAGCGCGTCCATCCTCCTTTCTTCCCTTCTCCCCTCGAGGGAGAAGGTGGCTCGCGCAGCGCGCGAGACGGATGAGGGGAGGGCCCTCCGCCGACACGCGCGGCAAATCAACCTTTGCCCCTTGCGTCCTGCCTTGCTAAAAGGCAGCCCGATCTTCCCGAACGAAACGCCGATCCATGACCGATACCGCTTCCAGCGCGACCGAAACCGATTACTCGGCCACGCTTTTCCTGCCGGAAACCGAATTCCCCATGCGCGCGGGCCTGCCCCAGCGCGAGCCCATCTGGCTCCAGCGTTGGGAAGACATGGATATTTACGCCCTCCAGCGCGAGCAGGCCAAGGATCGTCCGCTCTTTACGCTGCATGACGGCCCTCCCTATGCCAATGGCAACATCCATATCGGTCACGCGCTCAACAAGACGCTGAAAGATATCATTTCGCGCTCCATGCAGATGCTGGGGCACAACTCGGCCTATGTGCCGGGCTGGGATTGTCACGGCCTGCCCATCGAATGGAAGATCGAAGAGCAGTACCGCGCCAAGGGGCAGGACAAGAACGAGGTCCCGGTGGTCGAATTCCGCCAGGAATGCCGCACCTTTGCCGAGCAGTGGGTCGATATCCAGCGCGAGGAATTCAAGCGACTCGGCATTCTGGGTGAGTGGGACAATCCCTATCTCACCATGAGCTTTGACGCCGAGGCCCAGATCGCCCGCGAGCTGATGAAGGTCTCGATGACCGGTCAGCTCTATCGTGGTTCCAAGCCCGTCATGTGGTCGGTGGTCGAACGCACCGCGCTGGCCGAGGCCGAGATCGAATATGCCGACTATGAGAGCGACACGATCTGGGTGAAATTCCCGGTGACTTCGCTCCTTGGCAAGGATTTGACCGATGGCGGCCGCCCAGCTCCTCTGTCTGCCAAGGCCCTAGAGGATATCGGGCTGAGCGGCGCTTCGGTGCTGATCTGGACCACGACGCCCTGGACCATCCCCGCCAACCGGGCGATCAGTTTCTCGTCGCGGATCGACTACGGCGTCTATGAGGTCACCTCCGCGCCTGATGGCAATTGGGCGAAGACGGGCGACCGGTACATCATCGCGAGCGCGCTGGCCGCCGACGTCATGGCCAAGGCCAAGGTGACCGGCTACCGTGAAGTCAGCATCCTGCCTAACAATGTTCTGTCGCAGATCACCGCTGCCCACCCTCTGCGCGGCTTCGCCGGCGGCTACACTTTCGACGTGCCGCTCCTCGATGGCGAGCATGTCACCGACGACGCCGGTACCGGTTTCGTCCACACCGCTCCGGGCCACGGCCTTGATGACTTTGGCATCTGGATGGAATCGACCCGCCTCCTGCAGGACCGCGGCATCGATCCGGCCATTCCCTACGCAGTGGGCGACGACGGGTTCTACACCGATCAGGCCCCCGGCTTCGACGGCGCCCGCGTCATCGACGACAACGGCAAGAAGGGCGACGCCAACAATCGCGTCATCGCCGCTCTGGCCGAGGCGGGCAACATCATCGCCCGTGGCCGCGTAAAGCACCAATACCCGCATTCCTGGCGCTCCAAGAAGCCGGTCATCTTCCGCAACACCCCGCAATGGTTCGTCTATATGGACAAGGCCATTGAGGGTGCCGAAGGCGATACGCTGCGCCACCGGGCGCTCAACGCCATCGATGCCACAAAATTCTATCCCGCCGCCGGCCAGAACCGCCTGCGCGCCATGATCGCCGATCGCCCAGACTGGGTGCTGTCCCGCCAGCGCGCCTGGGGCGTGCCGATCACCGTCTTCGTCAATCGCGAAACCGGCGAGATCCTCCGCGACGAAGTGGTCAACGAGCGCATCGCCCAGTCC
The DNA here is from genome assembly GCF_029201545.1 of Devosia sp. FJ2-5-3. Classification (NCBI taxonomy): domain Bacteria; kingdom Pseudomonadati; phylum Pseudomonadota; class Alphaproteobacteria; order Hyphomicrobiales; family Devosiaceae; genus Devosia; species Devosia sp. FJ2-5-3. The sequence goes on along the minus strand of NZ_CP104007.1, from coordinate 3,443,430 downwards.
TTCGAGGAAGAAGGCGCCGACGCCTGGTACAAGGACGGCGCTGCCCAGCGTTATCTCGGCACCGCCTACAAGGCCGACGATTACGAGATGATCCGCGACGTGCTCGACGTCTGGTTCGATTCGGGCTCGACCCATTCCTTCGTGCTGCGCAACAAGCAGAAATGGCCGCATCTGAAATTCCCGGCCTCGATGTATCTCGAAGGCTCGGACCAGCACCGCGGCTGGTTCCATTCGTCCCTGCTCGAAAGCTGTGCCACCAACGGTCATGCGCCCTATGACAGCGTCCTCACCCATGGCTTCACCATGGATGGCGAAGGCCGCAAGATGAGCAAGTCCCTGGGCAATACCGTTGCCCCGCAGGACATCATCAAGCAGTTCGGCGCCGACATCCTGCGTCTCTGGGTGGCCTCGTCCGACTATTCGGAAGACCTGCGCCTCGGCAAGGAAATCATCCAGACCACGGTCGACAGCTATCGCAAGCTGCGCAACACGCTGCGCTGGCTGCTGGGCAATCTCGCCCACTTCAAGGCCGAGGACGTCGTCGACCCGCGCGACATGCCCGAACTCGAGCGGCTGATGCTGCATCGCCTCGCCCAGCTCGATGCCGGCGTTCGGACCGCGTATAAGGAATATGACTTCCGCAAGGTCGTCACGCTCCTCACCAACTTCATGAACATCGAGCTCTCGGCGTTCTATTTCGACATCCGCAAGGATGCGCTTTATTGCGACCCGATCTCCTCGATCAAGCGTCGTTCGGCGCTGACCGTGCTCGATCACCTCTTCAACGCGCTCACTGCGTGGCTCGCACCCATCCTCGTCTTCACCATGGAAGAATGCTGGCTGGAGCGTCACCCGGGCGACGCGTCCTCGGTGCATCTGCGCCTCTTCCCGGAAATCCCGGACGAGTGGATCGACGAGGACTTGGCCAGCAAGTGGCAGCTCATCCGCTCGGTGCGCCGCGTCGTCACCGGCGCGCTCGAAATCGAGCGCCGTGAAAAGCGCATCGGCTCCTCTCTCGAGGCCGCTCCGACCGTCTTTGTCTCCGACGCCCGCTATATCGTGGCGCTCGAAGGCCAGGATCTCGCCGAGATCGCCATCACCTCGGCAATTTCGATCAAGCAGAACGAAGGCTCGCTCGAGGCCTTCCGCCTCGACGACGTGCCCGGCATCTCCGTCGTTCCGGCTCTTGCCGAAGGCAAACGCTGCGCCCGCTCCTGGAAGGTTCTTCCCGAAGTTGGCAGCGATCCGGAATACCCGGACGTCACACCGCGCGACGCCCAGGCCCTGCGCGAACGCGCCGCCGCAGGTCTCTAGTTCGAGAAGCCATGCGGTTAACGCCCGCATGGCGCGCCCGGAGTTTCGGCTCCTTCCCCTCTCCCCTTGCGGGAGAGGGTGCCCGAAGGGCGGGTGAGGGGTATTTCCCGACACCACGACCCCTCATCCGGCGCTATGCGCCACCTTCTCCCTCAAGGGGAGAAGGGAAACGGAGAGATCGATGCAGTCCCGCGCCTCTTCCCTCTACACCTCCCTCGTTGCCGCAATCCTCGCCTTCGGCATTGATCGCGCGCAAAAAGCCTATCACGTGGCCGAAGAGTGCATCGGCTTCGCCCAGGCCAAGTGCATCGACATTTTCGCCAACTACATCCCCTTCACCATGCAGGGGTGGCGCGGCGGCGAGATCGTCCCGGTCACCCCGTTCTTCGACTACGTGCTCGTCTGGAATACCGGCATTTCCTATGGTCTGCTCGATGGCCTGCCCACCTGGGTGCTTGGCGCCATCATGCTGGTGGCCATTGCCGCGCTTTCGGTCTGGTGGGTCCGCGCCCGTGAGCCCTTGGTGCGCCTCGGTCTCGCGCTCTGCATCGGCGGCGCGCTCTCCAACGCGCTCGATCGACTAATTTATGGTGGCGTGGCCGATTTCTTCCACTTCCATTGGGGAAGCTGGTCGTTCTACATTTTCAACATCGCCGATATGGCGATCACGCTAGGCGTCATACTGCTTCTGGTCGACCTGCTCGGCTTCACGCGCAAGCCTGCGGATCGCCCGGTCTGACGATACAAATCATTGTGCTGCCAAAATCTGGTCTTAGGGCCGGGAATGCGCTATAAGCGCCGCCAGGATCGTAAGGGATGTTACATGCGTATTGGATTGACAGGCCGACAGAGCCGAGTTTCCGTCGCCGCGCGCGCAGGTATGATGGCCGTAGCGCTGCTGGCGACATTGGCCCTCGGCGCCTGCACCACGGTTGAAGGCACCAATGCCCTGACCGATTTCGGCACCTTCGAACGCGATGTGATGAACACCACGGCGCGCGGCATCGGGCTCATCCCCGGCGAGGCGCCCAAGGCCGATCTTACCCAGGCGCGCGCGCCGCTGGCCCTGCCACGCTCGGGCAATGAGCTGCCGGTCCCGGCCAGCCAGTCCGCCGCAGCGCAGCTTCCTGCGGACAGCAATACCGTCAAGATCGACACCTCCAGTCTCAGCGAAGCCGATCTGGCCCGCCTGCGCAATGCGCGCGTGGTCGATCTGCGCTCGCTTTCCGGCCGCCCGCTGACCGCCGAGGAATCGCGTGCGCTGACCGCCCGCATGACCGCGTCGGGCATGCAGGTCACCGCTTCGGGTAGCCGTCCGCTCTATTTGCCGCCCGATGAATATTTCACCCGCGTCGGCGATGCCAACCTCGTCTGCCGCGCCGCCACTGGCGAACTCGTGCCTCTGGCCGATGCGCGCTGTCCCGAGGAAGTCCGCAAGGCCTTTGGCCCACGCGGTCCGCAGGCGGGCGGTGCGCTCGGCACTGCTGGCGCACGCCTCACCAAATCGGATATCGGCCAGCAATAATCGTCTGGTCTAATACGATCCAAAAAATGCGGCGGCCGGAATTGTCCGGCCGCTTTCGCTTTCCCCGCGCCGCCCATTCATGGGTCCCGCATGTCATGGAAGTCCTGTTCGCATGAGCGAAACTGAAAAACCCGAAACCGCTGACCGTCTTGCCAAGGTCATGGCCCGCGCCGGCCTCTGCTCCCGCCGCGACGCAGAAGCCTGGATCACCGCCGGTCGCGTGATCGTCAACGGCAAGAAAGTGCTGACCCCGGCATTCAACGTCACCAGCCGCGACAAGATCGTCGTTGATGGAGAACAGCTTGCCGCTCGCCAGGGCACGCGCATCTGGCTCTACCACAAGCCTGCGGGCCTGGTCGTCACCGAGAAGGACCCCGAGGGTCGCAAGACGATTTTCGAAGCCCTGCTCGAAGAGGGGCTTCCCCGCGTCGTCACCGTCGGCCGTCTCGACATCAACACCGAAGGGCTCTTGCTCCTCACCAATGATGGCGGCCTCAAGCGCGTGCTCGAGCTGCCCTCCACCGGCTGGCTGCGCCGCTATCGCGTCCGCGCCTATGGTCACGTCACCCAGGCCCAGCTCGATGCCCTCAAGGATGGCATCGAAGTTGAAGGCATCACCTATGGCCCGATCGAGGCCACGCTCGAACGTTCCCAGGGCAGCAATGTCTGGCTGCTGCTCGGCCTGCGCGAAGGCAAGAACCGCGAAGTCAAGAACGTGCTCGGCGCGCTCGGCCTCGAGGTGAACCGCCTTATCCGCGTGTCCTATGGTCCGTTCCAGCTCGGCGACCTTGCAGAAGGCGCCGTCGAGATGGTTCGCGCCAAGATGCTGAAAGATCAGCTCGGCAAGAAACTGGCCGAAGCGGCCGGCGTTGATTTCGACAGCGAAATGCCCGATACGGCGCCGCCGCCACCGCGCGAAGATTTCCGTTCCGCCCGTGGCGGTCGCGATGCGCCGCGTACCGGTCGCCCGCGTCGCGTCCACTTCGAGGAAGACGGCCGTGCGCCCGAGGAATACGAACCCAAGGGTGCGGGCAAGCCGCGCCGTGACCGTGACGACCAGCCCATCAGCACCTACGGCAAGCCCGCGCCCCGTCCGCCTCGCGACGCCGCCGCGCCGGACCGGAAGTCCTTTGGCGACAAGAAGCCTTACGGCGATAAGAAATCCTTTGGCGACAAGAAGTCCTACGGCGATAAGAAGTCGTATGGCGATAAGAAGCCATATGGTGACAAACCCTTTGGCGAGCGCAAATCCTTCGGCGACCGCCCGCAGCGTGGCCCGCGTCCCGATGGTGACCGTCCGGCACGCAGCTTCGAAGGTCGTCCGTCCCGCGATGGTGGCGATCGTCCGGCCCGTAGCGGCTTCGGTGATCGTCCGCAGCGCAGCTTTGAGGCTCGTCCGTCTCGCGATGGCGGCGATCGTCCTGCCCGCGGCGGTTTCGGTGACCGCCCGGCCCGGGGTGGCTTTTCTGACCGTCCTTCCAATGGCCCGCGTGGCGAGCGTCCGCAGCGCTCCTTTGATGACAATCGCGGCCCCCGCCGTGACGATCGTCCGGGGCAGGGCAGGCCGTCGGCAGGGGGGCGTCCCGGTGCCGACCGCAAGCCGTTCGCCGGCAAGCCGGGTGGCGGTCGTCCGTTCGAGGGCAAGCCACGTGGCGACAAGTCCTTTGGCGACAAGCCCTTCGGTGCCCGTCCGTCGGGTGGTCCACGCCCCTCCGGTGCCGGTCGCCCTGCAGGCGGCACTCGTCCGTTCGATGGTGGCCGTCCCGCGACGGGCGGGCGTCCGTCCGGTGGCGGGCGTCCCTTTGATGGCGGCAATCGCCCGTCGGGCGGTGGTCGCCCCGCCGGTGGTGGTGGTCGTCCCTCCGGTGGTGGTCGCCCCTCGAGTGGCGGTGGTCGTCCGCAAGGCGGTGCTCGTCCCACGGGCGGCCCACGTCCCACGGGCGGTGCTCGTCCTTCGGGCGGTGCCCGTCCCACGGGTCCGCGCAAGCCGCGGGGCTAGGCCATGCGCATAGTTGCCGGTAAATTCCGCGGCAAGCAGCTGATCTCGCCGTCGGACGATTCCATTCGTCCCACGGCGGATCGGGTGCGCGAGAGCATGTTCAACATTCTGGGCTCCCGGCTCGGCCCGGTGCTCGAGGGCAAGCGGGTGCTCGACCTCTTTGCGGGCACTGGCGCCCTGGGCTTTGAAGCACTTTCGCGCGGTGCGGCCCATGTCACCTTCGTCGATATCGGCGCCGAGGCCCGCGGCATCATCCGTGACCACATCCAGGCTTTTGGCGTTGCGGGTATCACCAAGCTTTTGCGCCGCGACGCGACGGGGCTTGGTGCACCTGGCACCTTTGGCGAGTTCGATCTCGTTTTCCTCGATCCACCCTATGGTCAGCAACTCGGCGAAAAAGCCCTTGTCGAGCTCGCTGCCAATGGCTGGCTCAAGCCCGGCGCCACGCTGGTCTGGGAAGAATCCGCCGATGCTCCGGTGACCGTGCCGGATGGCTTCACGCTTGAGGACACGCGCGAATATGGCGCTGCCGCAGTCCGGTTCCTGAGTTTTGAGGTCGCCCCGGTGAACCTTTAGCGCTGCTGGCACTTTGTCCTCCCATATCCAGGGGAGGACAATCGACATGCCAGAAGAGACAAGATCCGGCGGTTGCCTATGCGGCGCCGTGCGCTATCAGGTGCGCGGCGCGCCTTTCAAATCCGGCCTCTGCCATTGCGCCGATTGCCGCAAGATCACTGGCTCATCCTTCCTCGCCTTCGCCGATTGGCGCCCGGGCCAGTTCGCCCAAACGGGCGAATATTCGACCTATGACGGCCGGTGCTTCTGCCCGCGCTGCGGTTCGCGCGTCTTCAGCTTCGGCGAAGACCAGGTCGAGATCTATCTCGGCAGTCTCGACGATGCGCCCACCGACATTGTTCCGCAATTCGAGGGCTGGTGCATAAGGCGCGAGCCATGGCTGCCCATCCTTCCTGGCATGCCCATGTATCCCCGCGATCCGTAAAACCTTACGCGGCCTGCTTGCACTCGGCGCAGCGGCCGCGGATTTCCATCGTCGTGCGTTCGACGAGAAAACCGGTGCCGTTCGCCCATTCGCCCAGCCGCCCTTCGATGATTGGATCGGCAAATTCGTCGACCTTTCCGCAGCCGCTGCAGATGGCGAAGGCGATCAGCCCCTTGCGGTGACAATGTTCATCGGCGCAGGCCACGAAGGCATTGATCGATTCCAGCCGATGGGCGAGACCGCGATCGACCAGCTTGTCGAGCGCTCGATAGACCTGCAGCGGCGCTCGCAATCCGTCTTCCCGCAGCCGATCGAGAATGTCATAGGCGCTCAGCGGCCCGTTGGAGCGGTTGAGCGTGCCCAGCACCAGTTCCTGGTTGCGCGTCAGATCGGTCGGCATCTCGTGGCTATGCGCCATGGCGTTCCCTCCTGCCAAAGAGACGATCGACAGGGACCGTCAGGGAAACAAGAAAAATCAGCAAGGCCGCGACCACGATCGAGGGCCCGGAGGCGCTGTCCCAGGTGCGCGAGCCGAAGAGCCCGGCCACCACAGCGGCCACGCCCAGCACGGCCGCCACGATCGCCATCATTTCCGGCGTGGTGCTCAGCCGGCGCGCTGTCGCAGCGGGAATGATCAGCAGCGACGTGATCAGCATAACGCCCACGAGCTTCATGGCAATGGCGATGACACTTGCCATCAGCAGCATCAGGATGATGCGGCTGACATCGGGGCGCAGGCCTTCGGCTTCGGCCAGTTCGGGGCTCACCGTCGCCGCCAGCAGGGGCCGCCAGTTGAGCCACAGCATGGCCAATATCGCCGCGCCGCCACCATAGATTATGGCGATGTCCTCCACGGACACGGCCAGGATGTCACCGAAGAGGAACCCCATCAGATCGATGCGCACGCTGGTCAAAAGTCCCACCAGCACCAGCCCCACAGCCAGCGAGGAATGGCTCAGAATGCCCAGCAGCGCGTCGGTCGAGAGATTGTTCTGCCGCTGCAGCAGCAGCAGCGCGCCGGCCACCATCGCTGCTACGGCAAACACCCCCAGCGTCATGTTGATCGATAGGAGGATCGAAATGGCCACGCCCAGCAGCGCCGAATGGGCCATCGTGTCCCCGAAATAGGCCATGCGCCGCCAGATGACGAAGCAGCCGAGCGGCCCCGTCACCGTCGCCAGCCCCACGCCCGCAATCAGCGCCCGCGAAAAGAAATCACCGAACATGGGATACCCCCTCCCGAGCTGCGCTAAGCCTGCGGCTAAGCTCCGCTTGCCCTCCCCTCAAGGGGGAGGGTGATTTGGTGGATACGGCACGACCTTGCCACGAACTGGCGCTCACCCTCCCCCTTGAGGGGAGGGTAGCAAAGCTAGGCCCTTTGGGCCTTAGCGACGCTCGGGAGGGGGTAATCACGTCACTTGGCATGGCTGTGCCCCTCATGCTCATGATGATGGTGCGCATGCTCATGCCCCACCTCGGCCCCCACCACGCATCCGTCGTCGTGATGCTCATGGTCGTGGTGATGTTCGTAAATCGCCAGTGCCGACGCCGCGCGTGCCCCGAAGAGCCGCAGATAGGCCGGATCCCGCTTGACCGTGCTGGGGGTTCCCCGGCAGCACACATGGCCATTGAGGCAGATCACAGTGTCGGTTTCCGCCATCACCACATGCAGATCATGGCTGATCATCAATATCCCCGCGCCCGTCGTGTCGCGGATTTCGCGGATCAGCTGATAGAGCGCCACTTCACCGGAAAAATCGACGCCCTGCACCGGCTCGTCCAGCACCAGCAAATCCGGCTTGCGGATCATCGCCCGGGCGAAGAGGACGCGCTGGAATTCTCCTCCCGAAAGCTCCTGCACCGCCGCCTTGCGCAGCCGCCTTGCCCCGACCGCCTCGAGCGCCGCCTCGATGGCGTCCTGGCCGAATGTCCCGGTCAGCGTCATCAGCCGCTCGACGGTCAGCGGAAGCGTCCAGTCGATGGCCAGCTTTTGCGGCACATATCCGATGGTGAGCCCGGCCTTGCGCTCGACCTTGCCCATGCTCGGCCGCAGCACACCCGTCACCATCTTGGCGGTCGTCGACTTCCCCGAGCCGTTGGGCCCGATCAGCGTCACGATCTCGCCACGCGCGATGGAAAGATCAACCCCTTCCACGAGCACGCGCCCGCCGCTGCGCACGCCGGCACCGCGGAGGGAGATCAGGGTTTCGCGCTGCGCAACTGCGTTCATCTTGCCTCGGTCGGTCTGCGTTGCCATCCGCGTCCGCGCTCCGGTGAGAGCGCAAGGGGCAGGGGGCAGCCGCCAGAATTGGTGAGGATCCAGGCAAATGCAGCACGCGCATTTTTTGCCGGAGCCTCTCTTGACGCTCGTAAATACGTTATAGCATAACACCGCGGCAAGCGTAATAACATAACATATCACATCATCCTTAAGAGGCCAGACGATGCACAAGACCGCCTTTCCCCTCGCCGCCGCCGCGATTCTGCTGCTGAGCAGCACGACATTGGCGGCTCCCAGCGTGGTCGCATCGACCAAGCCGGTCCATTCCCTCGTCGCCTCCGTCATGGGGGACGCGGGCACCCCCACCCTGCTGGTCAAAGGCTCGGCTTCTCCCCACGACTATGCCCTGCGCCCCTCCGATGCCGCCGCGCTGGAGAGTGCCGATCTTGTGTTCTGGACCGGGCCTGGCTTCGAGATGTTCCTGTCTGACGCGCTCAAGACCCTTTCCACCGGGGCCGAGATCGTGACGCTCTCTGAAACCGAGGGCCTGTCGCTCTTGCCCATGCGTGAAGGCGGAGCCTTCGAAGCGCACGCCCATGATCACGAGGCCCACGATCACAGCGATGATCATCGCCACGAGGGGGCCCACGACCATGAAGATCATGAAGATCATGATCACGCCCACGAGCACGAGCACGCCCACGAGCACCATGCTCCAGAGGGCCAAGCCGATATGCATTTCTGGCTTGATCCGGAAAATGCGGTCCTCATGGTCTCCCGCATCGAGCAAGTCCTGGTCGCAGCCGACCCCGAAAACGCTGCTGCCTACGCCGCCAATGCCGAGACGACGCGCGCCGACCTCTCAGCCCTCGAGGCCGAGATCGCTGCAATCCTCGATCCGGTAGGTACCAAACCCTTCATCGTCTTCCACGACGCCTACCAATATTTCGAGGCGCGCTTCGGCCTGAGCCTGGCCGGCACGGTCACCGTCTCACCTGAGGCCATGCCCGGCGCCAGCCGCATCGACGAATTGCGCGCCAAGGTTTCCGAACTCGGCGCCACCTGCGTCTTTGCCGAGCCAAATTTCCAGCCGGCCATCGTCAACACCATCGTCGAGGGGACTGACGCACGGGTCGGCACGCTCGACCCCGAGGCGAGCGCCCTCAGCGAAGGTCCCGGCCTCTACGCCGAGCTCCTCCGCGGCCTCGCCACCAGCATAGCCGAGTGCCTCAACTAATCAGGCCGGGGAACGGGGTCGCTACTTCAGCGGCCCCTTGAAAATGAAGAAGGCGCCAAGCGCGATCAGCCCGAACCCGATCCCGTGGTTCCACGTCAGTTTTTCGCCGAGATAGAACACCGCAAAGAGCACGAAGACCGAGAGGGAAATCACCTCCTGGATGGTCTTGAGCTCTGCCCCCGAATAGACGCCATAGCCGATCCGGTTGGCCGGCACCGCCAGCCAATATTCGAAAAACGCAATGCCCCAGCTGATCAGCACCACCACCCACAGCGTCGCGCCGGGGAATTTGAGGTGCCCATACCAGGCAAAGGTCATGAACAGATTGGACGCAATCAGCAGCCCGATCGGGGCCAGCGTGGCAATATTGAAGCCCAAGGCTTCCTCCTCAAGACGAGACAGCCTGCTTTAGCTGCGAAGTTCAATCGGCGGAAGTGGGTGCTTTCTGCTCAGCGCGCCTTGGTTGGCTGCTCGAGCGAAAAGATATCGTCGCTGACGTCGTCGATCTTCTTGCGCACCAGTGCCTGCGCGTCGTGCAGGCCGCGATTGTAGTAATAAGCGCCCATCTTGTCGGCGAAGAACTGCATCAGCATCTCGGCGGGAATGGCGCCGATCGACTGGTCGAGCTCGACACGAAAATAGTCCTGGATTTCGGCGACGATGGCCTTGGTTTCGTCGCGGTCGAATTTGATCGGCTTCATCGCAAAATCCTTCTTTTCAGCCAGCCTTTCATACGCTGAGTCGGAGATTGCGGGCCGTCTTTGCTTGCGACACAATGGCCGCATCCAGGGGGAGATTGATCATTATGCCTGTCCGCATCGGACTTTTGGCGCTGAGCGCCGTTCTCATTGCCGTCCTGCCCTCTGCCGCCAAGGACAAGGTAGAATCCGCTCCGGCCGAGCAATTCCTCTGCGAAGGCCTTTTTGGTGCCGACACCACCGAGGCGCGTCTCCGCGCGCATTTTGGCGCCGACAATGTGGTCACCGGCACCATCTATGGCCCGGAAGGCATTGAGATGCTCGGCACGACCATTTATCCCGACGACCCCGCGCGCAAGATGGAAATCCTATGGGCCGATGAGGAAAACCTCGCTTTTCCCAACAACATCGACCTTTCGCCCAGCCACATCGCTCCGGGCGGGGTTCAGGTGGGCATGAGCATAGACGACGTGGAAGCTCTCAATGGCCAGTCGTTCAAGCTGGGCGGCTTCTGGTGGGATTATGGCGGCTATGCCTGGATCGAAGCCGGCAATCTCCTTGAGCGGGATCCCCTTTGCCATGTCAGCTATCGCTTCTCGCCCGCCGATGACTATCCCGAAACCATCGACACCACTTCGGTTGCAGGTGACACCACCCTTGATTCCGACCTGCCGCTGCTCGACGAGATCGGCACGCGCGTCACCAATGTCAGCGTCGGTTATCCCTGGCCCGATCACATAGCCCTGCCTGAATATTGACCCCGCGCCCTCCAAGGGCGTACAGGTGATCCCGTGACGGTTCCCCGCGTGCAAGGGCACAAGGGGATCAAAAGGGAACACGGTGCGGCGTACCCATAAGGGACCAATTCCGTGGCTGCCCCCGCAACTGTAAGCGGTGCGCCCCCTCATTTCGCCACTGGTGCCCGCGGGCACCGGGAAGGCGAGGGGGCTTTATCCACCGCCAGCCAGGAGACCTGCCGACACACGCCGATCAATCCTGCGCACGGAGGGTGCCTGCATGACCACGACCACTGTTTCCTCTTCCCCGTCTTCTCTCTCGCTGTCCCAGCGCCTCATGGCCGGGCTTCTCGCCCTGTTCCTGGGTATGACGCTCCTGGTTGGCACCGGCTTTGCCGGCGATTATCGCCTGCACAATGGTGCTCACGACACGCGTCACGCCATGGGCTTCCCCTGCCACTAAGGCGGGCGCTACCAAGCTTCAGAGAGAAAAAATGTTCCGCAATCTGTTTTTCGCTGCGCTTGTCGCAGCGCTTTGTGCTGGCCTCGTCACGTCCGCATTCCAGGCCTGGCGCGTCACCCCGCTGATCTTTGCCGCCGAGGCGTTCGAGGGCGGCGAAGTAGATCATCATCACGAGGAAGAGGCCGGCGACGCGACCGCAGCAGCTGTTCCGGCCCATTCACACGACGAAGATGAGTGGATGCCCCAGGACGGCTTCGAGCGCACCGCCTATACTGTCCTCGCCAATTTCCTCATGGCCGCCGGCTATGCGCTGATCATCGGCGCGGTTTCGGTCGTCTTCAACCTGCCCATCACATTCGCCAATGGCGTCCTCTGGGGGCTGGGTGGCTTTGCCGCCTTTACCCTCGCGCCCGCTCTCGGCCTGCCGCCCGGCATGCCGGGCATGCCCGTTGCCGACACGCTTGCCCGTCAGCTCTGGTGGGCCGGCGCGGCCATCTCGACCGGCGCGGCGCTGGTGCTTGCGGCAAAAATCCGCGCGCCCTGGGCGCTGGCCGTCGCAGTCGCGCTGATCATCCTGCCCCATCTCATTCAGGCGCCGGTCGCGCCCGATGAGCCCACGAGCGTTCCCCCGCGCATGACGGCCGAATTCGTCTCCGCCGTCATCTTCAACGGCGCCCTGTTCTGGGTGGCCCTCGGCCTCGCCTTCGGCCGCATCAATGATTATCTCGCCGCTCGCGTCGGCGTTCGCACTGGAGCCCTCGCATGACCACCAAGATCCCCACCACTGTCATTACCGGCTTTCTCGGTGCCGGCAAGACCACGCTTGTGCGCCACATGCTGGCCCATGCCCCCAAGGGCAAGCGCATCGCGCTGATCATCAATGAGTTCGGCGATCTCGGTGTCGACAAGGATATCCTCGCCGGTTGCGGCGACGAGACCTGCCGCGAAGAGGATATGGTCGAGCTTTCCAACGGCTGCATCTGCTGCACCGTGGCCGATGAGTTCATTCCCACCATGCAGGCCCTCCTGGCCCGCCCCGACAAGTTCGATCACATCATCATCGAAACCTCGGGCCTCGCTCTGCCGCAGCCGCTGATCCGCGCCTTCAACTGGCCCGAGATCAAGGCCCAGGTCACCATTGATGGCGTCGTCACCGTCGCCGACGCGGCCGCGCTTGCCGAGGGCCGTTTCGCCTCCGACGAAGCCGCCGTCGATGCCCAGCGCCGCCAGGACGAAATGCTCGATCACGAAACCCCGCTGGGCGAACTCTTCGAAGATCAGCTCTCGGCCGCCGACATGATCATCATCAACAAGACTGATCTTGTTGATCCCGCAATGCTCGAAAAGGTGGAAGCCAATATCCGCGCCGAGCTGCGCCCCGGCGTCGGTATCGTCCGCGCCGCCAATGGCCATGTCGACATCACCGCGCTGCTCGGCATGGGCATGGGCTCGGAAGACGACATCGCCAACCGCCCCAGCCATCACGAGCTTGAGCACGGCGGGGAGACCCACGAGCACGACGATTTCGACAGCTTCTCGATCCACCTGCCCGCCATCGAGGGCAAGGACCAGCTGCTCGCCATCATCGCCGACACGATCAAGGCCCACGATGTGCTGCGCCTCAAAGGCTTTGCCGCTGTTCCCGGCGCCGCCGCGCGTCTGGCCATCCAGGCCGTCGGCCCCCGCGTTACGGCCTATTTCGACCGCCCGTGGAAGGCTGACGAAACCCGCCAGACCAGCCTCGTCGTCATCGGCGAAAGCCCGCTCGATCGCGCCGCGATCACCCAGAGCCTCCAGCGCGCCGCCGCTCTCGCGGCCTAGTCACGGACGCTCATGTTCATCGTCTCCCTCCCCCTAGTGGGGAGGGATCAAGGGTGGGGGTCTTTGGGACTTTCACCAAACCTGCAGTCTACGCGCTCGGTTGAAGGACCAAAAAATGACCGAAATCACCCGTGATTCCAACGGCAACGAGCTCAATGATGGCGATGCGGTCACCCTCATCAAGGATCTCAAAGTCAAGGGCACCTCTGTCGTTCTCAAGCGCGGCACATTGGTCAAGAACATCCGCCTCACCGGCGACACCGCCGAAATCGAGTGCAATGCCGAAAAGGTAAAGGGACTGGTCCTGCGCACCGAGTTCCTCAAGAAGGCCTGATGCACCTCCTCTCCGCCCAGGCCGGCGCCATCCAGCAGGAAGGCGAGGCCATCGACCTCGCCCAGCGCCCCGGCGCGCTGATCTTCGCCAGCGCTGCCGACAGCGAGTTGGCCATGCTCGCCGCCGCCGCCGACCGGGCAGGGGAAGACCAACTCCGCCTCGCCAACACGCTGCGCCTCGCCAATAATCTCTCCGTCGACATGTGGCTGGACAAGACAGTCGCCCATGCCCGCCTCGTCGTCCTCCGCCTCATCGGCGGCGTCGCCTATTTCCAATATGGCGTCGACGAAATCACCGCCCTCTGCGCCAACCGCAAAATCCCGCTCGTCCTCCTGCCGGGCGATGCCAATCCCGACCCCATTCTGCAGTCCCGCTCGACCATTCCCCCCGACGACTGGCTGGCCCTCCACCACCTCTTCGTCGCCGGCGGCCCCGACAATTCCGACGCAATCCTTGCGGCGCTTTCGTTTCTGTCGGAGCAGCCTCGATCTCACTCCCTCCCCCTCGAGGGGAGGGTTGGGGTGGGGGGCGGTGCTGACACAGGGCTGGCGGCGCCGCAACCCTTCCCCCGCTTCGGCCTCTGGCACCCCAAAACCGGCATGACCGACGAAGTGGGCCTGCGCTCCATCCACGTCCACCGGCCGCACTCCCTCCCCCCCGCGGGGAGGGCTGGGGTGGGGGGCGTTCTCGCGGAGCACATCGGCCCGAGTTACACCCCCATCCTTTTCTACCGCGCCGCCCTCGAAGGTGCCGGCACCGCCACGCTCGAAGCCCTGATCGCCGAGCTTGAAGCCCAGGGTCTCGCCCCCGTGCCGCTACTGGTCTCCTCACTCAAGGAAGCCGCCTGCGTCCGCTTCGTCCAGAATGCTCTGGCTGCCTTTCCGCCGTCCGTCATCCTCAACCTCACCGCCTTCGCGTTGGGCATCGCTGATCTCGACGACAAATCAAACCCCTTCGCCGGCACCGATGCCCCTGTCATCCAGCTCATCCAGTCCGGCCGCTCCGAGGCGCAATGGCAGGCCGATAATCTCGGCCTCTCGTCAAAGGACATGGCGATGTATCTCGTCATGCCCGAAGTCGATGGCCGCATCGGTGGCTTGCTCGTCGGCCATAAGGCCGACGCTGTCTGGCACGAGCGCACCCAGTGCCCGCTTACCGCCTACGCCCCTGATCATTCGGGCATCGCCCGCGCCGTCACCCTCGCGAAAAACTGGGCCATCCTCCGCGCCACCAGCCGCGAAAACCGCCGCATCGCCATCGTCCTCGCCAACTACCCCATCCGCGACGGGCGCCTCGCCAACGGCGTCGGCTACGACGCCCCCGAAAGCACCGTGCGTATGCTCGCCGAACTCGAGCGCGCCGGCTACGATCTCTCGGCTCCGTCCCCTTCTCCCCTCGAGGGAGAAGGTGCCCGAAGGGTCACCGAATTCGCATCCGAATTCGGTTGGGATGAGGGGGCCTTCCCCTCCACCTCAGCCGACCTCATAAATCTCCTCCAGTCCGGCCCCACCAACGCCAGTCCCCAGCGCGGCACTTCCGCCGCCATCCTCCCGCTCGCGCGCTATGCCGAACTCTTCGCCGCGCTCCCCGAAGAAACCCGCGAGGCCGTCACCACCCGTTGGGGCGATCCCGCGACCGATCCCTTCATTCGCGAAAATGCCTTCCATCTTCCGGCGCACCGTTTCGGCAATATCGTGCTCCTGCTCCAGCCTGCGCGCGGCTACCAGCTCGACGAGACCGAGAGCTATCACGATCCGGCGCTGGTCCCGCCCCACGCCTATATCGCCGCCTATCTTTGGCTCCGCCACGAATTCGGCGCCCATGCCCTGGTGCACAATGGCAAACATGGCACGCTCGAATGGCTGCCCGGCAAGGCCACGGCGCTCGACGCCGATTGCTATCCCGACGCGCTCTGGGGCCAGCTGCCCCATCTTTATCCCTTCATCGTCAACGATCCCGGCGAGGGCACCCAGGCCAAGCGCCGCACCGGTGCGGTCATCATCGACCACCTCGTACCCCCGCTCACCCGCGCCGAAACCTATGGTCCCTTAAAAGACCTCGAAGCGCTGCTCGATGAATATTACGCCGCCTCCGGCATGGATCGCCGCCGTCTGGCCGATCTCAAAAGCCGCATTCTCGACTTCACCCGCGACAGCCGCCTCGACACCGATATCGGACTGCCCGAGGACGAGACCGAGGCCCTGATCAAGATCGACAACTTCCTCTGCGACCTCAAGGAAGCCCAGATCCGCGATGGCCTGCACATCTTTGGCCAGTCGCCAGCGGGCGATCTCCAGCGCGATCTCGCCGTCGCCCTTGCCCGCATTCCCCGCGGCGAAAGCCCCTCCGAAAACTCCCTCATCCGCGCCCTCGCCGACGACCTCAAACTCGGCGTCGATCCACTGACGGCTGAACTCGGTGCGCCCTGGACGGGCCCCCAGCTGCCTCCACGAACACCGCTCGGCACCTCCCCCCTTGAGGAGGAGGCTGGGAGGGGGGTAAATCCCCGCACCATCGGTGACATCCTCGAGTACCTCGAAGCCCTCGCCGCCGAGCTCATTACCGGCACCCGAACCTGTCCCCCCGAGTGGACCGCCACCAACGCCGTCCTCGACACGGTGAAAACTCTCATCCTGCCGCGACTTGCCGCATCCGGCCCCTCTGAAATGGCCGCTTTCCTCGCCGGCCTCGACGGCAAATTCATCGCCCCCGGTCCCTCCGGCGCACCGTCCCGTGGCCGGCTCGATGTCCTGCCCACCGGGCGCAATTTCTATTCCGTCGATGCCCGCGCCGTCCCCACGCCGAGCGCCTGGGAACTCGGCCGGAAATCCGCCGAAAGCCTCGTGCTCCGCCACCTCCAGGATCACGGGCATTATCTCAAATCCGTTGCCCTCTCCGTCTGGGGCACGGCCAATATGCGCACCGGCGGCGACGATATCGCCCAGGCCCTCGCGCTCATCGGCGCCAAACCCACCTGGGACCCCGGTTCCCTCCGCGTCTCCGGCTATGAAATCGTGCCGCTGGCCAAGCTCGGCCGCCCGCGCGTCGATGTCACCCTGCGCATTTCCGGCTTCTTCCGCGACGCCTTCCCGGCCCAGATCGCCCTGTTCGATCGTGCCATCCGCGCCGTCGGGGCGCTTGATGAGCCCGAAGAAGATAACCCCATCGCCGCTCGCATGCGCGCCGAAGCCCTTGGCCTCATGGCGGCTGGCAAGACCGAAGCCGAGGCCTCCCTCGAAGCCGGCGCCCGCATTTTCGGTTCAAAGCCGGGCACCTATGGCGCCGGTCTCGGCCAACTCATCGACAATGGCAAATGGTCCGAGAAGGCCGATCTCGCCGACCAGTTCCTGCGCTGGGGCCAATACGCCTATGGCGCAAAGGCCGACGGCATTGCCCTCCACGACCGCTTCGCCGCCCGCCTCGGCCAGATCGACGCCGTCCTCCACAATCAGGACAATCGCGAGCACGATCTGCTCGACAGTGACAATTACTACCAGTTCGAGGGTGGCCTCTCCGCCGCCGCCGAAACCCTCTCCGGCCACAAACCGGCGGCTTATCACAACGACCATTCCCGCCCCGAAACCCCAAAGATCCGGACGCTGGAACAGGAAATCTCCCATGTCATGCGCTCGCGCGTCGTCAATCCCAAATGGATTGCCGGCATGCAGCGCCATGGCTATCGCGGCGCCTTCGAAATCATCGCCACAGTCGATTTCATGTTCGCCTACGCCGCCACCACCGGCGCGGTGAAAACCCACCATTTCGATCTGGCCTTCGAAGCCTTCGTCGAAAACGACGCCATCCGTGACTGGTTGAAATCGGTCAATCGCTATGGCTATGACGAGCTCATCGAAAAATTCCGGGACGCCCGCCAGCGCGGTCTCTGGTCGCCCCGTTCCAACTCCGTCTATGCTTTCCTCGAGGGGGAGGCATGAACAACACCATCATCTATCTCATCGGCCACTACGGGGTCGGCAAGCTGACGATCGCGAGGCAGATCTGCGCGCTTACCAATGCGCGCCTCTTCGACAATCACCTCGCCAACAACATCGTCTTCTCGCTGATCCGGGAGGATGGATCGACCCCGATCCCCGACAGCGCCTGGGATATCATCATGACCATCCGCCGCGAGGCGCTACGGGCCATGACCGAGATCGCCCGGCCCGAAGCCAGCTTCGTGCTCACCAATGCGCTGATGGAAGACGATCCGCTCGACCACGAGGCTTTTGCCGAGGTGGTTGAAGTGTCGCGAAAACGCGGCGCCACCTTCGCCCCCGTCATCCTCACTGCGTCTGACGCGGCTCACGACGAACGCATTCCCAGCCCCGAGCGTGAGGATCGTCTCAAGATGACCGATGCCGCCGGCGCGGCCCTCGTGCGCCAGCGTCGTCCCCTGTTGCGGATCGACCACCCGAACCGGTTCGATCTCGACACCACCATTCTGCCGCCCGAGCGCGCGGCCCAATTGATCATCGAACACGCGGAGCGCCTTCAGTGACCGAAAAGCCCCTCAAGAAAACCGATCTTATGTCCGAGGCCGAACGCGACGCCTATCACGCCGAAAAAATGAAGAAGAAGAAGGCGGCCCGCGACAAGATCCTCTCCACCAAGACCGAGGAAAAGGGTCTTCTTGTCGTCCACACCGGCAAGGGCAAGGGCAAGTCCACCGCCGCCTTCGGCATGGTCTTCCGGGCCCTGGGCAATGGCATGCGTGTGGGCGTGGTGCAATTCGTCAAGGGTGTCTGGAACACCGGCGAACGCACCGTGCTCGACAAATTCCCCGATCAGGTGACCATCAACGCCATGGGCGAAGGCTTTACCTGGGACGTCGCCGACCGCCAGCGCGACCTCGCCGCCGCCCGCAAGGCCTGGGACCAGGCCAAGGCGCTGATCATGGACCCGAGCTACGACATGGTCCTGCTCGACGAGCTCAACATCTGCCTGCGCTACGACTATCTCCCCATCGAGGAAGTCGTCGAAACCCTCGCCAACAAGCCTGCTGAAAAGCACGTCATCGTCACCGGCCGCAACGCCAAGGACGAACTGATCGAAATCGCCGACCTCGTCACCGAAATGACCGAGATCAAGCACCATTTCCGCGCCGGCGTAAAAGCCCAAAAGGGCATCGAGTTTTAAGGCTGGGAGGCAACCCCCACCCAACCTCCCCCTGAATAAGGGGGAGGGGCGCATCGTGGCTGACGGCCGACCGCGCCCCGAACGCGATCTGTCCCTCCCCCTTCTTTAGGGGGAGGTTAGGAGGGGGTATGCGAGAGCAGCTTCAACAATCGCCCCGCAGCGAGCCCACCAGCCGCTCCACCACCGGGTCCATGCTCGGCCGGTCAATCTGCCCATATTTCATCTCGAACGCCGCATAGGCGCTGCCATCGCAGAGCAGAACCATCCGCCGATAAAGGATGTTTCCGCCCTTCGTGCCGCTCCAACTGGCCCATTTCGGCGTCGTCGCCCGATAGGTGATATTCCAGCCCTCGTCGATATCGTGCCCGATACTGGCCTCGGCCTGCACCTCAAACCCGTTATTGACGACGCCCGTCAGCCCACCCCACACGGTGAGGCTGGTGACCCGCCCGGGCAGCACGAAAACCTGCCCGTCGCCATTGTCGCTCTCGCCTTGGCCGACAAAGCCGGGCGGTACGGCAATCGAATAGCCAAACCGCCCATTGTCATAGCGCCCCCATTCCTGCGCCGAAGCGGGCACGGAAAGAGCGAACAGGGCGAGAAAAATGAAAATGAGACGCATAGCGGCGATTCTGCCTGCGTCGCGCCGCGTGGGCAAGAGGGGGGCGCGCTAGCCCGTCGGCTCTACCGCCCCCTCGCCCCTCAGGGTGAAGACCATCGGGTGTGTCGAATTAAACCACCACAATGCCGGAGTGCTTGGCCTTGTTTTCCGGCTCCACATGGATGGTGATCTGCACATCTTTCACCGCTTCGCGCAGCTTCGCCTCGATGCAGTCGCAGATCGTGTGCGCCTCATCCACGCTCATCGTTCCCGGCACCACCAGGTGAAAATCGATAAAGGTCAGCTTGCCGGCCTGCCGCGTGCGAATATCGTGCGCCTCGATGGCACCATCGGCATTGGTGGCAATAACCTCGCGGATCAGCTTCCGCGTTTCGGGATCCACCGCCACATCCATCAGCCCGCCGACACTATCCTTGATCACGCCCCAGCCCGACCACAGGATGTTGAGCGCAACCAGCGCCGCCAGCAGGGGATCGAGCAGCGCAAAGCCTGTCAGGTAAACCAGCCCCAGTCCGATCACGACGCCAATCGTGGACACCACATCGGTCATCAGATGCTTGCCATCGGCCTCGAGCGCGGGTGAACGGGCCTTTTGTCCCTGGCGGATCAGCACACGCGCCCAGGCCAGATTGATCAACGTCGCCACGAGGCTGAGGGCAATACCCTCCATCGGCGCTTCGGGCAGGCTCGGCGCGAGAAACCCCAGATAGGCTTCGCGACCGACAAGTATGGCCGCAATGATGATCATCACCCCCACCACGACGGCCGAAAAATACTCGGCCTTGTGATAGCCATAGGGCAGGGCGGCATCCGCCGGCTTTTGTGCGAACCGCACCGCGACCAGCGCCACGAGGGCCGTCACCACATTGACGATGGATTCCAGCGCATCGGAATAAAGCGCGATCGAGCCGGTCAGCCGCCAGGCAAAAAACTTGATTCCCAAGACGATGAGGCCGACAGCCAGGCTGGCCGCGGCCACGGCCAGGGTCTTGTTCGTGATGGCCATTGCTGGCTCCGCTCGCTGTTGATCTCTGGCCATAGACCCTCGTCCGGGTTCCATCAACCCCTTGAATTTGCGAACGATTTTCAGAAGCATTCCCATCGGGGCGATCTGCCGCGCAAGCCATTGATTGACCACATGCTTTCCCCGTCCTAGAAAGAAAACTGTGCAGCGTTCCCGCGACGGAATGAAACAGACTCCGGTGCGGTCGACCCAAGAGCGGGACCAATCCCGGAAGCTGCTCCGGTTTTGAGCGAACCTGCCTCGTAGCAGCGAGGCGATGATGAGAATTTGGACTTCCGGGCTCGCGCCCACTCTAGAGCACCAGGATAGGCCCGTTATTGTTGTCGGGCTCGGTGCGCGCCGCGATACGGGAGCCGATGAAATCCTGGCGCTTATCGAGACGGCACTCGCGCGTCAGGGGCTTGCCGCCCGCTCCATAGCCTTCTGCGTCACGCATCCCGACAAGCTCGATCATCCCGGCCTCTTTGCCGCCGCTGTCAGGCTGGGCGTTGAGCTGCGCGCCGCCGACCCCGTCGAGTTTTCACGCCCCGTCCCCAATCCCTCGACCAGGGTCACGCGCCTCTTCGGCGTTCCCGCCATTGCCGAGGCCGCCGCCCAGTCATTCGGCCCGCTACTTCTCGAGAAAATCGCCTCCGCCGGCGCCACCTGCGCCCTTTCGCGTCTCGCCTACAGCCCCAGCGCCGCCACCACCGCGTCCACGCTCGCCACTTCCAGCGCAGGCCCGTAATGCGGTCTCCCGATCATGATCACCGTCACGCCCAGTCTGTGGGCGGCTTCGAGCTTGCCAGCCGTCTGCCGCCCGCCCGAATTCTTGCTGACCAGATGCGTCACCCCATGGCGCTGCATCAGTTGGATTTCGCTGTCGACGTCATAGGGCGGCCGGGAGAGCAGGATTTCCGCATGGCCGGGCACCTTGAATTCCGGCGGCTCGATCAGCCGCACGATAAAGTGGCAATCGTCGCGCTCAAGAAAGATCTCCAGCCCGCTATGGCCCGTCGTCAGCAGCACATCGGCGCCGGTGGGAATGCTGCGCGCGGCCTCCGCCATGGTGTCGACTATGGTCCAGCGCTGGCCGGGCAGGGGCTCCCAGGCCGGCCGCATCACCCGCACCAGCTTCACGCCACCGGCCCCCGCCGCCGCAACCGCATTGACCGAGATTTGCCCGGCATAAGGATGCGTAGCGTCCACAAGGGCCTCGATCCCCGCCGCGTTGAGATAGGCCGCAAGGCCTGGAATGCCGCCGAACCGGCCCATGCGAATGCCGCCCTGCGGCAGTTTGGGGTCGCGCGTCCTGCCGGCCAGGGATGTAGTAATGTCGTGCCCCTCCGCCACGAGGCGGTTGGCAAGTTCCCGGGCTTCGGTCGTTCCGCCCAGAATGAGGATTTTCATGGCTTCCGCATTCCCTGATTTGCGCCAATGTGCCTGCAGATCGGCTTTCTCTCAAGGCGTGCGCGCATGAGCCTGCCACTCTCCCATTTTTCGCGTCTCGACGGCGCCGATTTTCCTGTGTTTGAACCCGGCAGTGTGTGGCTCGTCGGTGCGGGCCCCGGCGGGCCGGGCCTCCTCACGCTTCTGGCCTATCATGCGCTGGGGCAAGCCGATGTCATCGTCCACGATGCCCTGGTGTCTCCGCAAACCCTCGCGCTCGCGCCAGCCCATATCGAGCGCATCCATGCCGGCAAGCGCGGTGGAAAACCTTCGCCGCTGCAGTCCGACATTTCCCTCCAGCTCATCGCCCTTGCCAGGGCCGGCAAGCGCGTCCTGCGCCTCAAAGGCGGCGATCCCTTCATGTTTGGCCGCGGCGGCGAAGAAGCCGGCGCGCTGGCCCGTGAGAACATTGCTTTCCGCATCGTGCCCGGCATTTCTTCGGGGCTTGGGGGCCTGGCCTATGCGGGCCTCCCCATCACCCATCGCGATACCAACCACGCCGTCATCTTCCTCACCGGCCACGACGAAAGCGGCGCCGTCCCCGGCGGCGTCGATTGGCCTGCCGTGGCCCAGGCCGCGCCGGTCATCGTCATGTTCATGGCGGTAAAACATCTCCCCGCCATCACCGAGCGCCTGCTCGCTGCCGGCCGCCGCGCCGACGAGCGCCTCACCATCGTCTCCCACGCCGCCAATCCCGACCAGTCGGTCCTCGAAACCACCCTCGGCGAAGCCGGCACCCTCACCGACATCCCCACCCCCGCCATCGTCGTCCTCGGCGCCGTAGCCAACTACCGACAAAGCCTCGACTGGTACGTCGAAGAAGTGCGCAGACATGTGTTTGGCTAGGCTTGCGCAATCACCCCCTCCCAACCTCCCCCTGTCAGGGGGAGGGGCCCTCCGGTGGCGCTCAAATGTCTCCACAAACTCGGACCAGTCCCCTCGCCCCTCAGGGGACTTTCGAGCGTCCCGAAGGGCGAACTGCTCCAGTGGAGCAGTTCGAGTAAGAAAGGCCGTGAGAGCTATGCTCGAACGGCTAGCTAGGGTGAGGGGTGAATGCTATCAATGGCGCTCAGACCTCTCCACAACCACGATGTGTCCCTCCCCCTACCAGGGGGAGGCTAGGTGGGGGTTTCCAAGCACGCCATGAACCCTAACCCCACCGGCCTCCTCATCACCGCCCCACGTTCGGGCTCGGGCAAAACCCTCATCACTCTCGGCCTCCTCGCCGCCCTTCGGCAGCAGGGCAAAATCGTCGCGCCCGCCAAAACCGGCCCGGACTATATCGATCCCATCTATCTCTCCCGCGCCGCCGGCCGCGAAGCCATAAACCTCGACCCCTGGGCCATGGACGCCACCCAGCTGCGCGCCCTTGCCGCTCAGCAGGCCACTGGCGCCGATCTCCTCCTCGTCGAGGGTGTCATGGGCCTTTTCGATGGCGCCGCCGATGGCAAGGGCTCCACCGGCGATCTCGCCGAAACCCTAAAACTCCCCGTCATTCTCGTCGCCGATGCCGATCGCCAGAGCCAGTCCATCGCCCCGCTTGTTGCCGGCTTTGCCCATTGGCGCCCCGGCGTGCGCGTCGCGGGGATCATCATCAATCGCGTTGCCTCTGCGCGCCACGAGCGCATGCTGACCACGGCGCTCAATGCCCTCGATATCCCGGTCCTCGGCGCCATTCCCCGCCGCACCGATCTCACCGTCCCCGAGCGCCATCTCGGCCTCGTTCTTCCCGGCGAAATCGACGGCTTTGATGGCTTTCTAACCGCCGCCGCGACCGCCATGGCCGACTATATTGATCTCGCCACACTGGCCCATCTCGCCGCGCCTCTCCCCCCGGCGAACGCCGCGCCGCGTGCCCTGGCTCCCCTCGGCCAACGCATCGCCATCGCCCGCGATGCTGCTTTCGCCTTCCTTTATCCCCATCTCCTCGATGGCTGGCGCGCCGCCGGGGCCGAGCTCTCCTTCTTCTCCCCGCTTGCCGATGAAGCGCCCTCAACGGATTCCGACGCCATATTCCTCCCCGGCGGCTATCCCGAACTCCACGGCCCAGCTCTCGCCGCCGCGCAAAATTTTAGATCCGGCCTCATCGCCGCCCGCGACCGCAATGCGCTCATTTACGGCGAGTGCGGTGGCTTTATGGTCTTGGGCGAGGCCCTGGTCGACAAATCCGGCACCAGCCACGCCATGACCGGCCTTCTGCCCACCACCACCCGCATCGACCGCCCCAAGCGCGTCCTCGGCTATCGCCGTCTCCTCCACGACAGCCCCTTGCCTTGGCCCGCTGGACTCAATGGCCACGAATTCCACTATTCCTCCGCCAAGGGAGCGAGCCTGCCCCCCCTGTTCGAAGCCCTCGACGCCGAAGCCATCCGCCAGCCCCCCATGGGTGCCCAACTCAACCGCGTCATGGGCTCTTACGCTCACGTCATCTCTGCGCCATAAGACCGCCTATGACACGCGCACTCATGTTCATGGGAACCGGCTCCGACGTCGGCAAATCGCTGATCGTGGCGGGGCTTTGCCGCGCCCTGGCCAATCGCGGTCTGCGCGTTGCCCCGTTCAAGCCGCAGAACATGAGCAACAATGCCGCCGTCACCGCCGATGGTGGCGAGATCGGTCGCGCCCAGGCGCTGCAGGCCCGCGCGTCCCGTCGCGACCCCATCACCGCCATGAACCCGGTGCTCCTAAAACCCGAAGGCGAAACCGGCTCGCAGGTTGTGGTGCGCGGAAAACGTCGCGCCAGCCTCTCCGCCCGCCAATATTGGGCCGACCGCGGCCAGCTTCTGCCAGAAGTCCTCGCCGCTTTCACCGAGCTTGCCGCCGACAGCGATTACATCCTCGTCGAAGGCGCCGGCAGCGCCTCCGAGGTCAATCTCCGCGCCAATGACATTGCCAATTTCGGCTTTGCCCGCGCCGCCAATATTCCCGTCGTGCTGATCGGCGATATCCATCGCGGTGGCGTCATCGCCTCTCTTGTCGGCACGCTCGCCGTCATCGACCCGGAAGATGCCGCGCTCGTCCGCGCCAGCCTCGTCAACCGCTTCTTCGGCGATCCGGCCCTCTTCGACAGCGGCAAAGCCTTCCTCGCCGACAAGATGGGCGTGCCCAGCCTCGGCCCCGTCCCGAATTTTGCTGATGCGGCAAAACTCCCCGCCGAAGACGCGCTCGCGCTCGATGATATCGCGCGCACAGGGCAGGGCGGTTCCTTCCACATCGCCGTGCCCCGCCTGCCGCGCATTGCCAATTTCGACGATCTCGATCCGCTTCGCGCCGAGCCCGGCGTCACCGTCACGCTCGTTCAACCGGGCGATCCGATCCCGCGCAAAGCCGATCTCATCCTCCTGCCGGGCTCCAAATCCACCCGCGCCGATCTCGATGCCCTCCGTCAAAATGGCTGGGACATCGACATCCTCGCCCACCACCGCGCCGGGGGCTCTGTCCTCGGCATTTGCGGCGGCTATCAGATGCTCGGCCACACCATTGCCGATCCAGATGGCCTAGAAGGGCCCCCCGGCACCAGCCCGGGCCTCGGTCTTCTCGCCGTCGACACCATCCTCACGCCCACCAAAATGCTGCGCACCGAAAATGCCGTCCACGCGGCCACCGGCGCCAGCATTTCCGGCTACCACATGCATATGGGCGTAACCTCCGGCCCCGACTGCGGTCGCCCCTTCGCCAATGTCGACACCGCCCCCGAAGGCGCCGTCTCCGCCGATGGCCGCGTGATGGGCACCTATCTCCACGGCCTTTTTGCCGCCGATCCCTTCCGCCGCGCCTTTCTCGGCAATGCCGCCAGCCCCGATCTTTCCTACGAGGCCGGCATCGAACAAGCGCTCGATGCCTTGGCCGCACACCTCGAAACCCACCTCGACATAGACGGCCTGCTCAGGCTCGCCGGCCCCGTGGAGCTCCCCTGATGGACCCCTTCATCGCCTCGCTCGCGCTCTTCATCGAGCGCCGCATCGGCTATCCCGCCTCGCTCCTTGCCCGCATCGGCCACCCGGTCATGTGGTTTGGCGCGCTCATTACCTTCTTTGAAACCCGCCTCAACACGCCCGAGCGCACGCCGCAACAGCGCAAGCTGGCCGGCATTGTCGCGCTGGCCTTGCTACTCCTTGCCGTGCTGATCGTGACGGTGGGCATCCGCACCATGCTCTCCTGGTTGCCCTTCGGCTGGGTGCTCGAAATGCTCATCGCCACGGCCTTCCTTGCCCAGAAGGAACTCGGCCGCGCCGTCGCCGCCGTTTCCGATGCCCTGCGCGTCTCTCTCTCAGAAGGCCGCGAAGCCGTCAGTCAGATCGTCGGCCGCGATCCCCAGGCGCTCGACGAAGCCGGCGTCGCGCGCGCCGCGGTGGAAACCCTGGCCGAGAGCACCTCGGACGGCGTCATCGCGCCCTGGTTCTTCCTTGTGCTTTTCGGCCTCCCCGGCATTGCCGCTTACAAGGCCATCAACACCGCCGACAGCATGATCGGCCACCTCAACGACCGCTACCGCGATTATGGCTGGGCCGCCGCCAAGCTCGATGATGTCGTCAACTGGATCCCGGCGCGCCTCTCGGCCGTGCTCGTCACTGCCGGCTGCTTCTTCGTCCCCGGCGCCAGCCCCAGTGCCGCCTGGGCCACGGCCCGGCTCGACGCGAAAAAGCACGAATCCCCCAATGCCGGCTGGCCCGAAGCCGCCTTTGCCGGCGCGCTCGGTTTCCAGCTCGGCGGCCCGCGCTCCTATGATGGTGAACTGGTCGATCTCCCCGCTTTCGGCACAGGCAAATCCGCGCTCGGCGCCCGCGACATCCTCCGCGCCGTCTCGCTCTACGGCGCCACCCTCAGCGTCCTCTTCTGGCTCAGCGCCTGCATCGCCATCATGGTCTGGGCCGCCTGACGGCGAGAGCCCCGATCTCCTCCTCCCCCTCACCAGGGGGAGGCCGGGTGGGGGCCTTTTATTGCGCTGACGGCTCTTCACTGGCCTCTCGGCTCTTGCGCCCCCTCGCCCCTCAGGGGAGAGGGCTGGGGTGAGGGGTGCAGACCTATCGGGTCCATTGCAAATCTGAACCCCTCATCCGTCGCTGCGCGACACCTTCTCCCCTCAGGGGGGAAGGGAAGTATACCCCTAAATAACCCTAAATCCCCGGCGCCTCACCCTTCATCGTCATCGGCAGCCCGGCGGCGACGAAATAAACGTCGTCGCAGATTTCGGCCAGCCGCTGGTGCGCCGAGCCGGCCAGATCGCGGAATGTCCGCGCCATGGCATTGTCGGGCACGATCCCCAATCCGACCTCATTGGACACCAGCACCACCTTTGCGCTGCGAAATTCCACCAGCGTTGCGCACAATTCGCTCACGGCGCTGGCCACATCCTCATTGGCGATCAGCAGATTGGTCAGCCATAGGGTCAGGCAGTCGACCAATATCGCGTCATGGCTCTGCCCGGCCTTGACGATGGCGCGCGGCAGGGCGATCGGCTCCTCGATCGTGGCGAAACGTCCCGCCCGGCTGGCCTGGTGGCTGGAGACGCGGTCCCGCATTTCCTTGTCCAGCGCCTGCGCCGTGGCGAGATAGACCGGCTTTGCGCCCGAGCGCAGCACCAGTCGCTCTGCAAAAGCGGTCTTGCCCGACCGTGCACCACCCAGAACCAATGTGTGTCGCATATTTCCCTCCTTCCGCACGGCAAGGGCCATCGGCGCCGATCTGTCCCAGTCCAGCTAGCTCTAACCCGCCCGTGCCGCAACATGTTCCTGCGCGCGCGGCCCGGCCCGCCTCTCGCCTTAAAATCCCGCGCCGAACTGGTCGAAATTGTGGTTCCTGCTACTTTCGTCTTAGCAGCTTTCGCATTATGGTCCGCGCCGAAACGACAGCTTAGGGTAGAAGGCGTCGGGCAGGGTTTGGCCCATCGCCTCCGCTTTCGGCATTCCCCCAGCGCATGGAGAACGACGCGTGACCCGATATTATCTTGGCGTTGACGGTGGTGGCACCAATTGCCGCATTCGTCTGGCCGACGAAAATCTGGTGACGCTGGCCGAGGTCAAGAACGGTCGCTCCAATCTGCAGATCGATGGCGGCGAACCCGCCTACAAGGCGATTCTCGATGGCACGCGCGACGTTTTTGCGGCTGCCGGCCTCGATTATGCCGAGACCGCCAATACCCATGCCTGCTTCGGCATGGCCGGTGGACGCATGGACACCGCCCGCGCCGATTTCGCCGCCCGCCCCTGGCCCTTTGCCGGCGTTAGAGTATATGACGATATCGACATTGCCCATGCCGGCGCCCTGGGTGGCGCAGAGGGCGGCGTCGTCATCATCGGCACCGGCTCGGCTGCCATGTCCATTGTCGGCGGCGAGCGCTATCAGGCCGGCGGCTGGGGCTTTCACATTGGCGACCAGATGTCGGGCGCCATTCTGGGCCGCGCACTCGTTCGCTATGCCGTCGAGGCCAATGATGGCCTGGTCGAAGGCTCGCCCCTCACCAAAGCCGTCAGCGCAGCGCTGGGCGGCGACAACCAGGCCATCATGACCTGGTCCTTCGCCACCGAAATGGATCTCAAACTCCTCAGCCGCGATGGCTCGGAGGGGTGCGACGATGCCCTTATCGGCCGGGCCCCCGGCGAGTTCGGCAAGCTCATGCCGCTCTGGTTCGACTATCTCGAACAGAACGACCCGGTGGCGCTGAAACTGCTCGATATCCAGCTTGGCTACATCGACACCTATGTGCGCTGGTTCAAATCCCATGGCGCCGAGATCATGGCCATTGTCGGCGGGCTGGGCCAGCGCCTTTTCCCGCGCCTGCAGGAGCGCCACGGCGATTTCGTCGCCCTGCCAAAATTCGAACCGCTGCATGGTGCAATCATCCTCGCCAAGCAGAATTTTTCCGCCTGATCCCGCCTGAAAAGGACTGTTCCATTGTCCAGCCGCATTATTCCCGTCCAGCCTTTTGACTATGTGGTGTTCGGCGCCACGGGCGATCTGACAAAGCGCAAACTCATTCCGGCCCTTTATCATCGCTTCAAGGATGGCCAGTTCGACGAGCAGAGCCGCATCATCGGCGCCTCGCGCTCCAAGCTCTCCGAAGCCGATTTCCAGAAGGCCGCCCGCGAGGCCATCGAGGCCTTCGTGGAGAAGGAATACCAGGACGCCGCGGTCATCGAGCGCTTCGTCGGGATCTGCACCTATGTGCCGGTCGACGCCAGCAAGCCCGAGGAATCGGGCGATCTCAGCAAGGCCCTTCGCGACGATCCCAAGATCATCCGCGCCTTCTATCTCGCCGTGGCGCCGGACCTGTTCGAGCCCATCGCCGAATATCTTCACTCCAACAAGCTCTATCGGCGCGATGCCCGCGTGGTCATCGAAAAGCCGCTCGGCCATGATCTTGCTTCGTCCCAGGAGATCAATGACGGCGTCGCCAAGATCTTCAAGGAAGATCAGGTGTACCGCATCGACCATTATCTCGGTAAGGAAACGGTCCAGAACCTCTTGGCCCTGCGCTTTGCCAATACGCTGTTCGAGCCGGTGTGGAATTCTGCCCATATCGACCACGTCCAACTCACCGTGGCGGAATCGGTCGGTGCCGGCACGCGCGGCTATTACGACGAGAGCGGCGCGCTCCGCGACATGATCCAGAACCACATGCTGCAGCTGCTCTGCCTTGTGGCCATGGAGCCGCCCGCCAGCGACGACGCCAATGCCCTGCGCGACGAAAAGCTCAAGGTGCTGCGCGCCCTGCGTCCGATCACCAATGGCGAAGTCGCCAAGATGACCGTGCGCGGCCAGTATCGCGGCGTGAAGTCCGAAACGGCCGAAGTCGCCTCCTATCAGGACGAGCTGCCCGAGGCCAACAAGGGCAGCCGCACCGAGACCTTCGTGGCGCTCAAGGCCAATATCGACAATTGGCGCTGGGCCGGCGTGCCCTTCTATCTGCGCACCGGCAAGCGCATGGCCGAGCGCGTCTCGGAAATCTGCATCCAGTTCAAGCCCATCCCGCACTCGATCTTCGATCACGCCGAGGGCGCATCCAAGCCGAACAAGCTCATTATCCGCCTCCAGCCCGATGAGGGCGTCAAGCTGATGATGATGATCAAGGACCCGGGTCCCGGCGGCATGCGCCTGCGCGAAGTGCCGCTCAATCTGTCGTTCGCCGAGACCTTCTCCGAGCGCACGCCCGAGGCCTATGAGCGCCTGCTTATGGACGTCATTCGTGGCTCCCAGACCCTTTTCATGCGCCGCGACGAGCTCGAGGCCGCCTGGTCCTGGGTCGATCCGATCCGCGAAGCCTGGGATCGCGCCAGCGAACCGCCCCAGAACTACAGTGCCGGCACCTGGGGCCCCAGCGGCGCCATCGCCCTCATCGAACGCGACGGCCGGACGTGGTATGAGGGTACCAATTCGTGATGGAAAGAGGACACGGCCCAATTGCGGTGGCACCCCCACCCAGCCTCCCCCTGAGAGGGGGAGGGGCGGGCATGTGGCTCACAGACATCTCGACCCACTCGATCTGTTCCTCCCCCTCCCAGGGGGAGGTTAGGTGGGGGTACTGACCCATCCACCGCACGCGCTCTGAAAGTTAAGACCATGACCATCGACCGCCGCACCTTTGCCGACAAGGTCACCCTCGCCAAGGAACTGGCCGAGGCCGTTGCCGACCGCATCCGCACCGCCATTGCCGAGCGGGGCGTCGCCGCCATCGCCGTCAGCGGTGGCTCAACCCCGGCGAAATTCTTCTCGTCCCTGGGCAAGACTAAGGACATCGAGTGGGACAAGGTCATCGTCACCCTCGTCGACGAGCGCTGGGTCGATGAAACCAGCAAGCGGTCCAATGCGCTGCTCGTCAACGAGAAGATGCTGCAGGGTCCCGCGGCCGTGGCCCGGTTCTTCCCCCTCTATTCGGGCGGCGAAGCCCCGACCGATGAGGCCATTGCCAAGACCAATGCGCTCATGGCCGAGCTGCCAAAGCCCTTTGCCGCCGTTATTCTCGGCATGGGCAATGACGGGCATACGGCAAGCTTTTTCCCCGGTGGCGACACCCTGGACGCAGCGTTGACGGAGGAGGGGCCGACCCTCTCCATCCGCGCGCCCGACGCCGGCGAGCCGCGAGTCACCTTCACCCTGCCGCGCCTGCTTCAAACCGAGGGCCTCTATCTCCATATCGAGGGAGAGGAGAAGGCTGCGGTTCTCGAAGCGGCGCTGGGCGACGGGCCGGTTGCAGATTTGCCGATCCGTGCCGTGCTGCGCTCCGGAGCGCCACTCTCAGTTTACTGGTGCCCATGATGCCCCTGGGGCGGTCCCCAATCGACCGCCCTGGCCGCTGACGGAAGCCAGTCGTCAATGCAAGGAATGCCCGTGCCAGCGGCCCCCCTTTGGCGCGACCTTGCGAATTATGGAGACCAATCATGACCGTCCGCCAGGCCATCAAGGACGTGACCGACCGCATTGCCGCGCGCAGCCGCGACACCCGCCGCGACTATCTCGACCGCCTCGAGGCCGCCCGCGAGGCCGGTGTTTATCGCTCGACGCTCTCCTGCGGCAATCTCGCCCACGGCTTTGCCGCCTGCACCCCCTCCGAAAAGGCGGCGCTGGCCGGCGACAAGACGCTCAATCTGGGCATCGTCACCTCCTATAACGACATGCTGAGCGCTCATCAGCCCTATCAATTCTACCCCGAAATCATCAAGGAAGCGGCCCGCGAGATCGGGGCGACGGCCCAGGTTGCCGGTGGCGTGCCCGCCATGTGCGATGGCGTCACCCAGGGCCAGCCGGGCATGGATTTGTCGCTGTTCTCGCGTGACGTCATCGCCATGTCGACGGCCATCGCGCTCAGCCACAACATGTTCGACGCCGCGGTCTATCTCGGCATTTGCGACAAGATCGTCCCCGGCCTCGTTATCGGCGCGTTGGCCTTCGGCCATCTGCCTGCCGTGTTCGTGCCCGCCGGCCCCATGCCCTCGGGCCTGCCCAACGACGAAAAGTCAAAGATCCGCCAGCTCTATATGGAGGGCAAGGTCGGCCGCGCCGAACTGCTCGAGGCCGAGAGCAAGTCCTATCATTCGGCCGGCACCTGCACCTTCTACGGCACCGCCAATTCCAACCAGATGCTCATGGAAATCATGGGCCTGCACCTTCCCGGCGCCAGCTTCGTCAATCCCGGCACCCCGCTGCGCGATGCGCTGACCCGCGAGGCCACGCGCCGTGCGCTCTCGCTGACCGCCCAGGGCAATGATTATACGCCCATCGGCCACATCCTCGACGAAAAGGCCATCGTCAACGGTCTCGTGGGCCTCCACGCCACCGGTGGCTCGACCAACCACACCATGCACCTCATCGCCATGGCGGCTGCCGCCGGTCTCCAGGTCACCTGGGACGATATGAGCGACCTTTCGGACGCAACGCCTCTGCTCGCCCGCGTCTATCCCAATGGCGTGGCCGACGTGAACCATTTCCACGCCGCCGGCGGCATGGGCTTCCTCATCCGCGAATTGCTGGACGAAGGCTATCTGCACGAAGACGTGAAAACCGTCTGGGGTGCGGGCCTTTCCAATTACGCGGTCGAGGCCAAGCTGATCGAAGAAAAACTCGCCTTCGAGCCATCCCCGGCCGAAAGCGCACTGCCAAAGGTTCTCGCCAGCGCCAAGACCCCGTTTCAGCCCACGGGTGGCCTGAAACTGCTCAAGGGCAATCTCGGTCGCTCCGTCATCAAGGTCTCGGCAGTCAAGCCCGAGCACCGCGTCGTCGAGGCGCCCGCCCGCGTCTTCCATAGCCAGGATGGCCTCCAGGCCGCCTTCAAGTCCGGCGAGATCAATGGCGACGTCATCGCCGTCGTGCGCTTCTCCGGCCCACAGGCCATGGGCATGCCCGAGCTGCACAAGCTGACGCCGTCGCTCGCCAATCTGCAGGATCGCGGCTTCAAGGTCGCCCTTCTCACTGATGGCCGCATGTCCGGCGCCTCGGGCAAGGTCCCGGCGGCCATTCACATGACCCCGGAAGCCAAGGATGGCGGCCCGATCAGCAAGATCCGCGATGGCGACATGATCCGGCTCGACGCCAATGAGGGGATACTGATGTTCCTCGGCGACGAGAAGGAATTCTTCTCCCGCACCCCCGCCACCGAAGATCTCCGCCCCTCCCAGTTCGGCATGGGCCGCGAACTCTTCGCCGGCTTCCGCAACCTCGTCGGCCCCGCCGACCGCGGTGCCAGCGTTTTCAGCTGAGCCGCCCCGCCCCCCACCTGACCTCCCCCTGGAAGGGGGAGGAAATCTTGTGTGAGGCCCCGCCCGGCGAGAGCCCCAGTCTTCTCCTCCCCCTATCAGGGGCGAGAGCCCCAATCTTCTCCTCCCCCTATCAGGGGGAGGCCGGGTGGGGGTTCCCCACATACCGCGCCCGTGGCCGGATCAGCGTCCCGGTCTCGACTTGCTCCAGCGCATGGGCGATCCACCCAACGCTCCGCCCCAGCGCAAAAATCTGCAGCGGCGCATCCCTGGGCAGATCGAACGCCGCGCTCATCGCCATCAGCGCGAAATCGACATTGGGTCTTTCCCCGCTCAGCCCTTCGCCCGCCTCCGCCAGCTGCGCAAACACCGCCGGCACCTCAAACGCTGCCATCAGCGTCCTGGCCCTGATGTCGCCGTCCGGATAGAGCCGGTGCCCGAAGCAGGGCAGGGCCTGTCCTTGCCGCAGATGGGCGGCGAGCGCCGCCTCCACCCCCAGCCGCCCTGCCTGTTCGAGAAGCCCGGCCATGCTCTGGCTGGCATTGCCATGGAGCGGCCCGGACAGCGCCGCCAGCCCCGCCAGCACGGCCGCCGAGAGCGGCGCGCCCGTCGAGGCCGTCACCCGTGCGGCAAAGGTCGAGGCATTGAGTTCGTGCTCGGCCAGCAGCACCAGCGCCCTGCGGATCACATCGGCCGCCTCGGGCCGCGCCCATCGCTGCGCCAATCGTTCATGCAACGCCTGCTCACCCGGCCCCGCCAGGGCGTTGGCCACTGTGCCGACGACGCGCTCGGCGTCCCTGAGCAAGACCGCGCGCGTCCGTCCCGCCGTCGGCATGTCCGTGGCCGCGAGCATGGCCATATCGACATAGACTTGGGATAGCCCCTCATGCCCACCAAAGCGCACCGGCCCAACTCCTCCCCCTTCCAGGGGGAGGCCGGGAGGGGGTGAGGAAGCCCCGAAGCCTCCACCAGAACCCGAAGCCCAAAGCAGCGCTGCCACCGCTTCCAGCCCGGCATGCTCCGCCAGCGCGGCCGCATCCTGCCCACGATAGAAAAGCCGCCCCCCGGCCACGGTCGATATCGCCGTTTCCAGCACCGGCTCGCCCCATGCAATGGTTTCCGCTGCCACAGCCTGCGCCGGCCGCCGCCCGCGCTGCCGCCCGGCCAGCCGCTCGACATCGTCCTGCTTGTAAAGACTGCGCCGTGAATCCTCGGGATCAGGCCGCGCCGCGATCCGCCCGCGGCTGACATTGGCATAGAGCGTCTGCGGCTTGGTCCCTAGCAGCGCCAGCGCTGCCTCTGCGGATAGCCATCCCATCCCAGCCTCACATTGATCAATTACATCAAGATTGACGTCAATCTTGATAATGCCAATCTAGCGTCAAGACCAATGGAGACGCAACATGTCCGGCCTCGATGATTTCATTGCCGCTGAAACCAGTCTGTCCGAAGTCGATGGCGCGCGCGGCCGCCTCGTCATCCGCGGGCACACCCTCGACGATTTGGCCGGCCGCACCAGTTTCGAAGCCCTTCTGAGCCTGCTTCTGGCCGATCTCGCGCCGCTGCCGGCTGGCGAGCTCAAATCGCGCCTTGGCCTAGCCCGCTCCCGCGCCTTCGCCGAAATCGCGCATCTCGATCCCGATCTCCTGCGCCTCTCCATCACCGAGGCGCTCCGCGCCCTCATGGCTCGCCTGCCCGATGGCGAGGAAGTCGACATTGCGATCCTCCTCGCCGCCGCCCCCGCCGTCTTCGTGCCGGCCATCATCCGCCGCCAGGCTGGCAGGGAGGCTATCGCTCCCGATCCCGCAAAGGGTCACGCCGAAGACATGCTCTTCATGCTCAGCGGAGAGACGCCGAGCCCCGCCCAAATCGCGGCCCTCGACACCTATCTTGTCACCGTCTCCGATCACGGCCTCAATGCCTCGACCTTTGCGGCCCGCGTTGTCGCCTCCACGCGCGCCGGCTACACATCCGCCGTTCTCGCCGCGCTTGGCGCCCTCAAGGGCCCGCTCCATGGCGGCGCCCCCGGCCCGGTGCTCGACATGCTCGATGCCATCGGCAGCCCCGACCATGCCGAGGCATGGCTCTCAGCTGCCCTCGCTCGCGGCGAGCGTCTCATGGGCTTTGGCCACCGCATCTATCGCGTCCGCGATCCGCGCGCCGATGCTCTCAAATCCGCCCTCGCGCGCCTCGGCGCCGCCGGCGGCATGAATGCCGCGCGCCTTGCCTTGGCCGAAACGGTCGAGCGCGACGCCCTGGCGCTGCTGCGCTTGGCCAAGCCCGATCGCCCGCTCGAAACCAATGTGGAATTCTTCACCGCCTTGCTGCTCGAAGCCCTCGGCTTCCCGCGCGATGCCTTCACCGGCGTTTTCGCCACCGGCCGCGTCGCCGGCTGGCTCGCTCATTCCCATGAGCAGATCACCAATGGCCGCCTCATCCGCCCGCAATCCCTCTATGTCGGCCCCAAAGCGGCGTGATTTTTTTCGGGGTTCGGTAAGAGCCACTACCCCCACCCTTGATCCCTCCCCACAAGGGGGAGGGAGACGATGGAGCCGGGACGATTGTGCTTGCGCATCCCTCCCCTGGATGGGGAGGGAATGAGGGTGGGGTGGAGCAACCCTCACAGAATAGAGGTTCAGGGCCCTAAGACCCCAGCCACCCCCCAATCACGCCAGCATCAGCCGCCTCCAGC
The DNA here is from genome assembly GCF_029201545.1 of Devosia sp. FJ2-5-3. Classification (NCBI taxonomy): domain Bacteria; kingdom Pseudomonadati; phylum Pseudomonadota; class Alphaproteobacteria; order Hyphomicrobiales; family Devosiaceae; genus Devosia; species Devosia sp. FJ2-5-3. The sequence goes on along the minus strand of NZ_CP104007.1, from coordinate 3,407,990 downwards.
CCATGACCGCCGGCCACCACCGCCACGCGCACATCCGCCCCCGCCGCCTCCAGCGCCGCCGCCAATTTCTCCCCTTCGCCCCGATAGGCGTCCTTCTCGCCCAGCACCACCAGCACCGACACCCCCGACAAATCCGCGTCCGTCACCCCATCCAGCACCATCACCGGCCGGATCAGCACCGCTCGCTTCACCATTCCCGGATGCAGCAACATCGCCGCGCCGAGCAAATTCGCTCCATTGGAATAGCCCAGCGCGATCACCCGCTCCGGATCGAGCCGATAAGCTCCCCGCGCTTCCTCGAAAAACGCCTCCAGCGCTCCCGATTCAAACCGCACATCCTTCTGGTCGAAAATCGCCGGCCCAAAGCTGCGGAACCAGCGCTGCACCCCGCTTTCCGTGCTCCGCCCGCGCATCCCCAGCAGCGTCGCGCGCGGCGCTGCCCTGTGCGCCAGCGGCATCAGATCGGTCTCATTGCCGCCCGTCCCATGCAACAGCACGATGGTCGTCCCATCCGGCTCCGCGGGCGTGAAAAACCGGTGCTTGTAGATGAGGTCGCGATAGACCACCCGCTCTTCGCCCGGCAGTCCGAATTGCGGCAACATCACCTTCACCGCCTCCGGGTCCGGCGTGTCCGGCGGCACGAACAGCGTGCGCCCGAGCTTTTCCAGCGTCTCGTCGAGCGTGAAACCCGGCCCGTCGCTGGCCATCTCGATCAGCGTCCCGCCCGGCTCGCGTACATAAAGGGAGGTGAAATAATTCCGATCATGCAGATTGGTCATGCTCGAATTGCGTTTCCGCAACTCCGCCTCCACCCTCTGGACCTCCTCGGCATCCCGCGCCCGCACCGCCACATGGTCCGCCGTGCCCGTCCCCGGCGCCCCGGGCCAGAACCCGGCCGCGTCCCGCACATCGATCACATCACCAATGTCCGACACCATCCGCTGGATCGGCCCTTCCTTGGCTTCCGCGCGAAAGCCGAAATAGCGGGAGAGGAAATCGACGCTTTCCTCCTGCACTTCGGACAGCATCGTCACCCCGCGAATGCGGCGGATCCGGTGTTCGGCCGGAATATCGCCATCCGGCATCTCGAGCGCGGGCAGGGCGGCACTCACGAGCTTCACCACCACCCCATCGGGGTCGCGCAGCCGCAGCACGGTCTCGCCGAACTCCTGGCCGGTGCCCTCCACCTTGACGCCGTGGGTCAGCGCCCGCTCCAGCCAGAACCCGATCGAACCCGGCGAAATCGCCAGCGCCAGCTCGCTCACCTGTCCCGCCCCCGCCTGTCCGCGCGACCCGCCCTGCCACATGAGGAAGGTAATCAGCGACCCCGGCATTGCCGCATAATCCCCGTAAAACAGATGCAGCTGCGTCGCGTCCTCATAGCCGCCGGTTCTCTTCACCAGCCGCAGCCCCAGGAGCCCGACATAAAAATCCACATTGGCCTGCACATCCCCGGCGATCAGCGTGACGTGGTGAATGCCCGAAGTCATGGTCTTGCTTTGCCTTTGGTCTTGTGTGGCGGCGCCAACGCACTCGATCTGATCCCCTCGCCCCTCCGGGGAGAGGGTTAGGGTGAGGGGTGAATTCTCTCGACCTGTCCCCACCCACCGAACTTGTCCCTCCCCCTACCAGGGGGAGGCTAGGAGGGGGCCTTCATGCTCTTGCACCACACTCTCCCACCCGCCGATCTTGTCCCCTCGCCCCTCCGGGGAGAGGGCTAGGGTGAGAGGTGCAACCCTATCCGCATATTGCGAACCCTACCGGCTCCGCCCGAACAGCCGCTCGATATCGCCCTTTTTCAGCTCCACATAAGTCGGCCGCCCATGGATGCACTGGCCCGAATGCGGCGTCGCTTCCATGTCCCGCAAAAGTGCATTCATCTCGTCCACCCGCAGCCGCCGCCCCGAGCGCACCGAACCATGGCAGGCCATGCGCGCGATGATCGCTTCCATCCGGTCGGTCAGCGCCGCGGTGCTGTCCCATTCCGCCAGCCCATCGGCGAGGTCGCGCACCAGCCCCGCCACATCGCTATTGCCCAGCAGCGCCGGCGTCTCCCGCACGGCAATCGCCCGCGGTCCGAATCGGTCGAGATAAAGCCCGAATTTTTCGAGCTCCGGCGCGCACTCCTCAAGTCGCGTGCAGTCTTCCTCCGGCAATTCCACGATCACGGGAATAAGATGCGCCTGGCTTGCCACCGGCCCCGAAGCCAGCTGCGCCTTGAACCGCTCATAGACCAGCCGTTCATGGGCGGCATGCTGGTCCACCAGCAAGAGGCCGCTCTCGTTCTGGGCAATGATGTAATTGTCGAACATCTGCGCCCGCGCCGTGCCCAGCGGATAGTCCACACTGACGGGCTCGGGCGAAAAGGCCTCCACCCGGGCGCTGGGTTCGGTAAACCCCGAAAGCCGCCCCGGCTCCCTGTCATAATTGAGCGGCGCGCGGGCTCCGGCTCCATAGCTTGAATAGCCGCCGGAAAAACGCTCTTGCGATGGCGGACGCGCCAGCGCCGGGATCTCCTGCACCGGCCGGGCCGCATCTGGCACGGAAAACGCCTGCAGGATATCCTCCGCTACGCTCTTCGACGCTTTGTACCCCGCCGCGATCAGCGCCGAACCGATGGCCTGGATCACGGCGCTGCGCACCGCGCCCTGGTCCTGGAACCGCAGTTCGGCCTTGGCCGGATGCACATTGACGTCCACCTGCCCCGGGTCGATGGCCACATAGATCGCCACCACCGGAAAACGGTCGCGAAACACATAATCGGCAAACGCCGCCCGCACCGCGCCCACCAGCACCTTGTCGCGCACCGAGCGGCCATTGACGAAATAGAACTGCGAAAGCGAATTGGCCCGCGTATAGGTCGGCAATCCCGCCATGCCGGCCACCACCACGCCATGCCGCGCCATTGCCAGCGGCACGGCGTTTTCGATGAAATCGCCGCCCATCACCTGCGCCAGCCGCGCCTCCAGCGCGCCATGTCCGGTCACAGCCGGCCAGTTGGAAATGCTGCGGTCAGTGCCTTCGAGGATGAAGTGGATTTCCGGATTGGCCATGGCGAGGCGCTTGACCACATCGGTGATTGCGCCCGTTTCGGCCCGCGCGCTCTTGAGGAACTTCCGCCGCGCCGGCACTTGCCCGAAGATATCCTTGACCTCGATCACCGTGCCCCGGTTCATCGCCTGCGGCACCGGTCCGCTACGCTTGCCATTGTCGACGCGGATCACGAGTCCGCTTTCCGCCGCCGCCGGTCGCGAGGCAACGCTCAGCCGCGACACCGAGCCGATCGAAGCCAGCGCCTCGCCGCGAAACCCCAGCGTGCGGATATCGTCGAGATCGTCGACACTGAGCTTGGAGGTCGCGTGCCGCTCCACGGACAGCATCAGATCGTTACGATCCATGCCATGGCCGTCATCGGTAATGCGAATGAGCTCGATCCCGCCCCCGGCGGTCGTCACCACGATGCGCTTGGCGCCCGCATCGATGGAGTTTTCCACCAGCTCCTTGACCACGCTCGCCGGCCGCTCCACCACCTCACCGGCGGCAATGCGATTGATCAGGTCTTCGGGCAGCTGGCGAATAGGCAAGGGCGATTCTCCGTAAGGCTCCCATTATAGGGGAGGGCCGAGACCAATGCGACCCGAGGCGGGTTACCCCCACCGCCTCGCTCCGAGGCAGGCTGCCCATTGCCAAACCACCGGGTCATTCCCGCGCAAGCGGGAACCTCTGTTCATGGTGAGCCGTCCGCAACAGAGGTCCCCGCTTTCGCGGGGATGACACGAAGGGCAATTATGGTCCCCACTTCCCCCCAATCCCCTGCCACGCTAAACCCAAGCCCATGATCGACCCCCGCCCACCCATGGAAATCGCCCTAGCCCTCGCCGAGGAAGCCGCTGCCCATGGCGAGGCCCCGGTCGGCGCCGTCATCGTCGAGGGCACGACCATCCTCGCCGCCGAGCGCAATCGCATGCAGGCCCTGCGCGATCCCACCGCCCATGCCGAATTCCTCGCCATGCGCACGGCGCTCGCCATCCGCGGCACCGGCCGGCTCGATGGCTGCGATCTCTATGTGACGCTCGAGCCCTGCGCCATGTGCGCCGGCGCCATCGCCCACACCCGGCTTCGGCGCGTCTATTTCGCCGCCGAGGACACCAAGGCCGGCGCGGTGGAAAACGGCATCCGCCTCTTCGACCAACCCACCTGCCACCACCGCCCCGAAATCATCTCCGGCCTCTCCGCCGCCCGCGCCGAAGCCATGCTCACCGATTTTTTCCGGAAACTGCGCGACTAGCTTGTCGTCGCTGGTCTCCCCACACCCCCCATCGGCACCCTCCCCCTTGAGGGGAGGGCTGGGAAGGGGGAAGATGCCGCCAACATCACGGTTCTCAGGCTTCCCCCTGAGAGGGGGAGGGGCGTGCCGGTAGCTCACCAGCATCGCCCTAAACTCGATAAATCCCTCCCCCTATCAGGGGGAGGCCAGGAGGGGGTATCCCTCACTCGCCCTTGCTGCCCACCACCGGCACCTTGCCCTGGATATAGGCTTCCACCTTGTGCTCCAGCATGCGCTTGAAGCGGTCTTTTTCCGCCTCGGCATGGGTGATGATTTCGCGCACCCGCCAGAATTCCATTGCCCCGAATGCGGCCACGCGCGGCCTTATATAGATATCGGGCGGATAGGCGGCGATCATATGCGCGGTCAGCGAGTGCATCATGATCTGGGCCGAGCCGAACCAGATATCGAGCGCCTTGTGGTCGGTCTTGGTCAGCCCCGCCGATGGGTCCCCCGCCACGTCGATGGCGATCAGGAAATCGGTGTCGATATCGGCCTGGTCGAGGGGGAGCGGATTGACCACCCCGCCATCGACAAGCAGGTGGTTATTATAGACCACTGGCTTGAAAAAGCTCGGAATGGCCAGCGATCCCGCGATGGCCGGCCGCAACAGCCCGGAATTGAACACCACCTGGTGCCAGGACTGGAAATCGGTCGCCACCACATAGAGCGGCACCTTGAGTTGCTTGAATTCGTTGGGAAAATTCGGCGGCGTGAACGCATCCACCACGCTCATCGCGTCGAGCTGCATCGAAATGCCGTTCTTGAGCAGCCCTCCGAGCCCGCGAATCTGGGTTGCCCAGAGCTTTGATGCGATGGTCCTCAGCGTGCCCAGCACCTCAAAGGAATGCTCGCGCAATTCCTTGCCGCTCATCCCGGCGGCCCAGCCGGCCCCGATCAGCGCCCCGATGGAGGTGCCCGAGATCGAGGCTGGTTTCAGCCCCAGCTCGTCCATTGCCTCGATATAGGGAATATGGGTCAGCCCCCGCGCCGAGCCGCCCCCCAAAGCCACGCCGATCCGTGGACCCGCGCTATTGCCCATGCTCCTCCGCTCCACTCCCTTGGAGCGCAGCCGCTCCGCGAGAGCCAGGCCCCGCAATTGCAGCGGGGTCAGGGGGCGTTGCGGCGGCGTTCCGTCAAAGACGGTCCGCAACGAGCCTAGGCGCAGAGCATTGAGAAAGGGTTCAGCCCCGTTCGCGGGAAATCTCTCGCCAGCCGATATCTCCGCGAGCGAAGCCTTCCGGCCAGTCAATCGCGTCAACGCCTCGATAAGCACGATGCTGGGCCTCTTTCACGCTGGGACCGAGCGCCGTCACATTGAGCACGCGCCCCCCATTGGCCAATAAACGTTGCCCATCGCGCTTCGTTCCTGCGTGGAACACGGTCAGCTCCTCGCTATCGAGCCCTTCGACGCCCCGAATTTCGCTGCCCCTGCCATAGCTGCCGGGGTAGCCTTGGGTGGCCATGATCACGGTCAATGCGAACTGGTCCTTCCAGACCACATCATGCCCCTTGAGAGTGCCGGTTGCGGTGGCATGCAGCAGCGGCAGCACATCGCTTTCCATGCGCATCATCATCACCTGGCATTCCGGATCGCCGAAGCGGGCATTGTACTCGACGAGCTTCGGGCCCCCCTCGGTCAGCATCAGCCCGGCATAGAACACACCCTGATAGGGCGTCCCGCGCTGGGCGAGGCCGCGCGCCGTTGGCGCCACGATCTTGTCCATCGCGAATTCGTACTCTTCCCGGCGCATCACCGGCGCAGGCGAATATGCGCCCATACCCCCGGTATTCGGCCCGGTGTCGCCGTCAAAGGCGCGCTTGTGGTCCTGCGCCGTGGTCAGCGGCAACAGATTTTCGCCATCACACAGCACGAAAAGGCTGACTTCCTCGCCCTCCATGAATTCCTCGATGACGACGGAGGCTCCGGCTTCCCCGAAGGCGCCGGAGAAGCAGTCGATGACAGCCTCTTCGGCCTCCTCGACGCTCATCGCCACGGTGACGCCCTTGCCGGCGGCGAGGCCATCGGCCTTGATCACGATCGGCGCGCCCTGGGTATAGATATAGGCCAGCGCCGAGGCCTCGTCCTCAAAGCGGGCATACCCAGCGGTGGGGATATCAAATTCGTCGCACAGCGCCTTGGTAAAGCTTTTTGAGCCTTCCAGCTGCCCCGCCGCCTTGGACGGGCAGAAGCAGTCAATGCCAGCCGCGCGCACATCATCGCCCAACCCGGCCACCACCTGCGCATCGGGGCCAACCACCACGAAATCGACGTTCTGCGCCTTGGCAAATTCAATCACCGCCGCATGGTCATTGATATCGAGCGGGACATTCTCTGCCACGGCTTCTGTGCCGCCATTGCCGGGCGCCACAAAGAGTTTGGTCAGCAGTGGCGACTGCGCGATCTTCCAGGCCAGCGCATGCTCGCGTCCACCCGACCCAATCACCAAAACCCGCATTTCTGCCTCCGTGCTGAACGTGGTGGCGTGATGCACGAGACCGGCAAGGGAGGCAAGCAGAAGATGCTTCGCAGCGTCCGGCGGCAAATCGCTCCAGAAGCGCGATTTGAGCGAGAAGGCTATGAGAACTGCGCTCGAATGGCTGCCTGGAGTGAGGGGCGTTGAGATCAAGAAGGCAGGCAGTTGCCTGAGGACGGGCTCCCCCACCCACCGGCCAAACTCCCTCCCCCTCGCGGGGAGGGTTGGGGTGGGGGGATGAGAGCCACGATAGCTCTCGCCCCCACCGCGTCATCCACGCGATCGCGGGGACCTCAGTCAAAAATCGCTGAGCAAGAAAACAAAGCTTCCCGCGTGCGCGGAAATGACACCGACCAGGAGAGGGATCATCCGCGCACCTCCCCACCCACCGGCCGAACTCCCTCCCCCTCGCGGGGAGGGTTGGGGTGGGGGGATGAGAGCCACGACAGCTCTCGCCTTCACCGCGTCATCCCCGCAAAAGCGGCGACCCCAGTTGAAAATCTGAGTGCAAGGAAACAAAGCTTCCCGCGTGCGCGGAAATGACACCGACCAGGAGAGGGATCATCCGCGCACCTCCCCACCCACCGGCCGAACTCCCTCCCCCTCGCGGGGAGGGTTGGGGTGGGGGGATGTGAGCCGCGATAGCTCTCGCCTCCACCGCGTCATCCCCGCAAAAGCGGGGACCTCAGTAAGAAATCGCTGTGCAGGAAAACAAAGGCTCCCGCTTGCGCGGGAAATGACACCGAGCATGAGGAGGAGGCCAGAAGGTGCCCCCCTCGAAAAAACTACATCTCGGCTTCAACAAAAATCCGGCTGAGATCCCCATTCCACTCGCCGCGGAACTTTTCCAGCCACCGTTCCGCCGGCGATTTGCCCGAACGGATCGTTTCTTCCAGTGCCGCCAGATGGATCGTTTCGTCGCGCCCCTGCGCATCGAGCCGCGCCCGGCGCACGAGGCCAGCCTCGGCAATGCCCACCGCCTGCGCCGCCACATCGAACAGGCTCGACCGGTCGAACGGCGTCGTCAGCCCCAGCCGCGGCACTTCGCGGCGGAGATAGGCGCGATCCTCATCGGTCCAGTTGCTCACCAGATCCCAGGCCGCATCGAGCGAAATCTGGTCGTAGAGCAGCCCAACCCAGAAGGCCGACAGCGCCACCACATGCTTTTCGTCGCCCATATCGGCGCCGCGCATTTCGAGGAACTGCTTCAGCCGCACTTCCGGGAACAGTGTCGAGAGGTGGTCTTCCCAATCCTTTATCGTCGGCTTTTCGCCCGGCAGCTGTGGCAGCTCGCCGCGCAGAAACGCGCGAAAACTCTCGCCCGCCACGTTCACATATTGCCCGTCGCGGATGACGAAATACATCGGCACGTCGAGTGCATGGTCGGCATATTGCTCGAACCCGAAACCCTCATCGAAGGCGAAGGGCAGCATGCCGGTGCGGTCGTCATCGGTATTGAGCCAGATATGGCTGCGGAAGCTGAGATAACCGCTGTCGCGTCCGTCGACGAAAGGCGAATTGGCAAACAGCGCCGTCGCCACCGGCTGCAGCGCCAGCGAGACGCGCAGCTTCTTGACCATGTCGGCTTCGCTGGAAAAATCGAGGTTCGCCTGCACCGTGGCCGAGCGGAACATCATCGACGTGCCCAGCGTGCCGACCTTGTCCATATAGGGCGACATGATGCCATAGCGCGATTTCGGCATGGCCGGGATGTCGCTGACGGCCCAGAGCGGGGTGACGCCCAGCCCGAGGAAATGGATATCGAGCGGTGCCGCTACTTTCTTGGCCACGCGCATATGCTCGGCCATTTCGGCGGCCGTTTCGTGCAAATTTTCCATGGGCGAGCCGGACAGCTCGAACTGCCCGCCGGGCTCGAGCGAGATGCCGCCCGCCACCGCGTCATTGCGCAGGCCGATCGGGTTTTCGCCGTCGTAGAAGGGGTGCCAGCCAGTGTCGACCTCGATGCCATCGAGCAGCGCCTTGACCCCGTTGGGGCCCTCATAGGTCACCGGGCGCAGGGGATTGGTGTGGAACACGTGCTTTTCGTGCTCCGTGCCAACCCGCCATTCCGCGGCAGGCTTGCAGCCACGCTCCATCGCCTCGATGAGGTCGGCCCGCGATTCGATGAGTGGCGATGCAATGTCGGGGCCGGCCATAAGGTCCTCTTTATGTGCTGAGGGCTAGATTGGTGCGGCAACATAGCGAGGGCAAGACGGAAAGCAATCGCCTTTTATCGCCAATCGCCGATGGTCGCTTGAATTACCGCCATTGCGGCGACCGCCGCCGTGTCCGCCCGCAGGATGCGCGGCCCCAGGCTGATGGGCACCACGAAGTCGAGCCCGTGCAGCTTTTCCCGCTCCTGCGGTGAAAATCCACCTTCCGGCCCCACCAGCAATCCGATCTTTTCGCCCCGCAAGTCCTTCAAGGTGTCGAGCGGCGAAGCTGAAGCCGCGCTCTCATCGGCAAACACCAGTTTTCGCGTGCCATGCACGTCTGTCCACTCGGCCAGAAGCCGGTCCAGACTGATTTCGGCCGCGATCTCGGGCACGCTGAGCACTTCGCATTGCTCTGCCGCCTCGATGGCATTGGCGGCCAATCGTTCGGTCTTGAGGCGATTGATTTGGGTATATTGGGTCATCACCGGCTGAATGATGCCGGCCCCCATCTCCACCGCCTTCTGGATCACGTAGTCGAGCCGCTCCGATTTCAGCGGTGCAAAACCATACCAGAGCTCCGATACCGGCGTCTGGGCGCCGATCTGCTCGACCCCTTCTAGCACCACCGCCTTCTTCGAATCGATCGTCAGCCGGCAGAGCCAGGCGCCCTCCCGCCCGTTGAACAGCACCACCTCGTCCCCCACCGCCTTGCGCAGCACCGCCGCGAGGTAGAGCGACTGCTCCTTGTCGAGCGCGATCGCCGCCCCTTGCGACAGATCATGGCTCACATAGAGGCGCGGCAGGCTGGAATGGGATCTCGGCATCTGTCTTGGCACTCTCACGCAGCATTTGCCCATTCTCTACTGCGTCTTGGCGCCAAGGTGTAGCCTCCAACCGGCCAACCCAATCCTCAATCCTATCCGTCCGATTTCATCGCATAGCTATGGTGCTCATGCACGATGAGCCACTGGCCCGCCTCCTTGCGCAGCCCGACCGTCAGGCGCAGCGGATTGTCGAAAATGTGGATGAAGGCGGTGGCGAAGGCCACGGATCCGTCTGCGGTGACAGCAATATCCCGGAGGTCGAAGGATCGCGGACCACCGGGCGAATACTGAAAAAACAGGTCCCACGTCGCCCGGTATTCGTCCATCCCCCGGCTGAACAGCGGCTCCGGCACGTCAAACATCAGCATGTCGGCGTCGTGATGGGCCAGGATCCGCTCCATATTCCGCGCCCGCACGGCCTCGGCCCAATTCTCGAGCAAGGTCACAATTTCGGTTTCGTCGCTCATATCTCATCCCCCCATTACCCTACGCGACGTCCGGCGCCCCCCGGTTTCGACACCAAGACTTCCACACCCACCGAACCGCACCCTCCCCCTTGAGGGGAGGGCCGGGGAGGGGGGCTCTCCCCGCGGCCATGCCGAAGTCCACCTTCCATGCTTGACACTCCCAGACACGTCCTTCCCATCACGCCCGTGCCGGACTTGACGACCAATCCTCCCCCATCGTATTAAACCATAAAGTTACATAACCAAATGGTTCCGTGCGCAATGACAACCGATCCCCTCAGTCTGACCCTGTCGGCGCTTGCCGATCCGACGCGGCGCGCAATTCTTGCCCGTCTCTCGCGGGGGGAAGCCACGGTGTCGCAACTGGCCGAGCCGTTTGACATGAGTTTCCCCGCTGTCTCCAAGCACCTGAAGGTGTTGGAGCGTGCCGGACTGGTGGAAAAGGGACGCGAGGCGCAGTTCCGCCCGCGCAGGCTGAAGCCCGAGCCGCTACGCGATCTCTCAACCTGGCTGGAGAGCTACCGCCAGTTCTGGGACGCAAATCTCGACAGTCTCGACGCCTACCTCACCGAAATCCAGAACAAGGACACCCAGCGATGAACGCACCGAACAAGGCGGAGACCCGGCCGGAACTGACGATCAAGCGCGTCTTCGATGCGCCGAAGGAACTCGTCTTCGACTGCTGGACCCAGGAGAAGCATATGGCAAACTGGTTCTTTCCCAAGGATTTCACCGTGCCCTATTCCCAGAGCGACGTCCGGACCGGCGGCTCCTACCGGTCCTGCCTGCGCGCGCCGGACGGCACGGATCATTGGGTGGCTGGCACCTATAGGGAGGTGACGCCGCATGATCGCATCGTCTTCACCCATGCCTGGCAGGATGAGGCGGGCAACGGACAACACGAGACGGTCGTCACCATCGCCCTCAAGGATCTTGGCGATGGCCGGACGCAACTGACCTTCCACCAGGCCTTCTTTCTCTCCGAAGCCTCGCGTGATGGCCATGCCGAGGGCTGGGGTGAAACGCTGGACAGTCTCGAAAGGTATCTTTCGGCATGAAGCTCTATCTCACGCCAGGGGCATGCAGTCTCGCCGACCACATTGCACTGACCGAAGCCGGCTTCGACGTCGAGACGATCCGGGTCGATCTGCCAACGTGGCGCACCGAGCACGGGGACGATTTCACCGCCATCAATCCGAAAGGCTACGTGCCGGCTCTGGTGTTCGACGACGGCGAAATGCTGACCGAGAATGTGGCGATCATGGATTGGATCGCGGGAGAGGCGCCGCACCTTGCACCAAAAGGCCGGCTCGGGCGGTCTCGCAACGTCGAGATGCTGGCCTTCCTTGCCACGGAAATCCACCGGCCCTTCATGCGCTCGATGTTCTCGCCGGCAGACGCCGAGAAACAGGCGGCGCGACAGGCGATCGCGGACCGGCTGGCGCTGATCGCCGAACGGCTGGACGGCGACTATTTGTTCGGCGACGCCTTCGCCACCGCCGACGCGCTCTGTTTCGTCATGGTTCGCTGGGCGCGCGATTCTGGCTTCGATCTTCCACACAGGCTGACCGCCTATGCCGAGCGGATCGCGGCGCGGCCAGCCGTAAAAAAGACGCTGAGGGCAGAGGGTCTGGCCTAGGCAGAACGCTGTCCTGGCACGCCCGAAACCGGCGAGAGATATGATCCCAATGACATCTGCAAACTCCCCTCAGGCGGTTTCGGGGCGGCAAGCGGTCACTTTCAGCAAACAACAGACGGCAAAGACGCTGTGAGTGATTTAGGATGGCCCATCAAAATCTGTCATCGTTAGCGCCAAAACGTGAGGCCTGATGGGTATCACCGAAGACATCGTCGAAAGATCAAGAAAGACGGAGCACGGCTTCAGTGATTTGAAGCTTGCGGCGACTGAAGTGATTTCGTCCGTGGGCAATGCGCAATCGAAGCAGATTGCGCTGGAGCTTCTCTGCTCGGAAGTTCATCAAGCCAGATGTGTGGCCACTTTCATATTGGGACACTTGGCAGCAGCGGATCCGGACGCGCTGCTCATTTTGAAACAGCGCGTAAGTCAGGACGACGACTGGCGTGTTCAGGAGATACTCGCCAAAGCGTTTGACCAGTTTTGCAGCGATACCGGATATGAGGCGGCGCTGCCGATAATCAAGGACTGGCTGTCTTCCGCCCTGCCCAACACACGCCGCGCCGTGACCGAAGGACTAAGAATATGGACGGCCCGACCTTACTTTCGGGACAACCCTGGTGTCGCTATCGAGCTTCTCTCTGCGCTTCGGGCGGAAGAAAGTGATTACCTGCGCAAGTCGGTGGGCAACGCGTTGCGGGATATCAGCAAGAAGCACGCTCATCTTGTTCGCCTGGAGGTAGAGAGCTGGGATTTGACTCAGCATGGCGTCCAACAGGTATATAAGCTCGCGACGCGCCTGATTGCTGACCACTAACGACGCACAGCCGCACACGAAAGTCGGCGTCATAGGGGTAGCCTGGCTCAATCGCGCGTCGGGCGTGCGATCCGGGCTGCACCATGGGATTTAGGCAAGACGGAGTAGCTGCAATCCGCCGTTTGGATCATCCAGGTTTCAAGCCCGCCTACCTGGCAAATTGCTTCTGGCTCATGCTGCCACCCATGGCGATAAGCGGTTTGCTGGGCGGAGACCTGCCGCCAGTGTTTCAGGCCGAAACGTTTTGGCAGGACATCCCCATGTGGATTTCGTGGACCGAAAACCTGTCGCGTATTCTGTTAATCGGGCTCACTGTGATCATGCCTTTTTCGGCAGTCACCTCCCGGCAGCGGTGGGGGTTCGCGGCCTATAGTCTCGGCCTGGTCCTGTATGGACTGGCATGGTGGACACTCATCGTCTTGCCGGACACCAGTTGGAGCACCTCTTTCATCGGCTTTGCCGCTCCGGCTTATGTGCCGCTCATCTGGCTGCTCGGCATCGGCCTTGTCGGATCAAGAGGTGAGGGAGCGGGACGCCGAACGGCCTCTTGGCTCTATTTTGCGTCCGCGATTGTTTTTCTGGTTTCTCATAACGTCCACACCCTGCTGATCTATGCTCGGCATGCCAAACCACCAATCGCTTGAACTGCGCAGCGTTCAGTGAAACCCTCGATCAAATGACCGAGATGGGGTCGAGCGCCGACGGTCTGCTCTCGTTGCCAAACCCGGCCGTTCCACTTTGGGGTGGCTTGCGGACTGGCAGCTTTTGGTTTGCGGGTAGGAAAAGCAGGCAGCGGTCTGCAATCAGGCTGCGTTCAAACAGAACGACGAAACAACTGCCCAAACCTACTGCCAATATCCGGACCGCAACGTCGACTTGAAGTATCTATGCACGATTGAATGGTCGAAGCACCAGCTAGACCGTGGAAAACCACCGCCTCTGACTTGCGACGCATTAGAACAAAATGAGATTTAGGGGAGTGACAGCATGTCGCAGTCACTCCCCGGCGATTCGGTACGCGTCTCGTCGAACGAAAAGCGCCACACCCTCTCCTGAACAGCTTGGGTGTAGCGCGGGCCGGGGCCAATCGACAAGACGCTTTGGAGCTACGCTAACAGATGCGTATTAGCCGAACGCAGATCCGAAACCTGGACCGTTATCTAAACGTCCTGCCTCCCGGCAGCACCTTCAAGGTCATCAGCGAGGTCGATGACCATCTGCTGGAAAGAACGGGCTTTGAACTACCGGTGCCCCCCGGCGCCACCGCATTGCCTGCCGCTGTTGGCCGCACCACCCGCTACAACGCTGAGGGAAAATGGCTTGTCCGCCGCGACTTGCCCAAAGAACTTCGCTTCGTCGGGAGCCGGTCATGGGTGCGTAAAGAATGGCGCGGCCGCGATGAGACGGAAGAGGTCGAAGACACGATCTACATTCATCGATGGGCTTATCCTCGCGATCTGATCGAGCCGCCGTCTGTCGAATTGACGTATGTGGAGCACGAAGGTCAACGGTTGGTCGTTTCGCAAGAGCTGACATTCCTACCGGCGGATGCAGAGATAAATAAGCACGTCATCAACATGATGCTCGAGCTTTTTCAGGGTTGCGAGATTGTCCTGCATGATCTCGCTCGGTTGACTCCGCCAGCTGAGTTGCGGGCAAACTGGGTGATGCTGCCGCCCGGCGAACATCCTTGGGATCGCATTGAAGCGCACATCAAAAAGGTGTTCGCTGGAAAAGCACCCTCGGTTGCGAAAGCAGTGCTACAGCGCCAAGACGTTATCCTTGCACACAAGCCATCGGTGACCTGGCGTGGCCTTGGTGGCTTTAGCGACTACGTGGCATATATCTTTGAGGATTGCGGTATCGTGGTCTTAGAAAGCGTACACTACGGAAATGCACTTTATGTGCTCGGTAAAGACTGGGAAGAGCTGTCAAAACTGACAAAGGCTCAGATCATCCGGCATCAGCTGGCCGAGCACCGGATCGTCCACACCAAGGATTGGATCCAGCACCTCAACGAGGTTTTGCTGCCCAAAGCGGCAGAATAGAAAACTTTATTTCAGCCGTGGAGTAACGCCCGCGGCTGGAACTGAGGACAGCTTTTAGACACTTGTTGCCAAAATCTGAACGGCCACAATGGGGTCGAGCTCCGACGGTCTGCTCTCGTGGCCAATCCGCGCCCTTCCACTTTGGGTGGGTAACGGACAGTCCGCTTTTCGTTGGAAACGACCCATACCTGCCGTCTTGACCCCAGAGTGATGCCGCCCCAAGGTGAGGCATGGCAACAGACATCTGATCAGCCGCGATATGCGGCATTGAGCGAAGTGCCGTCACGCAGAAATGCGGGGACGGATCATTCTGCCATACCCTGATCAGAGATTTCCGATGCCCACACTTTACCTGACCTGCGGTCTGCCCGGCTCCGGCAAGACCTCCCTCGCCAAAACGATCGAGCACCAGCTATCCGCCCTCCGTCTGACCGGCGACGACTGGATGCATAGGCTCTACCCAGGACTTTCCACACCAGAAGCTGAACTTGGGCCCTGCCGGGGCCGAGTGGAGCAGTTGCAATGGCAGATCGCGCTGCAGGTCCTTCGCCTTGACTGTAGCGTCGTCGTCGATTGGGGAGTGTGGTCACGGGCAGAACGAGATGTCTGCCGAGAAGAAGCCCGCGCCGCCGGTGCACGGGTCGTCCTCTGTTTCCTTGATGTCCCGTTCGAGCAGCTTTGGGCCAGGGTCGCCCACCGGAACGCCGCGCGTCCAGCCGATACCTTCGAAATCTCACGGAATGACCTGCTTAGATGGTCAGAGTTATTCGAGCCTCCCACGGACGAGGAGTTGGCGCTTTACGACCCGCCCGGCCTCCTGCGTCCGTACCCAATATGACCTCACCGTGATTTCGCGCTGGAGCTTGACTGTGCGTGGCAGGTTTTGGGTAAGGTGCATCGCAGATCTGCCTCTGAACCTCACTATCCGACCAGCCTTGCGCCTTACTTCCTAAGCTAAATAGGGGCCGATAAGTTCATGCCCAGGTTCATGGAGGGGCGATTGACTGAGGTCAGCATTCACGCCGTTACAGCGGAAGATTACGACGCTGCCATTGGGCTCGTCCCTGGGCCGGAACAGCAGCGCTTTATCGCCACGAACGCAGATTCGCTTGCGGAGGCTGCGCAAAATCCCTCCTGCCGTCCGATGATCATCGCTGCCGGTGGAGTGCCAGTTGGCTTTGCCATGGCAGCACTGGACAGTGATGACGGCAATGAGTGGATCTATCGCTTCATGATCGACCAGCGCTACCAGGGGCGCGGATACGGCGCACAGGCGCTGGACCTCTTGGCGCGCCAGATCTTTGTAGATACGGGCTGTCCGCGCATTATGCTGGGCGTTAAACCCGACAACGCGGCCGCCATTCGCCTTTATGAACGTGCTGGATTTCGTCCCGCCGGATTCGAATTTGATGGCGAAATTGCTTTCTGCATGGAGCGTTCCGCCTTTGACCTTCGCTCAACCAGCTAGGTGTTCGACAGCCCTTTCCCCAAAACCTCTCCTCTGCGCGGGGCAATTGCAGTAGACCTCACCTGACCCTGCAAGAACCGTGAGAGTCGTGGCCCAATGACCGACATTCCTCCCCAGCCCGGAACCGTCGCCGATGCCCAGAAGGGCAATTGGCTCGATAGCTTTGCGCCCGACTGGCTCAAGCCCTATGGGCGCATGGCCAGGTGGGATCGCCCCATCGGCTTCTGGCTGTTGTTCTGGCCCTGCGCCTGGGGCATCGCTCTGGCCGCAATGGCCTTTCCCGAACAGGGGTTTGGCTGGTGGCACGCCGTACTCATGCTGGCCGGTGCCATCCTCATGCGCGGCGCCGGCTGCACTTTTAACGACATCGTCGATCGCGATATCGACATGCAGGTCGCCCGAACCCGGTCGCGCCCGATTCCCTCCGGTCAGGTCACGGCCGCGCAGGCGCTGGTCTTTCTTATCATCCAGGCGCTTTTGGGCGCTGTCATTCTCTTCCAGTTCAATCGGTTCACCGTTTGGGCCGGCGTCTTCTCGCTCGTGCTGGTTGCCATCTACCCGTTCATGAAGCGCATCACCTGGTGGCCGCAGCTTTTCCTCGGGCTCGCCTTCTCCTATGGCGCGCTGGTCGGCTGGACCGCCGAAACCGGCACGCTGGGCTGGCCGCCGGTGCTTTTGTATATCGGCACCATTTTGTGGGTCATCGGCTACGACACCATCTATGCCCTCCAGGACATCGAGGATGACGCCCTGGTCGGCGTGAAATCCACGGCCCGCCTCTTCGGTGACAATGTGAAGCCGGCAGTGGCGACGCTCTATGTCGGCGCCTTCGTGCTCTGGCTCGCTGCTGCGATTCTGGCGGGTGCCGGTGTCATCTTCGCCATCCTCTCCCTCGTCGGGGCAGGGGTGATGGCCTGGCAGGTGTGGACGCTCGATCCCACCGATCCGCTCAATCCAAAACCGCGCTTTGACAGCAACCATTATGTGGGCATTGCCCTCACCCTCGCGCTTATGGCCGAGTGGGTCTGGTAGCGGTGGCGCGTTGGCGCCGCTATCAGCATTGAGGGCGAGGAAATGCTAGCAGTCTGCTAACGAATGCCCCCAAAATGCTAAAGGGCCAACCGCACCACCGGTTGACCCTTTCAAAGCATGCTTTGGAGGCAGGTATTAGTTCGTTTCGGCCTGGCCCGGCTTGCGCCGGTTGAGGAAACGTGGGCGCCGCGCCGCTTCTGCGGCCAGCTTGCGCCGGTGTGCGACTTCGCCGAGCATGATGCCATCGACCTGCTGGCTATAGGGCATATAGGCCCCATCGCCGGCCTTGATGAACAGCGGCAGGCGGAGCTTTTTGCCCCAGTTCTGCCATTCGGCGACGACGCTGTGATTGCCCTCTTCCTCGAACACCTTGTAATTCAACTCGGAATCGGGATGGACGAGTTCGATGAGGCTGGTGAGGACGCCGTCCTCGGAAATTTTGGTGGCCACCGCCACGCCGATGAATTCTGTCACCGGAACCTTGATTTTGACGGCCACGCCACTCTGATCGAGCTGCTTGCGCACCGTAACGGTCTTGACCGGATCGCGCGGACCGTTGTCGTTCGCCGCTACAAACCGGCGCTCAGCCAGGGACGGCTTACGGAACGCCAGAACGACAGACGCTCCTTCCATCGCAACGCCATGAACCATTTTTGATGCCTTCCTGTAACTTCGAGAGCTGTTATGTCGCTCCGTTTATGTGGCTCAATTTAGCGCGTCCCCTTACCAGCCGTCTTAATGGGATGGGTTAAGTTTATGTTGTTTTTTGAGGTGGTTAGCAGGGTGTTGCACCCGGTAGGGAGCAATTAACACAACCCGGTTGCACCCTGTTTACCCTGATCCGCGGCGGGGGCCGGGGCCATGCCCGCACAAGATGGGGGGATCGGGAGGAAACCCTTGTCCAATCGGCCGCCGAGGCCTAAAAGCCCCGCCATGCCGGCCGCCATGCCCCCCATAGAAGACGATCTCGAATTGCTCCGCGCCAGCGCTGTCGCGGCGGGCATCATCGCGAGCGGTTATTTCCGCAAGGATGTCAAAAGCTGGACCAAGGACAATGCGTCCCCGGTCAGCGAGGCCGATATCGTGGTCGATCGCTATCTCGCGGCGAGCCTGCTCGGCGCACGCCCGACCTATGGCTGGCTTAGCGAAGAGACCGCGGACAATCCCAGCCGTCTCGATTGCGAGCGTGTCTTTGTCGTCGATCCCATTGATGGGACACGTGCTTTTCTGCGTGGCGAAGATTGCTGGACGGTCTGTATCGCCGTGGTCGAACACGGCGAACCCGTGGCCGGCGTCGTCTACGCCCCCGCCCGCGACGAGCTTTATTGCGCTGCCAAGGATGGCGGCGCCTGGCTCAATGGCGAGCCGCTCCTGCGCCATCGCCGTGCCGGTGCCGCACCCCTGATTCCCGCGCCGGGTGCCGTTCACCAGGAAATGCAGGCCGCCGGGCTCCTTTATACGCGCGGCCCCGCCTATCCTTCGCTCGCCTATCGGCTGGTGCAGGTTGCCACCGGCAAGCTCGACGCCGCCGTCGCGCGGCGCGGCAGCCAGGATTGGGATATTGCCGCCGCGGCCCTCATTCTTCGGGAATCCGGTCTCGATTTCGCCGACGTCTGCGTCGGGTTCCCACAATTTAACAGACGAGATGTGCGTCATGGGGCGCTTGCGGCGCTGGCCGACATGAGCCTAAAACCCCTAGTTCATGCGGCGCTTATCAAAGTCTACGGCTGCCCGGCCGTGATCGATGAAAGCAGCGAACCCTCTACCCCCTAATAGACCGGACATGACCGATGGCTGAAAACGAAAAACAACTTCTGCACCTTGTGATCGGTGGCGAGCTTTCGAGCCTGGATGGTGTGACGTTCACCGATCTCGACAAGGTCGATATCGTCGGAATCTATCCCAATTACGCTTCCGCCTATGTCGCCTGGAAGCAAAAGGCCCAGATGACCGTGGATAGCGCCCAGACGCGTTATTTCATCGTCCACCTGCATCGCCTTCTCGACCCGGCAGTAGCGGGCGCCTGAGTCTGGGGCGCAAAAGCCGCGGCGCCTTAGTTCCGCTCCCGCAGCGCGGCCAGGATTGCCTCCATCGCTCCTGGCCCGCCAATGCGTTCCCGGCCAATCTGCGCCCGCCGGGAGCGCTCCGGGGCGTCTTCAAGCAGTTTCTGCAACGTCGAGGCGACTTCTGACACGCTTGCCTCCACGACCGTCCTTGCCTCGCCAAAGAGATTTTGCTCGTCGGCAAAGCGCGAGCGGCGATCGCGGGAATTGACGAAGGTAATGACCGGCCGTCCCATCCCCAGGGATTGCACCGTGGCGGTGCCGGCCTGACTGAGAACGAGGTCCGAGGCCTCGATCAGATTGCCCATCGCAACGCCACGGGCCATGTGGACCGTCAGGTCGCCATCGCTCAATTGACCAAGATCTGCCGATTCACCGCTGAGCATGCTGGTGCGGCGCAGCCCGGAAATGCGTGCCAGTTCATCGACATTGACGCTCCCCGCAACGGCAACGAAAACATCCGGGCGTTGGAGCGGTGGCAGCGTGCGGAGCGCACCGATCTGGAGGGCGAAGCTCTCCCCGGTCAGGGCGCGGCTGCCGGGCAGAAGCGTGACCCCGAGCGGCATCTGACGTCGTGCCCCGGCGTCGTATTCACCACGCGGAACCGCGTCCATCATGAGATTGCCGGCACATCGCGCATCGACGCCGCGGTCGACAAGCAATTGGGCGAGCGACTGGGCGCGACAGAACACGGTTGAGCAACTCCTGGAAATCGCCCAGGCCTCGAGGGCCGAATAGAGTCGCGCGGCCCCAGTCTTATAGACATCGATGTAGAAGAGATCGCGATTGCCTGTCGCGAGGCACGCCAGCACGCCGACCATGTCACCGACGACGATGATCCGGTCATATCGGCTCCGGATCGAGCGGAGAAATTTGAGGGCAGGTGGCACGGTCATGATGCCGCCATTGACGATGTCCCGCCGCAGCGAGCCCTTGACGTTGCGCCAGCCTTCCGAGGCGAGCGTCGCGCGGGGGCCGACAATGGCGCAAACCCCGTCATAGGCCTTGCCGCCGCCGATCATGGGGTAGGCCTCGACGCTCGCTTCGTCGGCCAGGCGCCTCACCAGCGCTGCGGCGATTGCATCCTCACCGTGACCATTGGAAATGACGAGGTAGCGTCGACGCGCCGCCGTCCCCGACACTCTTATTTGCCCCGGCCGAAGCGCTCGAACGCGGTGTGCGCGGTTGCGGCATCGGCATAGGCTTCCTGCCGGTCGACGCTCCAATAGGTCAGCTCATCGAGAGGTATTGGCCTTCCGGATATGGCGCAGCGCACGAAGCTGCCGGGCTTGAGCACCACATAGTCGCCATCGAGATAGCGCAGCGTTGCCTCGGCCGGCGCAAAACCCTTGTCGAAGATGTTCATCGCCTGGCTCCTTGTCTTCAGGGACCGATATAAGGCGCAATGGCCCCGATCAAAAGAGGCTTTCCTGCGACCCGTCGTCCGATGGTGAACGGGATGCCTTGCGCTTGGCGGGAGGGGCGCCGGCAACTGACGCCCCGATATCGCCATCGGCAAAAGTCAGCTGCAGTAGATCGCCAGGCTGCAGCGCCGATTTTTCCGTGATCAGTCCGCCCTTTTCGTCATGAACCAGCACATAGCCACGCGCGAGCACGTTCCGATAGCCCAGGCTAGCGAGCAGCTTTCCCGTCTGTTCGAGACCATGGCGGCGCTCGGGAATAATTGAGATGGCCCCCTTCGCAAGGCGCGCGGCCACGGGTGCAAGCTGCCCCTGGGCATGGCGTAGTTCCGCCTTGAGGGGCTGGGTGGAAAGCCGCGGCGATAGCCGTCCGAGCGCCGTTCGTTTGCCTTCGAGCGAGTGTGCCATGCTGCGCTCAAGCCGTAATGTTGTGGGGTCACAGGTCAGTCGAGCGCGCTCTATGGTCTTGGCCAGGCCCGCATCCGAGCGGTGCTGGAAATTGCGCAGCTTGTCGCCGAGTTCGGTGTGGCGCTGCCGGACGAGCCGTGGCTGCACCGCACTGGCAAGCTGGGAATACGCCAGCCGTCGCGACTGGACGAAATGGCGCAATGCCCCTGAAAGCTCGCTCGCCGCCAGGTCCAGGCTTTGCCGCTGCGTGGCGACGAGTTCGGCAGGGCGAGGCAGACCCGCACCTGCGGCGCGAAGTCGGTCTCGGAGGGTCGCAAGGCTCCGGCGGGCGGCCTGCCGCTGACGGTTTCCCTGGTCGTCCACATAGGCAATGAGCTCGGCGCGCACCGGCACGGCAGCCTCGGCGGCCGCGGTCGGTGTCGGCGCCCGCATGTCGGAAGCATAGTCGACCAGCGTTGTGTCGGTCTCGTGCCCAACGGCCGAAATGACCGGAATCTGCGATGCGGCGACGGCCCGAACGACGGCTTCCTCGTTGAACCCCCAAAGATCCTCTATCGAGCCGCCACCGCGGGCGACAATCAGGAGGTCCGGGCGGGGGATAGCGCCGTCGGGCAGTAGCGCGTTGAACCCCTCGATCGCGTTGACCACTTCCGGCGCACAGCCTTCACCCTGCACGCGTACCGGCCAGACCAGCACATGACTCGGGAAACGATCGGCGAGGCGATGGAGAATATCGCGGATCACCGCGCCGGTCGGCGAGGTGATCACCCCGATCACGCGAGGCAGATAGGGCAGGGGGCGCTTGCGTTCACGCGCGAACAGTCCCTCGGCGAGCAGCTTTTTGCGCCGCTCTTCGAGGAGAGCCATGAGCGCACCGGCGCCGGCAGGCTCGATATTGTCGATGACGATCTGGTATTTGGACGATCGCGGGAAGGTGGTCAGTCGCCCGGTGGCGATGACTTCAAGCCCTTCTTCGGGTTTGAAGGTCAGCCGCCCGAAGCTTCCCTTCCAGATCACCGCGTCGATGGAGGCGGCGTCGTCCTTAAGGGTGAAGTAGGCATGGCCCGACGAATGCTGTCCGCGATAACCCGAGATTTCACCGCGCACCCGCACATGGCCGAACTCGTCCTCGACGGTGCGCTTTACCGCCTGGGCAATCTCGGAAACTGTGAACTCGGCAGCATTGGAAAGGATATCGGCCATGGCTCGTTGGTGGTCGAATTGCCGCCTTCGGTCAAGTGCGGACAGAGAACGGAATGATCACTCTGCCGCCACGGCGGTGTCCATCTGCTCGAGATTGCCCATCGACTGCACGATGTGATTGGCCAGGGCGTCGTAGATACCTCCATAGGCGTGGCTGGAGCGCATCAGGGCGATCTGTGCGTCCCCGAGCGTGGGCAAACCATGTTCCTCCGAAACAACCCGCATGCCGGGTTGGAGAGCGCTTTCCGGCAGGAACCCGACGGCCAGATCGGACAGCACGGCCGAGGAGATGGCCGTGGCGTTCGAAGACGTGTAGGCGACGCGGTAGTCCTTGCCGGTCCGCTCCAGGGCCTCGAGGGCGTCCTTGCGCCAGATGCAGCAATTGGGCCCGCAGGCAATGGCCAGCGGTTCGCTGGCGAGCGCACGACCGCCATGGCTCGACACCCAGAACATCTTTTCGGTGCGGAACAGTTCGCCGAAATTGTGCCCCGTGCCCTGGGTGAAGACGATCAGGTCGTAGCGTCCGGCCCGCATGCCCTCCAGCAGCAGTTCCGAGGCCATGCAGGAGACATCCACGGCAATCTTTGGGTGTGTGCGCTGGAAGCTCGACAGGATCACCGGTAGCAAACGCACGGCATAATCGTCGGGCACGCCAAACCGGATCGACCCGGCAAGGTCCCCCTCGGAGAAATGATCGAGGATCTCGGCATTGGTGCGCAGCATTTTGCGGGCGCGCTCGTAGAGCACTTCTCCATGATGAGTCAGGGAAACGCTGCGTCCGTCGCGCAGAAGCAGGATTTGGCCAAGCCGCTCTTCCAGCCGCTTGATCTGCATGGAGACAGCGGACTGCGTCTTGTTCACGCGGCGCGCAGCCTCGGTAAAGCTTCCACAGTCGGCAATTGCGCAAAAGCTCTGCAATTGGTCGAGATCGAGCGGGGCAGTCATTTCGGCCTCATCACGCGGATTGATTGGCGAGATGAAATCTATTTGTTGGACGAATGGATGTCCAGCGCGATATCCATTTTCCATCAACGCAGGCACGCGCTATGGCCCAGGTGCGCCGGTCGTCCCTGCCGCTCTTTTGGAGATCTGAAATGGCTCTCTCGCTTCCCGGCGAGCGGTCACTTGCGGCCGCAACGCCCGCAAACCCTGTTCGCACGCTGGTCGCCTTTTTGGCGAGGCAGATCGCTCGCCGTCGTCAGCGCAAAGCCCTCTCAAGCCTGCTCGAACTCGATAGTGCGCGGCTGCGCGATCTCGGTGTCACCCGGTCTGACATTCTTGAGGCGATGAGGGCTGAAAAGGGGCGCAGCGCGGGCATGGTGCTCAACGCGGCCCGGGCGCGATCGGCGCGGAGCTGAAATTACCCTTTGCGGTGGACAATTCCGGTCACCGCCATTCTGTTGGTTCGGACACGTAGTGCTCGTTCCATCTCCCAGGCCGAATTTGCCTTCGGTCTGTTTCCTGACGACTTGCCGGGCAGTGCAGTGCACTTGCCCGGTTTTTTTATGAGGGCAGGCTCAGGAACTTGACGCCGATTTCCACCTCGGTGCGCCAGATGACTGCGCAGCTGAACCGCCGCCCGTCATCCATCGCCAGGTCGAAATGGTCGGGAATGCCGATGATGCCGGCGACGATGAGTTTAGCGCCCTCGTCGGACAGGTTCCGAACCGAACAGTCAAAGGTGGAATAGCCGCTGTTGATGACGATTTTGCCGCCCTTGAGGGTGCGGCGTCTCAAGGTTTTGCGGCGTTCCTCGGTCAAGGTCGATACTCCCTCAGGGCAGGGCGGCAAAGCCCTCGGAAAAACCGTCCAGGGAAACCGGAATGCCGACGCCTTCTTCTGGGGTCTTGAACACCACGAAAATAGCGTCAGTGCCGTCGGAGAGGACCTTGATGAGGTCATCGTCGAGCTCGACCTCGGCAATGCAGCCATTGGGCAGGCAGCGCACGAAGGCGACGCGGCCCATATCCGTGCCATCCACATTGAGGCCCAGCCCATTGGGCAACAGGACGCCGAGCGGCGCCAGCACGCGCAGGAGGCGCGCCTCGCGGTCTGCCGTGCGCAGGACGATCACCGAAAGACCCACATTGGGCTGATCCTCGGCCAGGACATTCTGGATGATCGCACACTGCTCGAAGCTCGCACCGGGCGGGGTGTCGCAACTCATCTGCCAGTCGCCATATTCCGCTCGAACCGTGCCCTGAGCCAGGGCGGGAGATGCGGTCATCAAAACTGTGAGAATCGCGCCAACACCAGCCAGCCGCTTAGCAATGTCCATCACTCTGTCATTTCTCCTGCCGAATCGGGCACGCTTCAGGCGCATTGTTTTGTTTCAGTCAGAGCTTTAGGCCTGTCAACCAAGCCCAGCCTACTCTATTTTGTCCCGATGAGTACGGCGTGCATGAGGCAATCCCCCCCGAAGGCAGCAATTTGCCGCAGCGCCGCGCTTTTACGCCGCAATAGACTCCCGCACTTCAATGTGGTTTAGCTCCGAATGAGTTTTGCGCTCCGAGGTTGAGTCGGGGCGGCGTTAGCTATGCCGCTATTGTTCCCCTCTCCTTCTCGGTGCATGCCGCCAGAACAAGTCGATAGGGGATTTATGGTGACCGGTCAGATCATGAGGAAGTTGGGAGCCGTATTTGCGGCGTCACTGGCGCTGGCGCCAGCGATGGCTGCAGCCCAGGAAGTGGGCAAGGGGCATCCAGCGCCGGGCCAGATTCACTTGCAGGAATCGGTTACGCCGATAATGGACTCCATTGTGGCGTTCCATGACGGTCCGCTGATGTGGGCCATTTCGGCCATCGTCCTGCTGGTCCTGGTTCTTCTTGTGATCGTTGTGGTTCGCTTCAACGCCAAGGCCAACCCGGTTCCTGCGCGCTTTACGCACAACACCCTCATCGAAGTGGTGTGGACCGTACTGCCGATCATTGTCCTGATCATCATTGCCGTGCCGTCCTTCGGCGTGCTGTCCGACCAGATGACCGTGCCCGATGGCGAGCGTAAATATCTCGGCGCCAACATCTTCTCGTTTGGTGATGTCGAGGTTCCGGCCGCTGCCCTGACCGTCAAGGTCTCCGGTGAGCAGTGGTATTGGACGTATGAATATGTCGATGAAGGTGTCTATTTCGACAGCAACATCCTCAGCGACGAGGAAATTGCGGCGCTCAAGCCCAATCAGCCGCGCCTTCTCGCCGTGAACAACGAACTCGTCGTTCCCGTGAACACCACCGTTCGCCTCCAGATCACTGCCAGCCCATCGGGTGTGATCCATGCGTTCGCGGTGCCGTCGTTCGGCATCAAGGTTGACGCCGTTCCGGGCCGTCTCAATGAGACTTGGTTCAATTCGCGCGAGACCGGCATGTTCTATGGCCAGTGCTCCGAACTGTGCGGAAAGGACCATGCTTACATGCCCATCGCCGTTCGCGTTGTGACCGCCGAAGAATACGAAACTTTCATGACGGCCTTCCAGGAAAGCCGTGACTACGCCAGCGCAGTCACGACACTGGCGGCGGTCCAGTAAGTCATAGGGTCAGGGGAAAAACTAATGGCCAATACAGCTCACCTCGAGGCCCATGCCACTGGGCATGATCACGCCGCACACGACCACCACACGCCCACCGGCTGGCGTCGCTGGCTGTTTTCGACCAACCACAAAGACATCGGTATCATGTACCTGGTGTTCGCGATCGTGGCGGGTATCGTTGGCGGCCTTCTGTCGGGCGTGATGCGCCTGGAGCTCCAGGAGCCCGGTATCCAGATTTTCCACGGCCTGGCGGCCATGGTGTATGGTGTCAGCGGCGGCGAAGCCATCGATGCCGGCAAGCAGATGTTCAACGTGTTCACCACGGCACACGCGCTGATCATGGTGTTCTTCATGGTCATGCCGGCCACGATGGGCGGCTTTGCCAACTATTTTGCCCCGCTCATGGTTGGCGCGCCTGATACTGCGTTCCCGCGTATCAACAATATCGCGTTCTGGCTGCTGCCGGCGGCGTTCATCCTGCTGCTGCTCAGCCTGTTCTTCGAAGGCGCTCCGGGCACCACCGGCTTCGGTGGCGGCTGGACCGTCTATCCGCCGCTCTCGACCTCCGGTCACCCCGGCCCGGCGTTGGATTTCGCGATCCTGGCTCTGCATGTTGCAGGCGTCAGCTCCATTCTCGGCGCGATCAATTTGATCACCACCATCCTCAACATGCGCGCGCCTGGCATGACCATCCACAAGATGCCGCTGTTCGCATGGTCCGTCCTCGTCACCGGTTTCCTGCTGCTGCTCGCCTTGCCAGTTCTGGCTGGCGCGATCACCATGCTGCTGACCGACCGTAACTTCGGCACGAGCTTCTTCTCCCCAGAAGGTGGCGGCGACCCGATCCTCTACCAGCACCTGTTCTGGTTCTTCGGTCACCCCGAAGTGTACATCATGATCCTGCCGGGCTTCGGCATCGTCAGCCACATCGTGGCAACGTTCAGCCGCAAGCCGGTCTTCGGTTACATGGCCATGGCCTACGCCATGGTTGCCATCGGCTTCGTCGGGTTCGTCGTGTGGGCCCACCACATGTACACCACGGGCCTCAGCCTCGACGTTCAGCGCTACTTCGCTGCAGCGACCATGGTTATCGCCGTGCCGACAGGCGTGAAGATCTTCTCGTGGATTGCCACGATGTGGGGTGGCTCGATCACCTTCCGCACTCCGATGCTCTGGGCTATCGGCTTCATCTTCCTGTTCACCGTTGGCGGTGTGACGGGTGTGGTGCTGGCCAATGCTGGTGCAGACCGCATGCTGCACGACACCTATTATGTGGTCGCGCACTTCCACTACGTGCTCTCGCTTGGTGCCGTGTTCTCGATCTTTGCTGGCTGGTACTACTGGTACCCCAAGATGTTCGGCTACATGTACTCCGAGTTCCTGGGCAAGCTGCACTTCTGGACCATGTTCGTCGGCGTGAACCTGATCTTCTTCCCGCAGCACTTCCTCGGCCTCGCCGGCATGCCGCGTCGCTATATCGACTACCCGGATGCCTTCACCCTGTGGAACCGTGTTTCTTCCATCGGCTACTACGTGACCTTCGTGGCAATGATCATCTTCTTCTACGCCACCTGGGAAGCCAGCCGTAAGAAGCGCCCGGCCGGCGACAATCCGTGGGGCGACGGTGCGACGACCCTGGAATGGACGCTGAGCTCGCCTCCGCCGTTCCACCAGTTCTCGACCCTGCCGCAGATCGACTCCTCCAAGGCGCACTAAGCGGCCGGACTTATACACTCTCCGCGGAGCGCGCCCTGTGCGGTCCGCAACATGAAGGAAACGCAAGTGGCATACATGGACAGCATGAAGGATGCGCCCGCTCTGACGGGCGAAGCACGGGTGGGCGACTACCTTGTTCTCCTCAAGCCGCGCGTCATGTCGCTTGTGGTTTTCTGCGCCCTTGTGGGCATGCTGATCGCTCCCGGTGAAATCAATCCGATCATCGGGCTCATCGCCATCGTGGCGATTGCCATCGGCGGCGGCGCCTCCGGCGCGCTCAATATGTGGTACGACGCCGATATTGACGCGATCATGAGCCGAACGATCAACCGCCCCATTCCGGCCGGCCGCGTTACCAAGGGCGAAGCCCTGGCATTTGGCCTGATCCTGTCTGCCTTTTCCGTTGCTCTCCTCGGTCTTGCGACCAATTGGGTCGCGGGAGCATTCCTGGCCTTCACCATCTTCTTCTACGCTGTCGTCTATACGATCTGGCTGAAGCGATCGACGCCCCAGAACATCGTTATCGGCGGCGCTGCTGGAGCCTTCCCGCCCATGGTCGGCTGGGCGGCGGTCACTGGATCGATCACGCTCGACAGCTTTGCGCTTTTCCTCATCATCTTCCTGTGGACGCCGCCCCATTTCTGGGCTCTGGCGCTCTACAAGCAGGGTGACTACGGCGCCGCTGGCATTCCGATGATGCCCAATGTTGCCGGCGTCGCCTCGACCAAGCGTCAGATCTTTGTCTATTCGGTTCTGTTGGCGCTGAGCTCGCTGCTGCCGGTCATCCTGGGCTTCTCGAGCCTGATGTATGGCGCTGTTGCCGCTGCCACGGGAGTGGGTTTCATTTTCCTCGCGTTGCGCCTTCTGCGTGCGCCGGACGGGGTCGATATGCGCAAGGCTGCACGCAAGCTCTTCACCTATTCGCTGAGCTATCTCTTCGTGCTTTTCATGGCCTTGCTCGCAGACCACGTCGTCATCAGCCTAGGAGTGTTGTGAGATGGCCAGCCATACCGATCAATTGCCCGCAGGGAACCCCTCACCGGTGGCGCCTAGTCCGTCCCGCCGTCGCGCCCGTTCGATCGCCCTGGCTGCGGCCCTGCTGCTCTTTGCCGTTACCTTCTACGTGCTGACCCTGGTCAAGATGGGCCCGGCGCTGTTCGACCGGATGCTGTAATGAGCACTGAAATCCTTCAGCCGCAGCCCCGACGCAACGAGAAGACAGGCCTGGTCCTGCTCGGCCTTGCTGCCGGCATGGTTGGCCTCGCCTTTGCGGCTGTTCCGCTCTACCAGCTGTTTTGCCAGGTGACCGGCTATGGCGGGACCACTCAGGTCGCCGATGCCAATCCTAAGGGCGTCATTGCACGCGAGATGAAAGTGCGCTTCGACGTCAACGTCGAAAATGCGCTTCCCTGGACAGTCAAGGCCGCTGCGCCGATCACCGATCGCATCGGTCAGGTCGACACGGTGCACTACCTCGCGACCAACACATCCGACAAGCCAGTGACCGGTCAGGCGATCTTCAACGTCTCTCCGGACAAGGCTGGTATCTACTTCAACAAGATCGAGTGCTTTTGCTTCACCGAGCAGACACTCCAGCCTGGGGAAACGGTCGAAATGCCGATCGTCTTCTTTGTCGATCCGGATCTGGACGACAACCCCGAACTCAACACGATCAAAGAGATTACTCTCTCTTATACCTTCTACGCTTCAGAGAATGAGGGAAGCTGAACATGGCCGCGATTGAAAAGAACCATGACTACCACATGGTAGAGCCGAGCCCGTGGCCCGTTGTGATGTCGGCCGCTGTCCTCGTGATGATGGTCGGCGTCGTTTTCTGGATGCGCGACTGGACCCCGTGGATCTTCGCCATCGGCTTCGCCGGTGTGCTCTATTCCTTCTACGGCTGGTGGTCCGATGTGATCAAGGAAGCCAATAATGGCGTTGATCACACCCCCGTGGTGCAGATGCACCATCGATACGGCATGATCCTCTTCATTGCCTCGGAAGTGATGCTGTTCGCAGCCTTCTTCTGGGCCTATTTCGACGGCTTCTTCCGTCTCGACGACGTCGAGCAATATGCGCGCGTTGCCGCCACGGGCGGTCATTGGCCTCCTGCCGGGGTCGAAGTGTTCGATCCGTTCCACCTGCCGCTGTTCAACACCCTCATTCTGTTGACCTCCGGTACGACCGTGACCTGGGCGCATCACGCCCTTCTGGAAAATGACCGCCAGGG
This sequence comes from Devosia sp. FJ2-5-3, assembly GCF_029201545.1. Lineage (NCBI taxonomy): Bacteria > Pseudomonadati > Pseudomonadota > Alphaproteobacteria > Hyphomicrobiales > Devosiaceae > Devosia > Devosia sp. FJ2-5-3. Next base: position 3,378,171 of record NZ_CP104007.1, on the reverse strand, counting down.
TCTGCGTTGGGGCCTGGCCCTGACCGTCGCTCTGGGCGTTCTCTTCTCCTTTGTTCAGGCGCTGGAATACAGCCATGCCGGCTTCTCCTTTACCGGCAACATGTATGGCGCGACCTTTGTCATGGCGACGGGTCTGCATGGCTTCCACGTTCTGGTCGGCACGATCTTCCTGGCCGTGTGCCTGTTCCGTGCGCAGGCTGGTCACTTCACCCCCGAGCGTCACCTCGGCTTCGAATTTGCAGCCTGGTACTGGCACTTCGTGGACGTTGTCTGGCTCTTCCTGTTCGCTTCCATCTATGTGTGGGGCAGCTGGGGCGTAGCGCTCAACCACTAGCCCCGAGCAGGGGATCTTTCGGGGGCGCAGCATCTGCTGCGCCCCCTTTCTCATTGGAGGCGCTCATGGCGGCATCCAGCCCAATCCTGACCGGCATTCTTTGCCGTTGCCCGCGCTGCGCCAAGGGGTCACTGTTCTCGAGCTACCTCAAGCTTGCGCCGAATTGCGCCCGCTGCGGTCTCGACTATGCCTTCGCCGACAGTGGCGACGGACCAGCCGTATTCGTGATTTTCCTCGTCGCGCCCCTGGTCATCATTCTCGCCTTGGCTGTTGGCTCGGTCATCCCCATGGCCCCGTGGGTGCACCTCCTGGTCTGGATACCGGTCACGCTCCTCCTCTGCCTGGCGCTCCTGCCCCCGTTCAAGGGCGTCCTGGTCAATCTCCAATTCAGCAATGATGCCCATGAGGGACACCAATGACCGCGACTACCACCCGCTCGCTGCGCTGGACCGATTGGCTCTTTGCGGTGCTGATGCTGATCCTCGCGGCCGTGTGTGCCTTCCTCGGCTCCTGGCAGATGCAGCGCCTCGCTGAAAAGGATGCGCTCGTGGCGGCCGTCGATGCACGGTTGACCGCTCCGGCGATCCCGGTTCCGACTGCGGAAGAATGGTCAGCCCTCGATTACGAGCAGCTGGTTTTCCAGCCCGTTTCCCTGACCGGCGCCTATCGCTACACCCAGACCGTCACGGTCTTTACCAGCCTGTCCAATGCCAACGGCCAATATGGTGGTCCCGGCTATTGGGTTGTCACCCCGTTCGAGCTCGAGCAGGGTGGCACGGTTTTCGTCAATCGCGGATTTGTGCCTACGCAACTCCAGGAGGCCGCCGCACTGGGAGACCTCCATGGCGAGGATCCTGGCACCGTGACGATAACCGGCCTGTTCCGTACGGCCGAGGCGGCGGGCATGATGACGCCCGAGCCAAATATGTCGGATCGGATCGAGTGGGTGCGTGATCCAGCGCGCCTTGCCAAGATGGTCGATCCGAACCTTGCTCCGATCGCGCCCTTCTATGTCGATTTGCCGGCAGGGGCACCCGGCGATCTCCCCCAAGCTGGCGAGACGGTCATCAGCTTCCCCAATAATCACTTCGGCTACGCACTGACGTGGTACGGTTTTTCCATCGTGGCCGTGGTCATGGTCGGCTTTTGGCTCTGGCGCCAGCGGCGGCCACTGGCAAAGTGAAAGCATGCGGAAGCTTGCGGCTTTTCCGTGCTTTGACTAGGTTGCGACAATTCCAAGAGGGCTCCTCCACCCGATGCAGTTTGTTTCAACGCGCGGCCAAGCGCCAGCGCTAGGCTTCTCCGACGCAGTTTTGGCCGGTCTTGCTTCTGATGGCGGACTCTACGTTCCCGCGTCCTGGCCGCAGTTCACCTCTGATGAAATTGCCGCCTTTGCCGGTCGGCCCTACGCGGAAGTCGCTTACGACATCATCTCGCGCTTTACGGGCGATGAGATTCCCCCACCGGCGCTGCGCAAGATCGTCGACGGCGCATACGCTTCGTTTCGCCACCCGTCCGTTGCGCCGCTGATCGAGCTTGAGCCGGGCCATTTCGTGCTCGAGCTCTTCCATGGGCCGACACTGGCGTTCAAAGACGTCGCCATGCAGTTCCTCAGCCGCATCATGGACCACATCCTGACCGAGCGCGGCCTAAAGGCGACAATTGTCGGGGCTACCTCGGGTGATACCGGCTCGGCTGCAATCGAGGCCTTCCGCGGCCGTGATACGACTGACATCTTCATCCTCCATCCGCAGGGCCGCACCTCCGAAGTGCAACGTCGGCAGATGACCACAGTGCTCGACACCAATGTGCATAACATTGCCGTCGAAGGGACCTTCGACGACTGCCAGGATGCCGTGAAGGCGATGTTCAATCATCACGCCTTCCGCGACCGTGTTCGCCTCTCCGGGGTGAACTCCATCAATTGGGGCCGTATCGTCGCCCAGATCGTCTACTATTTCACCTCCGCAGTGTCCCTTGGCGCTCCGCATCGGCCGGTAAGCTTTACCGTGCCCACCGGCAATTTTGGCGACGTTTTTGCCGGTTACTGCGCCAAGCGCATGGGCCTGCCGATCGAAAAGCTGGTGATCGCCACCAATGCCAACGATATCCTGCGGCGGACGATGGATACGGGCCGTTACGAAATGTCGGGTGTTTCGCCTACGATCAGCCCGTCGATGGACATCGAGATATCCTCCAATTTCGAACGTCTGTTGTTTGAATCGGTGGGTCGGGATGCCACTGCCGTGAGCCGGATGATGGCCGCCTTGAAGCAGTCGCGCGGCTTTGAGCTTCCCGAGCAATCCATCGCTGCCATACGGCGCGAATTCTCGGCGGGCACGACCGACGAGGCCCAGACCAGCGCCACCATTTTGCAGACTTGGCGCCAAGCTGGTTATCTGCTCGATCCGCACACTGCGGTTGGCGTTGGGGTTGCGCGTCACGAGATCAAGGCGGGGACGCCGATGATCTCGCTGGCGACCGCCCATCCTGCCAAATTCCCGGCAGCAGTGTCCGCTGCCGCAGGAACAAATCCTGCCTTGCCTGATTGGCTCGGCGATCTTTATCAACGGCCGGAGCGGCTGGACGTATTGCCCAACGATCAGAGGGCGCTGGAAGACTTCATCTCGTCGCGCACGCGCGCGGCCTGAAACCACTTTATGGGAGTGACGGTGCTTCGTACCGTTGGCTCAGGAGAACGAGTGTGAGCGTACAATCGACGACCCTCGACAACGGCATGGTTGTGCTGACCGACGACATGCCCCATCTCGAAAGCGCCTCGCTTGGCGTGTGGGTAAAGGCAGGCGCGCGGTCCGAGCGAAAGGCCGAGCACGGCCTTTCCCACCTCCTCGAGCACATGGCCTTTAAGGGCACCAAGTCTCGCAACGCCTTGGAGATCGCCGAGTCGATCGAGAATGTCGGTGGGGACCTGAACGCCGCGACGTCGATTGAGCATACCGGCTATTTCGCGCGCGTCCTCAAGGACGACGTGGTGCTTGCTGCCGATATCCTTGCCGATATCCTCCAGAATTCTACCTTCGATGAGGACGAGATGACCCGCGAAAAGCAGGTTATCGTCCAGGAAATCGGCGCGGCGCGCGACAATCCCGATGACCATGTCTTCGATCTCTTCCAGGAAGCCGCGTTTCCCTCGCAGCCGATTGGACGCACGATTCTGGGTACAGTCGACTCGGTCCGGGACTTCTCTCCCGAAATGGTCCGCAAATATATGCGTCGGAACTATGTGGGTGACCACATGGTCCTCGCAGCGGCGGGCAATGTGGACCACGATGGTCTCGTGGAAGTGGCGCGGGAACGCTTTGCAGATCTGGCGCCGAACGGCGCGCCGGCGCCACAGCGCGCGGAATATAGGGGCGGCCAGGAACGTCTCGTTTCCGACCACGAGCAGGCCCATATCGTGCTTGGTTTTGAGGGTCGGGCCTATAATTCCGACGGTTTTTATGCCGCTCAGGTCCTCGCATCCGTTCTGGGCGGCGGCATGAGTTCGCGTCTCTTCCAGGAAGTGCGTGAGAAGCGCGGCCTCTGCTATTCGGTCTATTCGTTCCACTGGGCCTTCGCCGATAGCGGGGTGTTCGGCGTTGCGGCGGCCACCGGGGAGGATGAGGTCCCCGAACTGATTCCGGTTGTCATCGACGAACTGCGCCGTGCCGCACAAACCATTTCCGAAGAGGAAGTGGTCCGTGTGCGCAATCAGATTCGCGCTGGCCTGTTGATGTCGCTCGAAAGCCCCTCGGCTCGCGCCGGGCAATTGGCGCGCCAACAGATCCTCTGGGGTCGCACCATTCCGATGCAGGAGACGGTTGAGCGGATCAACCGGATCACGGCCCAGCGCGTTCGCGAAGTTGCCGAGCAGATTTTTACGTCCGGCACGCCCACTCTTGCGGGTATTGGGCCGATCAGCGGCCTGGCCGATGTCGAGAGCATCGGCGAGAGGCTTCGGCGCTGACCCCATGCAGTGGCCCTGGTCTTCTCCGGCGCCATTAGTCGAACTTCGCGGCAAGCGCTTGAGCATGCGTTTGCCGCAGATGCGGGACTATGAAGAATGGGCCGAACTGCGTCGCGTCAGCCGGCCGTTCCTAAAACCATTCGAACCCCGCTGGACCGAAGCTGACCTGACCAGGCGATTGTTTGCCATGCGCGTCAAGCGGGCGCGCCTGGAGGCGGAGCAGGGGACCGACTACACGTTTTTGTTGTTCGTTGGCACCGGCGGCAAGCAGGCGCTCGCCGGCGGCATGACCCTGTCCAATATTCGCCGGCGAGCGGCCCAGTTCGTTACCCTTGGCTATTGGATGGGCCAAAGCTATGCGGGCAGGGGCCTGATGAGCGAGGCCGTTTCCATGGCCATGCCGTTCGTCTTCGAAACGCTCGACCTGCACCGCGTCCACGCGGCCTTTCTCCCCACAAATATCGCCTCGCGGCGTGTTCTCGAAAAAAATGGCTTTGTCGAAGAGGGCTTTGCCGAGCGCTATCTGCAGATCGACGGGCGCTGGGAGGATCATGTGCTGATGGGGCTCACCCGCGAGCGCTGGGATCTGCTGAGGCTTGGCCGGCGCACGCCTTCGTTCTAGCTTGGCCAAGGTGTTGCCGGCGCGCAACACCCGCTAAAGCTTGTCGCAGCCTGCAATCTCCCGTACCAAGGAGGCGCTCCCCAGGGAGGTCCGAATAATAAACGGCGCGTCCGCACCGCACGATTGCGCGGAGAGCTGCCACAAAGAAGCCTTGTGCAGGAATTAGCTGCCCCTGATGCGTCATTTGCTTTCCCTCGCGTGTTTCCTCGTTTTCGCGCTCTCTGGCCTTGCGCCCGCGCGCGGCTTCGAGGTCATCTCCGTCCCCGAGGACGTGAACGCCGTCAATCTGTCCGAAGTCATCGAAGTGGTGCGCGGCAATGACGGCCGCGTTCAATTGTCCACGGCGCCCGACGCGGACGGCATCATCCGGCGCATCGAGGTCTTGGCGAGCGAACAGGGCACCAATCCCAGCTTTGCCCTCTTCGCCCTGCGCAACGATAGCGACCAGCAGATCGAGCGACTGCTTGTCGCCCCGTTCTTCCGCCTGCCAGGCTCCGGTGTCTTTCAGCCGGATTTGGGCGAGGCCCGGGTCAGCGCGGTAACGCCGAGCGTGGGCATCCGGCCCGTCAGGCTATCGGATCCCGAGGCCGATGTTTTCGAGGTCACTCTCGATCCCGGCTCGACGGTCACGCTGGTTGCCGAATTGTCGTCCGGCAACTTGCCGGAGCTCTATCTCTGGCAGCCCAACGCCTATCGCGACTATGTCAACTCCTTCACCCTGTTCCGGGGTGTCGTGCTCGGCGTGGCCTCGCTGGCCGCCGTCTTTCTCACCATAATGTTTGTGGTCAAGGGGCGCGGTGTTTTTCCGGCGACGGCGGCCTTCGCATGGGCGGTGCTGGCCTATCTCCTCATCGATTTCGGCATTCTGGGCCGCCTGTTCTCGATTTCGGCGGGCGGGGTGCAGCCTTTGCGTGCCGCCGCGGAGGCAGGCATTGCCACCACCTTGGCAGGCTTCCTGTTCATATATTTGAACCTGCATCGCTGGCATTTGCGCTTCATCCATCTCGCGCTCGGCCTCGCAGCGCTTTTCCTCGCCCTTTTCGCTTTTGCGTTCTTCCAGCCCGCTATCGCCGCCACCATCTCGCGTCTTGTGCTGGCCATGCTGGGGCTCTCCGGCTTCTTCCTGATCTTGCTGCTGGCGCTGCGTGGCTATGACCGTGCAGTGCTGCTCGTGCCCACCTGGATCATCTTCATCGCCTGGCTGTTTTATGCCTGGCTGGTGATTTCCGGACAGGTCAGCAATGACGTCGCCCAGCCGGCCGTCGGGGGTGGCCTGGTGCTTGTGGTCATGCTCCTGGGGTTCACAGCCGTCCAGCATGCCTTCTCGGAGGGGCAGGTCTCCATCGGCACATTGAGCGAGGTGGAGCGGCGGGCGCTGGCGCTTACCGGTTCCGGCGACTTTGTCTTCGATTGGAATATCGATCGCGATCGGGTCACCGTGAGCGATGAACTTGCCATTCGTCTCGGTGAAAAGCGCGGTGCCCTGCGCGGCGCCATCAAGCGCTGGCTCGACCGGGTGCATCCCGATGATCGCGATCGTTTTAGAACGGCGTTTGATACGCTCGTTGAGCTGCGCCGCGGCAAAGTCTCGTCAGACATCCGGGTCGCCGGCCATGACGGCACCTATCGCAGTTTCCGCATGCGGGTGAAGCCGGTTCTTGGTGGCGATGGCCAGGTAAACCGCATCGTCGGAACCCTGCAGGACGTCACCGAAGATCGCGCAGCGCGCGAACGCCTTCTCCACGACGCGGTCCACGACAGTCTTACCGGCTTGCCTAACAAGCAACTTTTCCTCGATCGCCTGGAGCGCGCCCTGGAGCGTGCGCGCCTGCCGGGCGGTATCAAGCCGGCGGTGTTCCTTATCGACATCGACAGGTTCATGGAGCTTGAGGAGCGTATCGGCCACTCTGCGTCCGACTCCGTGCTGCTGGCCATGTCGCGCCGCATATCCCGCGCGATCCGTCCCCTCGATACCGTGGCGCGCATCACCGGCGATCAGTTCGCTGTCATCCTTGCCTCCGAACAGGCAGCCGGCAAGATCGCCGAGATCGCCGAACAGATCCGCAAGGCACTGAAGGCGCCCTTCAACTTTGGTGATCGCGACCTGACGCTTTCGGCCTCTATCGGCGTCACGATCTACGACAGCAATCCCGCCTCTGCGGCCGATGTGCTGCGCGACGCCGAACTGGCCATGTACTACGCCAAGCGTCTCGGCGGTGATCGCATCGAGGCCTACCGGGCCTCGGCGCGCTCGATTTCGACCTATAATCGCGCTAGCGAGGAAGATCTGGAACGCGGGATGAAGGACGGCGAGTTGCATGTGCAATTCCAGCCCGTAACCGACATCATCACCGGCCAGATCGTCGGTGCGGAAGCGCTGATGCGCTGGAACCACCCCACGCGCGGCGCCGTGAACCCCGATGAGTTCGTGCCCCTGGCCGAGCGATCCGGCCAGATCGACAAGCTCGGGCGCCTGGCCTTCGAGCAGGCAGCCACCCAGACACGCGAATGGATGAACAGCATCGGGCTTCCCGAGGAGTTCTTCGTTTCCGTCAATCTGTCGCCGACCCAATTGGCGACGGAAAGCATGCTGGCGGACATGCGGAGCCTGCTCGACAGGGATAAGGCACTGGCGTCACGCCTCAAGCTGGAGGTCACTGAGGGCCAGGTGATGAGCAATCCCGAGCATTCCGCTTACATGCTGGAGGCGTTGCATGGTCTGGGGGTCGGCCTGGCGCTCGACGATTTCGGCACTGGCCACTCTTCGCTGAGCTATTTGCATCGCTTTCCGTTCGACACGATCAAGATTCCAGCCGCTTTCGTGAAGATGGGAACGGATACAGGAATTGCGCATACCCAGGGGCCCATCATCAAGGCGATCGTGGCCCTGGCGCGGGACCTGGACTTGATGGTGATTGCCGAAGGCGTGGAATCGCTCGACGAGATCGAACGTCTCCGTCAGCTCAATTGCCGGCTCGCCCAGGGCTTTGCCTTTGGCACGGCGATGACGGGCGCCGAGCTTGCCCGCAAGCTGATGGCGCAGCAGGGCCGTTGACGGCCGTCCGGGCTTCAGGCGTGGCCGGCGTCTGAGCTCAGGGATGCTCTCGTGATATGCAGTCGGGCCAGCGCCTCGTCATAGCGATCCTCGACCGGAACGTCGAAGAGCAGCGCCCGGTCGAACGGCACGGTCAGCCATCCATTGGCGCCGATTTCGGTCTCAAGCTGGCCCGGACTCCATCCGCAGCACCCCAGCGCGAAGAGGGCGGCCTTGGGAGCAGGTCCGAAGGCGATGGCCTTCAGGACGTCAAGCGTTGCCGTCAGCCCCAGTTCTTCCGAGATCTTGTAGGTATTGCCGCTGTGATAGTCGGCGGAGTGAAGCACGAAGCCACGGCTCCGCTCGACTGGACCGCCACGCATGACTGCGCGGTCGCGAATGATGTCTGGCAAGCGGATGACGGCGTCAGGATCTCCCAGGTCGAGCTCGTCGAGAATGTCGGAAAAGCGCAGGCTGGCGAGTTCGTGATTGATCACCAAGCCCATGGCGCCATCGTCCCCGTGCCCCACGAGGAGGATGACGCTTTCCGCAAAGCGTTCGTCCTCCATATCGGGCATTGCGACCAGGAATTGTCCTTCGAGCGAGTTCATCTCTAGATAGTAGGGTGCCGCTTGCGCCGTGCCAAGCGCAGCAAGTCTCCACGCTTGACATTGACCATCACGAAGGCCTGAACTGGCGTCAGCTATTCCTTCATGCTCTCCTGCGCTAATGCCACGGTCATGCGTATCCTGCCCCTTCTGCTCGCCCTGATCGTTACCCCTCCCTTCGCCGTTTGCGCGGCCGAGACGCCGTGGCAGGAGGTTGCTCCCGGTGTTTCGATCCGCCTGATTTCAACGGGGACGGTGAGCGCTGAAGGAAAGACGCTCATTGGCCTCGAAATCGATATGCCGGCGGACACCAAGACCTATTGGCGTGTTCCTGGGGATACAGGTTTGCCACTCGGTCTCGATTTCCTGGGGTCGGCAGGAATATCCGGACATCAGGTGATCTGGCCCTACCCGATCCGCGAGAAGAAGGGCTCCTATCTCGACTATGTCTATTATGGCCCCACAGTGCTGCCGATCGAGGTCACGCTGGCTGGCGCCGAAGCCGAGGCGGCAGTCAGCGCCACATTAGGCATCTGCTCCGATATCTGCGTTCCCGCCCGGGCCAGCTTCGATCTCAACCTGGAAGAGGGGTCTGTCGACAAGGTCAATTCGCTTCGCCTCCGCCAGGCGGTCGCACAGGCGCCGATCGCCTGGGATGGTGGCGACCAACCCCTGGGCGACGTCGATTTTCTCCCCGACGAGAAGGCGATAGCGGTCGAGATCACCGACCCCGGTTTCGACATTTCTTCGCTTATCGCGACGACGCAGACAGGAAAGCCGCTTTTTGGCATGCCGCAAAAAAGCCCCCAACAAGACCTAGTGCTGCTTCCCATCCTGGAGAAAACCGAGAATAGTGGCTTGGAAGGCCAGGATGTTCAGCTCACATTCATGACCGGTATGGGAGCATTCGAGCTCAGCCGGACGATTGGGGCCGACGACGAGTAAATAGTGCTGCCCATGGCGAAGGGACCATCTGGTCTTGTATGTAGGCTGAAAGCCGCATATCGCAGGGCAGAGAGTTTTGGGCGTATGGCGGCTCCTAGCCGCCGAGAGGGTATAGGGCACATCCACGAATGATTGAGCGGGGCAACGCGATCCCTTCTGTCGGGGTCAAGCTGGTGAATGCGTCCGGTATTTCCGATGTAACCAGCGATGCCGTCCTGGGCGAGGGGATTGTGGTTCTCTTCTCCGTCCCCGGGGCTTTCACACCCACTTGCCACGTCAATCACCTCCCCGGGTTTTTGGCGAATGCCGGAAAGCTCAGAGCGGCGGGAGTGAGCAAGATCGTGTGCGTCGCCGCCAATGACCAACACGTCATGAAGGCCTGGGCGGAGTCCAGCGAGGCCCTCGATACCATCGAGTTCATGGCCGACGGCAATGGCGAACTGGCGCGGATGCTTGGTCTTGCCAAGGATCTTTCACCCTTCGGAATGGGCACGCGCTATGCCCGCGCCGCAATGATCGTGCGCGACGGTGTGGTGTCCGATGTTTTCGTCGAGGATGGACCGGGGGTGAACGCCAGCGGCGCCCCTGCGATCCTCATGGCGCTTGAAGCCGCCAATGCATAATCGAGCCGGGAGCACGCTCATGACCAAGAACACCTTGATCCGTGTCGTCGCCTCGGCGGGCCTTGCCACCCTGCTGGCAGGTTGCTCGATGGGCAGCATGTTCGGGGGCGGGTCGACCGCCTCCAGCGCCAATCTGCAGAATGCGACGGCCACCCCGGCTGCGGTTGCGCAGGCACAGACCAATGCCCTTCCGGCCATCGCCACGCAATGCCCGCCCATCAAGGTCCGCCTTGGCGGCGAAGCCATGTTCTACTATGGCGGCGGCCGCACCGGCGATCCCAAGGCGCTGCAATATCAGGGCGTCATCGACGAGACGACGCGCAATTGCGTCGTTTCCAATGGCCTCATCACTGTCAATATGGGTGTGTCGGGCCGTGTCCTCCTTGGCCCTGCAGGGACGCAAAGCTCGGTCAATGCGCCGATCCGCTTTGCAGTCGAGCGCGATGGCCAGGCCATCTTCTCGGAAAAATACACCATTCCCGTAGCCGTCACTCCGCCAGCCCAGTCAGCTGAATTCGTCAAGGTGGTGGAAAATGTCGCTGTGCCCTATCTGGGCGGTGAGACCATCACCATCTGGGTCGGCTTCGACACCCGCGGGTAACAAGCTCAGCTTCCAAGAAAAAAGGCCCGGTGCAAACGCTCCGGGCCTTTTTCGTTACTCTGCTGCCTTCGGCAGTTCGGTCGGTCGTTCCCAGCGCAGGATTGGCTGGCGGGCCGCCCGCGTTTCGTCGAGGCGACGACGCGGAGCCTTCATGGGCGCGGCAGTGAACCGGGCGCTGTTGCCTGATTTGGCGTCCTGCGCCAGCTCGGCCATGACGTCGCAAAACTTGTCGAGGGTCTGCTTGCTCTCGCTCTCGGTGGGCTCGATCAGCATGGCCCCGTGCACGACCAGCGGGAAATACATGGTCATCGGGTGGAAACCCTCGTCGATCAGCGCCTTGGCGAAATCGAGCGTGGTGACGCCGGTGTCCTTGAGGAAGCTGTCGTCGAACAGGGCCTCGTGCATGGTCGGGTAGTCGGGGAAGGGGACCGAGAACAGGTGCTCGAGACGCGCCTTGACGTAATTGGCGTTGAGCACGGCATCCTGAGCCGCCTGTGCGAGGCCGTCAGCGCCGTGGCTCAGCATATAGGTCAGCGCCCGCACATACATGCCCATCTGGCCGTGGAAGGCCGTTACGCGGCCCAGTGCTTGGCTCTCGACATGTTCCACCAGCTCAAGGCCGTTCTCTGCCTTGCGCACGAAGGGGACGGGCGCAAAGGGCGCCAGCGCTTCGGACAGCACAACCGGACCCGCACCCGGCCCGCCGCCGCCATGGGGCGTCGAGAAGGTCTTGTGGAGGTTGATGTGCATGGCGTCGATGCCGAGATCGCCCGGACGCACCACGCCCATAATGGCGTTGAAATTCGCGCCATCGCAGTAGAAGAACGCGCCGGCCTCGTGGATCGCCTTGGCAATCTCGATTACCTGGGGCTCGAAGAGGCCGCAGGTATTGGGATTGGTCAGCATGATCGCCGCGACGTCGGGCGAGAGCGCCGCCTTCACAGCCTCCACGTCGACCGTGCCGTCATCCTTGGCCGGCACGGGCTTCACGCTATAGCCGAGGAAGGCCGCGGTTGCCGGATTGGTGCCGTGGGCGCTTTCCGGGACGAGGACGATGCGGCGATGGGACTGACCGCGGGCCTCCTGTGCAGCCTTGATGGCCATCATGCCGAGGAGCTCGCCATGCGCGCCGGCCTTGGGCGAGAGCGCCACGGCAGCGGTATTGGTGAGCGTCATCAGCCAGTAGGAGAGCTCGTTCATAAGCTCCAGCGCACCCTGCACGGTGGAGACCGGCTGCAGCGGGTGGATGTCCGAAAAGCCCGGCAAACGGGCCATTTTCTCGTTGAGACGCGGGTTGTGCTTCATCGTGCACGACCCCAGCGGATACATGCCGCTGTCGATCGAGTGGTTCATCCGCGACAGGCGCACATAGTGGCGCATGGCTTCGGGTTCGGTGAGGCCGGCCAGGTCCAGCTTGGTCTGGCGGCCAAAACCGCCGAGACGGTCGTTGGAAAACTCGACCTCGGGGAGGTCGACGCCGGAATGTTCGGTGTCGCCGATCTCGAACAGCAGCGGTTCATCGGGGATCAGCGCCGAACCGGAGGCATTGGTGCTGCCGCCGGTGCCGATGCCGGTGGGGCGGCCTTGCGTGTTCATGCTCATGCCAGTTCCTCCGTCAGAGCCGCGGAAAGAGCAGCAATATCAACGTCTGTAGTGAGTTCGGTGGCAGCCAGGATGATGAGGTTTTCCACCTCCGGATCCCCCGGCAAGAGGCGGCTGGCGGGGACGCCGGCGAGAATGCCGCGCCGGGCCAGGCGCTCGACCACCGAAGCGGCCGGCTGGGTGACGCGGATGGTCATCTCGTTGAAGAAGGTCTTGTTGAGGACCTCGACGCCCGGGATTGCGGCCAGAGCATCGGCCAGCTTGATCGCGTTGGCGTGGTTGAGGCGGGCGAGGCGAACGAAGCCGGCTTCGCCGAGAAGCGACATATGGATCGAGAAGGCCAGGGCGCAAAGCCCTGAATTCGTACAGATATTTGACGTCGCCTTCTCGCGACGGATGTGTTGCTCGCGGGTGGAGAGGGTGAGGACGAAGCCCCGATTGCCATCGGCATCGACGGTTTCACCGCAGAGCCGGCCGGGCATCTGGCGGATGAATTCCTTCTTCGTCGCCATGAGGCCGAGGTAGGGGCCGCCAAAATTGAGAGCATTACCAATGGATTGGCCTTCGGCGACGACGATGTCGGCACCCAGTGCACCGGGGGCTTCGAGCAGTCCCAGCGACACCACCTCGGTGATGACCACGATCAGCAGCGCACCCTGGGCGTGGGCTGCATCGGCAGCCGCCTTCATATTGCGCAAATGACCATAGAAATCAGGGGTTTGGATGACGATGGCGGCGGTGTCGCCGTCAATCTTATCCAAGATATCCCCCTGGCCCTGCGGCGAGGGCGACAGGCAGACAAGGTCGGAATCGTCCTTGAGATAGGCCTTCACCACGTCCCTATAATGGGGGTGGAGACCACCGGAGAGGATAATCTTGTTCTTTTTCGTTATCCTGCGGGCCATTAGCACCGCTTCGGCCGTGCCGGTCGAGCCGTCATAGAGCGATGCGTTGGCGACGTCCATGCCGGTGATCTTGGCCACCTGCGTCTGGAACTCGAACAGCATCTGCAGCGTGCCCTGCGAGATCTCCGGCTGGTACGGCGTATAGGCCGTAAGCCATTCAGAACGCTGGATAAGATGGTCGACCGTGGCGGGTACATGGTGACGGTATGCACCGGCCCCGACGAAGAACGGACCATCGCCGGCAGAATGGTTCTTGCCGGCCAAGGCGCGCATATGCGCTTCGACGAGAAATTCAGGGCTATGTGCCGGAAGATCCAGCACAAAATTCTTGAGTGCAGCCTTGGGGACGGCGCTGAACAGCGCGTCGATATCGGGCGCGCCGATGACGCCGAGCATGTCGGCGCGCTCATGGGCGGAGTGGGGGAGATAGCGCATGAAACTCAGGGGCTTAGAGGGTCAGATCGGCATAGCCGTCGGCGTCGAGCAGGGTCTCGATTTCGGCGGAATTGGCCACGCGGATCTTGAACATCCAGCCTTCGCCCTCGGACGCAGTGTTTAGCGTTCCGGGCGAATTCGTTAGCACAACGTTAACTTCGACGACCTCACCGGAGACAGGCGCATAGATCTCGGAAGCGGCCTTCACCGACTCGACTACGGCGGCCTCGTCGCCCTTCTTGAGCACCTTGCCGATCGCCGGCAGTTCGACGAAGACGATGTCGCCGAGCTGCTCCTGGGCATAATCGGTGATGCCGACGGTGCCGATGTCACCCTCGACGCGGATGTATTCGTGGTCTGGCGTAAATTTCGTGGTCATGGCGGGGCCTCAGGCTGGCTTGCGGAAATAATTGTGGGGGACGAAGGGGGCGGCGACGGCTTCGGCGGGCTGCAGGCGCCCCCTGACCGAGACTTGCAGCTTGCTGCCGATAGCGGCGTGTTCTGGTGGCACGAAGCCAAGGGCGATGGCCTTGCCCAGCGTCGGAGCAAAACCGCCGCTGGTGACGACGCCAATGGCATTGCCGGCAGCATCAAGAATTTCAGCGCCTTCGCGGGCCGGCGCGCCTTCGACGATGAGGGCGACACGTTTGCGGCTGAGCTTTCCCTCACGCTCGGCGAGAATACGCTGGGCGCCGGGAAAATCGGCGGCCTCGCGGCGGCGCTTGGATACGGCAAAGCCAAGATCGGCTTCGATGGGGGAGATGGTCTCGTCGAGGTCGTGGCCATAGAGCGGCAGGCCGGCTTCGAGACGGAGGGAATCGCGGGCGCCGAGACCGATTGGTTTGACACGCTCGTCGGACAGCAGGGTCTCCCAGAGGCGCGGGGCCTGCTGCGGCGAGCAGAGGATCTCGAACCCATCCTCGCCGGTATAGCCGCAGCGGGAAATGGTCAGGTCTTCATCACCCCAGGGGAAGGTCGAATAGGTCATGAAACTGAGTTCGGAGACGCCAGGAACGAGCTTGGACAGAATTTCGGCGGCCTTAGGGCCCTGGAGGGCGAGGAGCACGTTGTCGTCGGCGCGCTGGAGCCTGGCCCTGTCGCCGGCGGCGGCCTTGAGACGCGAAAAATCGGCTTCCTTGATCCCGGCATTGACCACGATATAGAGCGCGCCCGGATGGAGCGGGGAGCGGCCAATCATGAGGTCGTCCAGAACGCCGCCGTTCTCGTTGAGGAACAGCGTGTAGCGGATCTGGCCGGGCTTGAGGTTGAGGATGTCGCCGCAGACCAGAGGTTCGACGATACCGGCGATCTCTGTATAGTCGCTGTCGGCGTCGCCAGTCGAGCCGGTGAGGGTCAGGAAGCACGGGCCCATATGGCTGACGTCGAACAGGCCAGCCTGTTCGCGGGTCCATTTGTGCTCGGCCATGATGCCGGTGGGATATTGAACGGGCAGGGAATAGCCGCTGAACGGCACCATGCGGCCGCCCGCAGCAATATGCTGGTCATTGAGCGGCACGGTAAGGAGGGTTTCAGCTTCGGACGCGGACATGGAGCGCTCTCTGGTTGGGCAGGCGACACGACAAGGCTCCGCCATTTGGCGGAAATGCGTGCCCCCTCTGTCCTTGCCCTGAGAGATTTCCCGGCTGAGCGCCGGTTGCTCCTTCGGAGAGGCCGCAAGCGACCTGCTTTCCAGAGTGTTTGTCCGACTACGGTCCGGTTGCCTGAGAGTTTCCGGGGCGGTTGCTCCTTCGGCGCCGGCCTAAGCCGATCTCTCCCGCAGTCGCCGGCACCATGGTGGAGAAATTTAATGGCGTCAATCGGGGTTGGTGATTGTCCACGTGGGGTGGGGGAGATGGATGGGTGGGAGTTGCGTGAGTGCTTTTGTCTGCTCTGGGTGCCCTCGGGCTCGACCCGAGGGAAGGGATGGAAAGGTCTTGGGGGTGTTGGCCGCACTTGGGCCCTGACCAATTGTTTACGGTGTCATTCCTGCGCAGGCGGGAGCCTCTGTTAACGGAGGTCCCCGCGTTCGCGGGGATGACACAGAGGCGGGACAGAGCTTGGAGCGCTGTGCGGGTGGTTAGTGGCCCTCGGGTCAGGCCCGAGGGAAGCCCGGTGATTGGGGGAGCGCTGTGCGGGAGCGGTGGGGACTGGGCGCACAAAACAAACAACAAAAAAGGCGGGCATTGCTGCCCGCCTTCAAATCTGGAGAACCAAGAGGACTTAGTTCAGACGACCGGCGACGTCGGCGATGGCCTTGTCGATGATCTGACCGCCCTTGGCATTCATTTCGTTGCTCAGCACGGTGCGGGCAGCTTCCACGGCCAGATCGGCGGAGCGGGCACGCACTTCGGCGATGGCCTGGGCTTCGGCCTGGGCGATCTTGTCTTCCACCGACTTGGTGCGGCGGGCGACGAGGTCGGCCAGGGAAGCCTGCGCTTCGGCGGTGAGGCGAATGGCCTCTTCCTTGGCGGCGGTGATGATGCCTTCGGCTTCGGCCTCGGCAGCGACGCGCTTCTGCTCATATTCGGCGAGCAGGGCGGCGGCTTCCTCGCGCAGGCGCTTGGCCTCGGAGATGTCCGTCTCGATCTGCTTGATCTTCTTGTCGAGCATGTTGCCGATGACGCGCGGGACGCCAACATAGATCAACAGGCCGATGAAGAGGACCAGGCCGACGAGGGCGTAGAAGCTGTTATCGAGCCATTCCATCGCGATTACTCCTTGGCCTTGGCGACTGCAGCGCGGACATTGTCTGCATTGACGTCACCGACGAGCTGGCTAACCAGCGCCTGAGCCGTGTCGGCGGCGATTTCGTCGACATGGGTCAAAGCTTCAGCCTTGGTCGCGGCAATGCGGGCTTCGGCAGTGGAGACCTTGGTGGCGAGATCGGCTTCGACAGCGCCGCGCTTGGCAGCGAGATCAGCCTGGATCGCCTCACGGCTCTCGTTTGCGATGCCCTGTGCCTTGGCCTTGGCCTCGGCAAGTGCCTTCTCATAGGCGGCGATGGCGGCGTCAGTCTTCTGACGAGCCTGGTCGGCGGCGGCCAGATCGGCTTCGATCATGGCCTGGCGCTTTTCGATGATGCTGCCCATCTTGGGAAGGGCAATCTTGCTCATCAGCAGGTAAAGCGCGGCAAAGGAAATAGCGAGCCAGAGCAACTGGCTGGGAAAAGTAGCCGGATCGAAGGGCGGGAACACGTCCGAATGATGGGCATCCCCATGCGCTTCGGTGGTGGCGTGCGTGTCGGCCGTCGGATCGGCATGGACTGCGTCGGCGCCTTGCGCTTCTACATTGTCCTCGGTCGGCGTTTCCGCCTCTTGGGCGAAGGCTTGCGTTACCATCTGGTCGGTCCCGTTTAATCCAGCGTCCGGCACATGCCGGACAGAATGGGCGCAGCCGGGCAGGCCCGGCTGCGCAAATTCATCGTCAACCTATTAGGCGACGAACAGCAGGATCAGAGCAACCAGGAACGAGAAGATGCCCAGAGCTTCGGTCATGGCCATACCAAAGATCAGGTTACCGACCTGGCTGGGTGCTGCGGACGGGTTGCGCAGGGCACCCGACAGGAAGTTCGAGAAGATGTTCGACACGCCCAGGGCGGCACCAGCCATACCCAGAGTTGCGATACCGGCGCCGATCATCTTTGCGGCTTCAACATCCATTTGTTTGTCCTTTCGAGGGTCAAAAATTCCGGCGAAAAGCCGCCGTTTAAGGGACTCAACGCCTTAGTGTGATGGGTGGACCGCGTCGTTGAGATACATCGAAGTCAGCACCGCAAACACATAGGCCTGCACTACCGCGACGAGCAGTTCGAGTGCCGTGATTGCCACAGTCATGATGAGCGGCAGCAGGGCACCCAGCCAGCCAAGCGCGCCAAGGGCACTGAGGCTGACCACAAAGCCAGCAAACACCTTGAGAGTGATATGGCCGGCAAGAATGTTACCGAACAGACGAACCGACAGGCTGATCGGGCGCGACAGGAACGAGATGATCTCGATCGGCACCACGATGGGCAGCACATAGGCAGGAACGCCGGCAGGAACGAAAAGCTTGAGGAACTTGAAGCCGTGACGGAAGAAACCATAGATGATCACGACGCCGATCACGAGAAACGCGAGGGCAGCGGTGACGATGATGTGGCTGGTCACGGTGAAGAAGTAGGGGAACATGCCGAGCAGGTTTGCCACGAGCACGAAGCCGAAAAGCGAGAACACGAAGGGGAAGAACTTCATTCCCTCGGTGCCGGCTGAACTTCGCAACATATTGGCCACGAAGCCGTAGGCCAGCTCACCCATGAGCTGGAAACGACCCGGAACCAGCGCGTTGCGCGAGGCGGACATCACCATGAAACCGGTGAGGATCACCACGGTGGCGACCATGAAAAGCGCCGAATTGGTGAACGAGAAGTTCATCGCCGTGCCGGCTGCTTGGTCACCGATGTGAATCGGGATCAAATCGGAGATGACAAACTGGTGGATCGGGTCAGTACCGGCCATGGAGCCCTCTAAGCGTCATCAATCTATTGCCCGCTTCCGGCATCCTTGTCGGAACCGTCTTTTGGCTCCAACGGGACTGCCGTCGCGGCATTCATTTCGGCCACCACACGGGTGACATTCAATATTCCAGCAGCGAAACCCATCATCAGCATGATGAGCATGGCCCAGGGGCTGGTCCCCAATCCAAGGTCGATCAGATAGCCGATAACGGCACCGACCAGCACAGCCGCCACGAATTCACTGCCGATGCGAATGCCTCGGTTCATGCCTTCCGACGACCCGGAATTGCCACCCGCGGATCTGTTGTCCGCCAGCATGCGCTCCCGCTTGGCCAAGGCAATGCGCGATGCGAGATCCCGCGTTGCCTCGGTGGCGCTATCGGTTTGGCCTTGGTTCTCCGGCGGTTTTGCCATCCGCACACTCCCCTTGGCCGGCCCTTACCCGCTAAAACGGGCGCGCCTCCTAAGTCGGGCGCAACATAGTGGTGCCCCCTTATGGTGTCAAGGCGCGCCTTGATAGATTAAGATCATGTTTTAAAAGGGTTTTTTCCACTGGAGGCCGGGTGCGGCATGCTGTCCACAGCTCAATTCTGGCGGAGTCATGGCGATGGAGGAGGATTCTCTCCCGGGCGGGACGCCGGCCGGCACCATATTTTGGCCCGAGGCCCGCTCTATCAAGCCATCAGGCGCATGTGGCCCACCCTTTTTGCCGGGGCCCGCCGGACAACAGCATTACCGGAACGTTAACAATTTCTCGACACTGGTTGCGGTAAGGTTTTCGGCCGCTCTCGGGGGACATCATGGCACGATATGTCGACGATTATACTGCGCTGTTCAGCAACCAATCGAGCTGGAACCAGCCCTATGGCGGGACCATCAAGGCCAAGGCGCTCTTTCTGACCTATTCCTTTGCCGAAGTCGTTCCCGCCAATATCGAAGGCGTAAAATATAGCGACCCCAACTATTTCCGTCCCCTCACCGGCGCGGAGCGGGCCTTGTTCCGCGAGGCCATCAAGACCTGGGAGGATGTCTCGGGCATCGTCTTTTTCGAAGTGCCTTCGGGAATGGGCGATATCGAGGCGGGTGGCTACCAACTGGCGGGGACGGTGGCCGGTCAGGGCTCCATGCCGTCCTCGGGTGTCTACATGAAGGGCAGCCAGCCGGCCCTGTTTTCGCCCAGCTATGGCTATGACGGGGTCTTCCTCGATCAGAAAACCGGCATGAATCTTCATGTCATGCTGCATGAAATCGGCCACACGCTGGGCATGGAGCATCCTCACGACGGCACCGAACCGCTGCTGAACCCCAGCAAGGACAATGGCGCCAATACGGTCATGACCTATAATGACTATGACAATCGCCTGGGCGTCATGGACGCGCAGGCCATCCAGGCCATGTATGGCACGCCGGGACAGAAGGGCACCCAGATTGCCAGCTGGAACTGGGACCAGGCGAGCCTGACCTTGACCCAGAGGGGGACCGCCGCCTCCGAAATCATCCATGGTACCGGCGCGCACGATGTCATCTATGCCGGTGGCGGCCGCGATCTCGTCGTGACGCGGAGCGGCAATGACGTGGTCTATGTCAGCGGCAAGGTTTTCAGCGTCAATGCCGGAACGGGCTTCGACATCGTCGTCACCGACATCTCCCGCTCCGTCTTGTGGGAAGTGTCCCGCAGCGGCGATATCGTCCACATGATCTCCCACGGGGCCAGCGACTGGGACATGATCGTGATGCAGGCCGAGCGGATCAATTTCACCGACGCGGTCCTCGCCTTCGACTATGACGGCAATGCCGGTCAGGCCTATCGGCTCTATCAGGCGGCGTTCAACCGCACGCCGGATGAAAAGGGCCTCGGCTTCTGGATCAAGGCGATGGATCAGGGGCAGGGCAATGTCTATTGGGCAGCCAGCAATTTCATTGGCTCCAATGAATTTGCCTCGCTCTATGGCACCGCCTCCAGCGTCTCCGACGAGGCCTTTATCGGCCTGCTCTACCGGAACGTGCTCAAGCGTGGGGCCGACGCGTCGGGGTTCGCGTTCTGGATCGACGAAGGGCTGAAAAAGGGCATGGGCCGCGACGCCGTGCTGGTCAATTTCTCGGACAGTGCCGAAAACAAGGCCAATGTCGCCGGCCAGATCGAGGATGGCATCTGGTTCGTCTAGGCCGTAGCCCCGAAGCTACACGGCTTCGAGGAAGCTTTCGGCGGTCTGGAGATCGACCGAGACCAGTTGCGAGACGCCGCGCTCGGCCATGGTGACGCCGAAGAGCCGGTCCATCCGGCTCATGGTGATCGGATTGTGGGTGATGGTGAGGAAGCGCGTATTGGTGCGCTGGCGCATGCTCTCGAGCAGATTGCAGAAGCGCTCCACATTGGCGTCGTCGAGCGGCGCATCGACCTCGTCGAGCACGCAGATCGGCGCCGGATTGGTGAGGAAGACGGCAAAGATCAGGCTCATCGCCGTCAGCGCCTGCTCGCCGCCTGAAAGCAGCGTCATGGTCTGGGGCTTCTTGCCGGGCGGACGGGCAATGATTTCGAGCCCGGCTTCCAGCGGATCGTCGCTTTCGACAAAGGTCAGCTCCGCCGTGCCACCGCCAAACAGTGTCGTGAACAGCTCCTGGAAGTGGGCGTTCACCTTGCCGAAGGCCTCGTTGAGCCGCGCCCGGCCCTCGCGGTTGAGCGCGGAAATCCCGGCGCGCAACTTGGCGATGGCTTCAATAAGCTCATCGCGGTCGCGCACCATGGTGTCCCGCTTTTCCTGAACCTCTTCCGCTTCCTTTTCCGCCGAAAGATTGACGCCGCCCAGACGCTCGCGCTCGGCTTTCAGCCGGTCGAGCTTCTGCTCGATGACGCGTTCGGCCGGTAGCGCTTCCTCGGGGCGGATGCCGGAGACTTCGAGCGTCTTGTTGGCAGCAATGCCCAGCGTTTCCTCGACCTGCCGCTCGATCTGCTGGCGCTGGGCCATATTGCCCTTGAGGCGCTCTTCGATGCGGCTGAGTTCGATGCGCACTTCGGCGAGCTTTTCGCTGGCGGCGCGCAATTGCTTTTCGGCCTCGCGCCAGAGGGTCTGGGCCGCGCCGAGACGGTCGCCGGCCTCGCCATGGGCTTCGGCGGCCTCCTCGATCTGCTCTTCGAGCTGGGCCTTGCGATCGGCAAAGCCATCCGGCGCATCGGCAAGCTGGCGCATCTGGGTTTGGACATCGGCGGTGCGCTGGTCGAGCGTGGCGAGGTGTCCTTTTGCGCTTTCGAAACGCCGCTGCCAGGCGGTGCTGTCGCGCATGAGCTGTTCGAGACGCGAGCGGCGCATGCGCGCGGCGGCATCGAGATTGGAGAGTTTTGCGCGGGCCTGCTCGGTTTCGTCCCGCAGGCGGGAAAGGCGCCGCTGGCCGGCCTCGACCTCCTGGGCGACTGAGCCTTCGTCATCGGCATCGGCCAGCGCGTCCTCGGCGGCGGCACGGCGCTCCTCGATTTCCTCGAGGCCGGCGAGAATACGGCTATGAGCTTCCTCGAGCGCCGATTTGCGGCTGGCAAGATCGCCCAGGGCGCGCTGTGCCGTATCGAGGAACGATTGGGCAACACCGATGGCATGCTGGGCCGCACGCCACATTTCGCGACGGCTGCGCTCTTCCTGGCGCGCGTCGTCGAGCTGGCGGGTGAGATTGTCCACATCGCGCCGCCAAGTGTTGCGCTCGGACTTGGCGCGGAGGATTTCTTCGTCCAGCTCGGCGAGACGATTGCGCTGGGCGAGGCGCTGCGCCGCCGGGGTCGGAGCGTCGGCCGCCGAGACCAGTCCATCCCAGCGCCAGAACGCGCCATCGATGGTCACGAGGCGCTGACCGGGCCAGAGGGCCTGCATCAGGCTGGGCCCGTCAGCCGGATCGACAAGGCCGATCTGGTCGAGGCGCCGCTTCAGCAAGGGGGTGCCGACGACGTAGCGCGACAGCGGCTCGGCGCCCTGGGGCAGGGCCGGATCGTCATAGCCTTCAATGGCCACCGACCAGTGCATCGGTGCCCCGGCATCCGAGGACGCTTCGAGATCATCGCCCAGCGCCGCACCGAGTGCGGTTTCGTAGCCGGGTTCGACCCGCAATTCATCGACGATTGCCGGCCACAGGCTGGCGCCGATATTGAGCATCTTGCCGAGCGTGGTGGCCTCCGCTTCAAGACGGGTCACCAGCGCGTCGAGCTCGCCGAGGCGGGGGCGCGCGTCGTCGAGCCTGCCCTGCGCATTCATGGCGGCTTCTTCGGCGGCGAGGGCGGTTTCCTCTGCCTCCTCGGCGTTGTCCTGCGCCTCGGTCAACGCGGCGCGGGCCTCATGCACCGCCGCATCCGCGTCGAGCGTTGCCGAGATCTCTGCCATCTCGGCCTCGACGGTGCTTAGCTCCTGCTGCAGGCGGGCGCGTCTTTGCTGGGCATCCTGGGTCATGCGGAGCGCCTCGGCGCGGCGGGCGCGCAATTGTGAAAGCCGGTCGGCGGCACTTCGGCTCTCGGCTTCCGCCGCGATGACAGCGTCCCGCGCGGCCTCGGCCAGTTCCTGGGCCGCATCATATTCGGCCTGGTTCTCTTCCTGCTCGGCTTCGAGATTGGCCCGCTCTTCGGCATAGGCGGCGAGGGTTTCCTCGCTTTCCTCGACCAATTGCCGTTCGCGCACGCCATCGGCGGCGATCTGGCGGAGGCGATCCTCCAGCTCGGCGCGGCGCTGGTCCATGCGGCGCGCTTCGTCGGCCAGCTGTTCGTGGAGGATCTTGTAGCGCTGCAGCACGGCCCCGGTCACCGCCTCGCGCTCCTTGAGCGGAGTGAGCGCGGCCTCGCTGGTGTCGACGCGCTTTTTGGCCTCATGCTCTTCGTGCATGGCATCGGCGAGCTGGCGGATCAGCACGGACTGCGCGGCCTCGGCCTCTTTTTCGGCGGCACGGCTGGCGACCCAGCGAATGTGAAACAGCGTCGCCTCGGCGCGCCGGATGTCGCCGGAAAGGCTGCGATAGCGGATGGCGAGGCGCGCCTGGCGTTTCAGCGTCTCGAGCTGGATCTCGATCTGGGCGATGACGTCTTCGACACGTTCGAGATTTTGCTCGGCTGCCCGCAGGCGCAATTCGGCCTCACGGCGGCGCGAATGCAGCCCCGAAATGCCGGCTGCCTCTTCGAGCAGCGCCCGTCGCGCCGTGGGCTTTGCCGCGATCAGCTCGCCGATCTGACCCTGGCGCACCATGGCGGGAGAATGAGCGCCGGTGGAAGCGTCGGCGAACAGCAATTGCACGTCGCGGGCGCGCACTTCCTTGCCGTTGACGCGATAGACCGAGCCCTGCTCGCGTTCGATGCGGCGGGTCACTTCGAGCACATCGGCAATATTGAGGGCGGCGGGGGCGGTGCGATCGCTATTGTCGAGGACGAGGGTCACTTCGGCCGAGTTGCGCCCCGGCCGATTGCCCGAGCCGGAAAAGATCACATCATCCATGCCCGAAGCGCGCATGGCCTTGTAGGAATTCTCGCCCATGACCCAGCGCATGGCTTCGACGAGATTGGATTTTCCGCACCCGTTCGGCCCGACAATGCCGGTGAGGCCCGGCTCCATGACCAGGATGGTTTCGTCGCTGAAGGATTTAAAGCCGTGCAGCCGGAGGCGTTCGAATTTCACGGATTTTCCCCAGTGCCAGCGGGGAGGGCGGGGGAGGAGGCGTCGGGATAGGGGGGCGTCCGCACCCCCTCCCAACCTCCCCCTTCAAGGGGGAGGTGCTGCATAAAGTGTATGGTCAGGCCGGCACGCTTGAACCCAACAGGCAGGCAAGCGTGTCGACTGACAAGCTTACGGCTGGGCAGGGGCCGGTGCCATTGTGCCGCCGGCTGGTGCCATTGCGTCGCCGGCCGGAGCCATGGCGTCCGTCGCAGGAGCTTCGGTCGCAGCGGTTGGCGCGACGAAATCGGCAGGCACAAGCGGGTCGATCTCGGCAGCGAGCTGCGCAAGCGTCTTGTCTCCCGAAAGCGTCTTGCCATTGACATAAAAGGTCGGCGTGCCCTGGAGTCCGAATTCATTCAGCGCCTGTTCGCGCTGGGCTTCCATCCCGGTGAACAGGTCCTGATTCGTCAAGGCAGCTTCAAAGCTTTCCTGGGTAAAGCCAAGCTGCATGGCCACGTCGAGCATCGCGTCGCGCGGCTTGTCCGAGGTGCCCCATGTGGTCTGGGTCTTGAAGAAGGTCCCGATGACATTGTGGTAATTGGCTTCGCCGGCAGCTTCGGCCAGCATGAAGATGGCCGCGTCGAGCACGTTGCGCACGAAGGGGCGCAGGATGAACTTGACCTTGCCCGTGTCCACATATTCGGCTTTGAAGTGCTCATAGACGGTGTTGTGGAACGTCGCGCAGTGCGGGCAGGTCGGCGAGGCATATTCGATGACGGTGACCGGTGCATCCGGATTGCCCAGGATCTTGTCTGCAATCCCGCCGGCTGGGGCCATCAGCTTGGCCTGGTCGATCACGTCGCCTTCGGCAGCCTGGCTGGCCGAAATGCCGCATAGGCTCAGCGCCGATGCTGCGGCTGCAAGGACAAGGGTCTCACGGCGATTGAATTTCACGTCTCAGGCTCCTGGTTTTTATGACGGCGACACTACACAAGGCCGGCGTGTCGGCAAGTGGGCAAGATTATCACTTGGGGGTGAACACTCATTCCCTTTTGTTGCCGGACCGGCTGGAGAGCGCCAGTCCGAGGGTTCTCAGCGCTTCGCGCAGCTCGCTATCTTCCACTTTTTCGACCGCTTCGCTGACCTTTGCGATTTCGCTCGGGCTCGGCTCCCTGGTTTTTTGGGTCTTCCGGCCTGAACCCGGCGTGAACGGCTCCGCCGAGAGGCGGACGTCCTGAACCAGCACATAGCCGAAATAGCGGTTCACCGCCGCAGCGATCGCCGGGGCGTCATGCTGTGCAAGAAGTGCCTGTCCCGGCGCGCAGCGCAGATAAAGCACGGCGCCTTCATGGCTGTTTGCGGATTTGCGCGGCCAGACCAGCTTGTCGGGCATGGTGATTTGATCATAAGGGCGCGGGGCGATGGCCTGCCAGTGGGTGATGATATCGCGCGTGGCAAAGCCGCGCTTCTTGAGCACGGGATCGAGCGCCCCCGCCAGCACATCGGCGAGGTTGAGCGTCTTGTTGCGGCGTTTGGGCTCGGGCGTGGTATCGGCCATGTCGGTCTACTAGCAGATAAGCATGCAATGGCCTATATTGCTCGGACTGGAGCACACCATGATCTCTGACGAGACAGTCACTCTCGAATTTCTAAGTCGGCAGCAGGCACAGCTGCTGGATGAACTTCGCGCCGTTCGGATCGAAAGCCGGGAGATCCGCCGCTCCTTTACCCTTATTTCCGAGCATTTTTCTCGGCAGGAACATCGGATCGTCGAACTTCGCGACGATCTGGAGACGCTGGTTAAGCTCGAATTGGGTGGCGCCATCGCCAATCTGGAAACCCGCCTCGAAACAGCGCTTGAGGGGCGTCTGGACGGCTACGTTTCCCGTCTGGATGGTGTGGAGCTTCGGCTTGAACGCCTCGATGAAAAGCTCGACGCCATACTGGCCGCTGTAACGCCTCGATAGTTTGAATTCATGCAGCTCATCTCTCCGCGCCGGATCGACGCGGCCGCAATTCTCGCCTGGTATGACGACCACGCGCGGGATCTGCCCTGGCGCGTGTCGCCCGCTGATCGGGCCGGCGGGGTAAAGCCCGATCCCTATCGCATCTGGCTGAGCGAGGTGATGCTGCAGCA
This sequence comes from Devosia sp. FJ2-5-3, assembly GCF_029201545.1. NCBI lineage: Bacteria > Pseudomonadati > Pseudomonadota > Alphaproteobacteria > Hyphomicrobiales > Devosiaceae > Devosia > Devosia sp. FJ2-5-3. Next base: position 3,352,251 of record NZ_CP104007.1, on the reverse strand, counting down.
GACGACCGTTGCGGCGGTCAAAACCTATTTCCTCCGCTTCACCAGCCTTTGGCCGAGTGTCCACGATCTCGCCGCGGCGCCGCTCGACGCCGTGCTGCGTGAATGGGCGGGGCTGGGCTATTATGCCCGGGCGCGAAACCTGCATGCCTGCGCAATTGCGGTGGTGGAGGAGCATGGCGGCGTGTTTCCGACGACTGCGGCGGGACTTTTGAGCCTGCCGGGCATTGGCGCCTATACCAGCGCGGCCATTGCCGCCATCTGCTATGACGAGAAGGTCGCCGTGCTCGACGGCAATCTCGACCGGGTGCTGGCGCGCTATTATGCGCTGCCGGTCCCGGTGCGCGAGGCCAAGGACGAACTCTGGGCGGCCCTCCAGGCCTCTGTGCCGGCGCGCGCCGGCGACTTTGCCCAGGCAATGATGGATCTGGGGGCGACGATCTGCGCGCCGCGATCCGCGCTGTGCATGCTCTGCCCGCTGCAGTCGGACTGCCGCGCGGCAAGAGACGGCACGCCGCTGCTCTATCCGATAAAGCCGGAAAAGGCCGAAAAGCCGGTGCGCAAGGGCCATGCCTTCGTCATGACCGACGCCGATGGCGACGTCTATCTGCGCACGCGGCCGGACAAGGGGCTATTGGCCAAGATGACCGAGGTGCCGACGTCAGAATGGACTTCGGAATTGGGCGAACCCGACTACCCGCTGGCCGCCGAGTGGCGGCATCGCGGGCAGGTCGTGCATGTGTTCACCCATTTCCGGCTGGAGCTGGAGGTTTGGTCGGCCAGTGTGGCGCCCGATGGGCTCGACACCGGCTGGTGGAGCGCCCCGCACGCGCTCGGCGGCGAGGCACTGCCGACCTTGTTCCGAAAGGTGTTGGCGCAGGCAGGGCTGCGCTAGCGGCGGCCGAAGACCCGGTCGGCGATATCGGTGTTCCGGCTCGCGGCCATGCCGGGAATAAGAAGAGCATCGATGAACCACCAGACGGCCACGATGAACCACAGAAAGCTCAAAAGCCCGAAGCTGACCAGGGTGACGAGCAGCACTATGCCGGACAATGCCAGCATCAGAAGCCCGCTGAGCGGGCGTCCGAGATAAAACCTGTGGGCGCCGACATAGCCGAGGAACGCCCAGAGGAGGTAAGCCACCAGCAGGGACTTCTTCTCGATGTCATATTGGGCTGAAACCCGATCCGTTGCCATTTTTACCCTCAAAAAGCTGCGACACCGAAAATGGGACTTCTGCCCCAGATTTCAAGGCTTTGCCGAGGGGACGAGCACACAAAAAAGCCGCCGGGGCAAACCGGCGGCCAGTCGATAGAGCCTGAGACGATTGGAGGTCAGGATCAGGCAGAAAGCAAATCAAGTTTTTGGCGCACGCTGGCCCGCAACACGTCGATGGGCTCGAGAACGCCAAGATAGTCGTGGTGCCAGAAGGTCCACCCGTTGCATGCCTCGGCTTCCTGAACCAGGGCGCCGACCTTGTGGATCGACCCCTGGTGCGGACCCGAGACGAGCGAGCCGTCTGCACGAACCATGGCAGAGTAACGTTTCGTTAAGTCGAAAAGTTGCGCGCCCGGTTCGATCAGGCCCTGTTCGACCAGCGAACCGAAGGGAATGCGGGTTTCCTTGCGCTTGGGCGTGACCGACTGCAGCGCGTCGAACACGGCGGGCCGGATCGAGGCGATACGCTGGCGCGCCGCGGCGATATAGGTTTCCTCGCGTTCGATGCCGATGAAATGGCGTCCGAGCTTGCGGGCCACGGCGCCGGTCGTGCCGGTGCCGAAGAAGGGGTCGAGCACGATATCGCCGGGCTTGGTCGTTGCATTGAGAATGCGGAACAGGAGCGCTTCGGGCTTCTGGGTCGGATGAACCTTGCTGTCATCCTCGCCCTTGAGGCGCTCGGCCCCGGTGCAGATGGGGAACAGCCAGTCGCTGCGCATCTGCGTGTCGTCATTGGAGAGCTTGAGCGCTTCATAATTGAAGGTGACGCGGCTCTTCTGGCTCTTCGAGGCCCAGATCAGCGTCTCATGCGCATTGGTAAAGCGCGTGCCGCGGAAATTGGGCATCGGGTTGGCCTTGCGCCAGACGATGTCGTTGAGCATCCAGAAATCGAGATCCTGGAGTGCCGTGCCGACCCGGAAAATATTGTGATAGGAGCCAATGACCCAGATGGCGCCATCGGGTTTGAGCAGACGCCGCGCAGCCTTGAGCCAGCCGCGGGTGAAGGCGTCATAATGGGCAAAGCTGTCGAACTTGTCCCAATCGTCGTCGACCGCGTCGACCTTGGACTGGTCGGGACGGGTCAGACCCTGCTCGAGTTGCAGATTGTAAGGGGGATCAGCGAAAATCAGATCGACGCTGCCGGCCGGCAGGGAATTCATGTGGTCGATGCAATCGCCCACGAGAATAGTGTCGATCGGGAGGCGGGTGGCCTCTTCCGCATTGACCTCAACGGCCATACGCGCGGTACGCAACATACTCTTAACCCTAACGCAGCACTAACAATTCACTTATAGGCGCTCAGGGTTAAGGGAGGGTTTGCAAGGTGTTAGCGAGGGGTTAAACCTCGACCACGACACGCGTCTGTTGCACCAGCAGCGCCGCGACCGGAGCGAATTCGGCGCGGTGGTGGCGGCATGGGCCGTGGGCGTTGAGCGCCGCGAGATGGGCGGCGGTGCCATAGCCCTTGTGGCCCGAAAAGCCGAAATGGGGCGCGTCGCAATCCATGATGGTGCACATCCGGTCGCGCACGACCTTGGCGACGATGGAGGCTGCGGCGATGGACACGCTGCGGCCGTCGCCGCCGATAAGGGCCAGGCCCTCGCAGGGCAGGCCGGGCGGCACGTCGCGGCCATCGACGAGCACACGATCCACCGCGCAGGGCAGGGCGATCACCGCGCGGGCCATGGCCGCGAGCGTGGCGCCGCGAATATTGCGGGCGACGATCTCGTCGGGGGGCGCGGTGGCGATGGCGACTTCGGCAGAGGCCATGATCTCGGCATAGAGCGCCTCGCGCCGCTCGGCCGTCAGCTTCTTGGAATCGTTGAGGCCCTCCGGGATCCGATCGGGATCGAGCCGCACGGCTGCGACGACGACGGGACCGGCGAGCGGGCCGCGCCCGGCTTCATCGACGCCGGCGACAAGGCGTGCGCCGCGCGCCATCAGCATGGATTCGTGGGAAAAATCGGGACAGTCCGGCAAAGCGTCGAGGAGGCTGGGGCCGGTCTGAACTACGCTCTTGCGGGCCATCAGCGTGACGCCTCCAGCCGAGAGGCCAGTTCGGTCCGGTCGGCGACGAAGAGATGGTGGGCGCCACGATTGGTTTCGCGCACGAAATCGGCCAGTGCCTGGCTCGACGCGACCCTGTCCGCAATATCACCCATGATGATCAGGCGGAGGCGATAATTCTGGAATTTCTGGATAAAGAGACCGGCCAGCGTCGTGCTCAGCTGGAAAAACTCCGGCACGAAACGTTTGGCCGGAACGACGATGGCGTCAATCTCCATGCCATAGGTCTGGCCGATGACATCGAGCGCGTCCGCCTCGCTGGACAATTGCGGACCATCGGCGTCCAGCACCAGCAGTCTCACCCCGTTGATCGTCTCTTCGGCCATACCCGGCTCCGGGAGTTCTCGTTTCTGGCCTCTTCTGATATAAGAGTCTCGCCGGGGGGCAAAGCCGAGAGTATCTTCATGCGATATGTCGCAGGCCTTGCCGCCCTTGTCTGCCTTTCCCAATCCGTGAGTGCCGAGCCTTTCCACCACTCTTCCGGGGAGTGGCGCGAATATCACCGGGATTGGCTCGCGGCCTGTCCGGCGGCGATCGACGAGGATGGTCCCGACTTCTACAGCTTTTCCTGCTTCGCCAGCACGGGCAGCCAGGCCCAGAACAGCGCCGCGCTGCCTGCCTACAAGCTGACATTGATTCTGAACCGTCTGGATGGCGCGCTCGACATCGCCGTCACCGTCGCAGCCGATGACGCGATTTATGACGAAGCCCGGCCGATGGTCTTGAAACTGTCGGGCGAGCCGCCGATCAGCCTTGCCATGCGGACCGATATCGAGACCCGGTACAACACTATCAACCAGTATTTTGTCGTGGATGCCGAATTGCGGGCGCGCCTTGTCGATTTGATGAAGGATCGTGCGGCCCTGACGCTGGCCGTGCCATTGGAGGGCCGGCCGGCACCGGTCGAAACCCGCCTCTCGCTTCAGGGCGTCATGGCCGCGCTCGATTTCATGACCACCAATTCCCGTCGCGTCGCGCAATACTGAATAAGAGCATTTCACCGCGTCGCCGACGCGGTGAAATCAATCCAGGCGCTTGCTTTGTCGCCCGTCTGGACCGGAAAAGTGGTGCCCGATGTCCGCGAACGCCCTGGATCAGAAGAGGCTCATCTGCCGTGTTTCCAGGCGCGGCGCTTCGAAGAGATCGGCCCGCAGCGGCGGCAGCTTGGGATTGAGCCCATAGCGCTCGCGCGCCTTTTCGAACCTCTGGCGGAGCAGGGTGGCATAGGGGCCTTCACCGGTCATGCGCGTGCCCCAGCGCGAATCGTAATCTCGCCCCCCGCGCGTATCGCGCACCAGCGAGAGCACGTGCCGCACCCGGTCCGGGAAATGGCGCAACAGCCATTCGCGGAACACGTCGCGCACTTCGCCGGGCAGGCGGAGGAGGATCATCGAGGCGCTGATCGCGCCCTGCGCCTTGCCGGCATCGAGAATGCGTTCCAGCTCCATGTCGTTGATAGCCGGGATCATCGGCGAGGCGAAGATGGCGGTGGGAATGCCGGCCTCGCTCAGCGCCTTGATGGCTTCGAGCCGCCGGGCGGGGGAGGAGGCGCGCGGCTCCATCTTGCGGCTCAGCTTGTGGTCCATCGAGGTCACCGAGATCGCGACCTTGACCAGATTGAGCTTGGCCAGCTCGGTGAGGATATCGAGGTCGCGCAGGATCAGCGCCGACTTGGTGGTGATCATCACCGGATGTTTGGTTTCCAGCATCACTTCCAATATGCCGCGCGTCAGCTTGTGCTTGCGCTCGGCCGGCTGGTAGGGGTCGGTATTGGTGCCCATGGCGATGGCCTTGGGGCGATAGGATCTCGCGCCAAGCTCCTGGCGCAGCGCTTCCACGGCATTGGCCTTGACGTAGATGTCGCGCTCGAAATCGATCCCCGCCGAATGGCCGAGATAGGCGTGGGTCGGCCGCGCAAAGCAATAGGAACAGCCGTGCTCGCAGCCGCGATAGGCATTGATCGAGCGTTCGAAAGCGATATCGGGGCTGTCATTGGTGGTGATGATGGTCTTGGCGCGCTCGAGATGCTCGGTCGTTTCGAACAGCGGCATCGGTTCGACATTGCCCCAGCCATCGTCGAAATTTTCGCGGGCGTGGGTTTCGAAGCGGCCGGAGCGGTTCGACTGTGCGCCGCGTCCGCGCACGCTTTCCGCATTGATGAGCTCGCGCCGCGCCAGATCCGCATCGCGGCTCAGGCTCAACCTCTCCAAGGCTTCGAAGGACGGGGCCTGATAAAGGGCCATGATATGTCTCCTGACTGCCGAGCCGGAGGAGAATCGCGCTTCCTCCGACGTCCGGAAAGACTTAGCATGCCGATGAGAACAAAACAAGAACATGCATTTTCGCGGAGTTCCTGCTGACATTCATATTGGCAGGGGTGCCATGCATTACAAGACTTTACGGACTGGTCTTGCGGGCGTAGACAGGCTCCCTTTCGGCGTCCCCCTGTCGGTTCGTTTTGCCTCCTCAGATCTGGCTCCGCCCGCGTCCTTGAGGCCGCGCGCTGCGTGATCATGCTGACAGGTCCTGTCGCCGATATTTCGCAATTCCCGTGTCGATCCCCGCCGGTCTCCCCCGTCGTGTGGACGCTACGCCGATCGAGAGAGAACAAGATGACAATGGACGCTACGCTTGATGCGGTGCCCGAAATCGCGCCGCAGCACCCCGACAATGCGGCTCGCAACAAGCTGGTCATCGCGCTTCTGCTCGTCTCCACCTTCGTGGTGTTTCTGAACGAGACCATCATGAGCGTGGCCATCCCCCATCTGATGGTGGATCTGGGGGTCACCGCCAGTGCCGCGCAATGGCTGACGACCGCCTTTCTTTTGACCATGGCCATCGTCATCCCGATCACCGGCTTCATGCTGCAGCGCATCAATACGCGGCCGATCTATATGGCGGCGATGGCGATCTTCAGTGTCGGCACGCTCATCTGCGCGCTGGCGCCGGGGATCGAATTGTTGATCGTCGGTCGCGTCGTCCAGGCCGTCGGCACCGCCATCATGATGCCGCTGCTGATGACCACGGTAATGTCGCTGGTGCCCCCGGAAGGCCGTGGCAAGACCATGGGCAATATCTCGATCGTCATGTCGGTGGCCCCGGCCATCGGCCCGACGATTGGCGGGTTCATCCTGTCCCAGTTCGACTGGCGCTTCATGTTCTATTTCACCCTGCCCATCGCCGTCGGCGCGCTGGTGCTGGGTGCGATCAAGATCCGCAACGTCTCGACCCCGCGCTATGCGCCCCTCGATGTGCTGTCGGTGATCCTGTCAGCACTGGCCTTTGGCGGCCTCGTCTATGGGCTTTCCAGCCTTGGTGAAGGCGCAGAACACGGCTCGGCCATTCCGTCCTGGGCCCCGATCGTCGTTGGTGTCGTGGCCATGGCCATCTTCGTCTGGCGCCAGATCGGCCTTGCCCGCAACGACAAGGCGCTGCTCGACCTGCGCACGCTCCAGCACACCAATTATTCGGTGTCGCTGGTCACCGCCGCCATCGCCATGGTGGCGCTGCTGGGCACCTCGATCCTGATCCCGATCTACACCCAGTCCGTGCTCGGCCTCAATACGCTGCAGACCGGCATGATGCTGCTCCCGGGTGGCTTGATCATGGGTGTTCTCGGCCCGGTGGTTGGTCGCCTCTACGACAAGGTCGGCCCGCGTCCGCTGCTCGTGCCCGGCGTCGTCGCCGTCACGGCCGTCATGTGGGCGCTGACCACGGTCAGCCAGCACACCGCGATCTGGCAGGTGATTGCCGGCCATATCGTGCTCAGCATCGGCCTGGCCTTCACCTTTACCCCGCTCTTCACCACGGCGATGAGCTCCGTGCCGCCGCGCTTTTACTCGCACGCGTCGGCGATTCTGAGCTCGGTGCAGCAGGTTGCCGGTGCCGCCGGCATTGCGCTCTTCGTGGCGGTGATGAGCCTGCGCTCGGCTGCGGAAGCGGCCGCCGGCGAGGCGCCGCTCGATGCGCTGGCAGCCGGTATCCGCGCAGGCTTCCTCTGCGGCGCCATCGTCTCGGTCGGCATGGTGATATCGGCCTGGTTCGTCCGCAAGGGCAATGGCGATGCCCCCGGTGGCCATGGCGGCCACTAAGGCCAATTGACATGAAAAAAGGCGCCGGAGAAATCCGGCGCCTTTTTTGTTGGGTTCAGGCCGCTATTTCGTAGAGGCCTGGAATATGGGGCCCCTTGGGCACGATGCCATTGGGGTTGAGCGCCTTGACCGAATAATAGCCGCGCTTGATGTGGTCGATATCAACCGTCTCGCGCACCCCGGGCAGGTTGAGAACGCGCAGCATATAGGCCTGCAGCCGCGGATAATCGGCAACGCGCCGGAGATTGGTCTTGAACAGGCCATGATAGGCCGCGTCGAACCGCACCAGCGTCACGAAGGCGCGGATATCGGTTTCGGTCAGCTGATTGCCGACGAGAAAATCCTGGCCTTCGAGCCGGGCGTCCAATTTGTCCAGCGCCTCAAAGACGTCGGCAAAGGCCTCGTCATAGGCGATCTGCGTCGTGGCAAAGCCGGCCCGATACACCCCATTGTTGAACTTGGGATAGATATAGTCGTTGAGCGCGTCGATCTCGGCGCGCAGCGCCTCGGGGTAGAGGTCCTGCGCGTTCCTTGCGAGATCGCCAAAACCGGAATTGAGCATGCGCAGGATATCGGCGCTCTCATTGTTGACGATGGTGTTCTTCACCTTGTCCCACAGCACCGGCACGGTGGCACGGCCGCTGATCTGCGGATCGGCCTTGGCGTAGATCTCGTGCATATAGGTCGCGCCGGTCAGCGCGTCGGGCTGGGCAAAGCGCCAGCCTTCTTCGCTCAGTTCCGGCTCGACGATGGAGACGGAGATCACATCGTCGAGCCCCTTGAGCTTGCGCCCGATCAGCGTGCGCGAGGCCCAGGGACAGATGAGCGCGACATAGAGATGATAGCGGCCGGCCTCAGCCTTGAACCCGCCTTCGCCGGTGGGGCCAGCGCTGCCGTCCGGCGTCACCCAGTTGCGAAAGCTCGAGGTCTGGCGGACGAAGCCGCCCTTTTCATCGGTGCCCTGCACCGGCTGCCAATTGGCAACCCATTTTCCATTGACCAGCATCTTACTTCTCCCCGCGCACAACGAGATTGAGGGCAATGCCCCAGGGGTCGGTCAGCTCATGACCGGTCACACCGGCGCTCTCGGCAATGGCGTCGCGCTGCGCGGCGCTGTCGAGAATGAGATCGAAGCCGACAAGGCCGGTCGTGTCGGGGGCGAGGGGGCCCGAACCACGGCTCGCCCACATATTGGTGGCCAGCTGATGGTGATAGCCGCCGGCGCCATAGAACACCGCGCCCGGATAGCGGCAGGTGACATCGGTCCCCAGCACGCCGGCATAGAAAGGCTCGGCCTTGGCGACGTCGCCCAGCTGCAGATGCACATGGCCCACGATCATGTTTGCCGGCGCGCCGTTCCAGACCCGGGTGGGGTCGAGATCGAGCAGCGCGTCGACATCGAGAGGATCGGTGGTCATGGCAATCATCCCGCCGTCATGCGGCCAGTCGGCGCGCGGACGGTCGGCATAGATTTCGATGCCATTGCCTTCGAGGTCGTTGAAATAGAAAGCCTCGCTCACCGCATGGTCCGAAGCGCCGCCGACGGGGATGCGTTCGCGGGCGATCTTGCGCACCCAGGCGGCGAGATCGACGCGATCCATGAGGAAGGCGGTGTGGAAGAGACCCGCCGCGCGCTGGCTGCGCTGGGCGAAATCGGGATTGCCGCGCAATTCGAGCAATGCCTCGCCGCCGGCGCCGAGGCGCAGGCTGTTGCCGTCGCGGCCGAGCGTTTCGAGATCGAGCAATTGCTTGTAATAGTCCGCCACCGCATCGAGCTGGCGCACATTGAGGGTCACCATGCCGGTTTGCATGGGCGCCGTGGGCGAAATGGACATGGGCTTTCTCCTGATGGCGCCGTTTGCGCCCTGGCCCTGAAGATGCCCCCTTTGATCGGTTTCTTAAAGTGAACGACAGCGAACGTGTTGTTCGCTGATTGTCACCGCTCTGCCAGTCTCGGCATCAGCTCGACAAAATTGCACGGCTTGTGCCGATAGTCGAGCTGGTGGGTGAGCAACCCCTCCCACGCGTCGCGGCAAGCGCCGCGCGAGCCGGGCAGGCAGAAGACGAATGTGGTGCCGATAAGGCCCGCCGTTGCCCGGGACTGCAGCGAGCTCGTGCCCACGGTCGTCGCCGAATATTGGTGGAACAGCACCGAAAACCCGTCCATGCGCTTGTCGAACAGCGGTTCGATAGCTTCGGGCGTCACGTCGCGGCCGGAAAAGCCTGTGCCGCCGGTGGTCAGGATCACGTCCACCGTCGGATCGGCGACCAGCGCCTGTACGGCGGCGCGGATCAGCTGGATATCGTCGCGCACCACCTGCCGGCCCGCACAGGAATGCCCGTCGGCCTCCAGCAGAGATTTCAGCAAGGCCCCGCCCGTATCCGTCTCGAGGTCCCGGGTATCGGAGACGGCGATAACAGCGATGGACAGGGGCTTGAACGCGCGGTCCTCAAACCGGTCGGTTTTGAACATGGCTGCCGGCCTCCGGAGTTTCGATCAATTCGTCAGGGACCGCCGCTTCAGGACGGGTGATGATCTCGCCATCCTCGTCGTCGCCGTCCGCTCGAGGGTCCATGGCGACCGATTCCGGGGTGACCTGCTTGTCATTGGCCATGGGCTGGAACGGCGCGCGATCGGCGGCATCGACGCTCTTGCGGACGCGCATGCGCAGGAAGGCGAAAATGGCGACGATGACATGGAAGAGCGCCGTGACCATGAACAGGGCCATGGGGGCGATGGCACTCATCAGCATCGAGGCGATGAGCGGTCCGATGGCGAGCCCGAGCCCGAGGATCAGCAGCATGCCGCCCGCGATCTTGGCGAAATTTCCCTCGCGCGCGAAGTCGTTCGCATGCGCCACGGCGATCGGATAGAGCGGGTTTGCGGCAAGGCCATAGAACGCAAACAGCACATACATCAGCCAGCCTTCGCCCGGATTGAGCAGCACGACCAGAAGGCCGACAAAGGCCGCGGCAAGGCCAAGCCCGATCATCACCTGCCTTCGGTCGATGCGGTCGGAAAGCCGGCCGAACGGGATCTGGCCGATGGCGCCGGAAATCGCGGCAATGGCAAAGAGCAGCGCAATGCCTGAGGAATCGAGGCCCTGTTCATACCCATAGACGGGCGCCAGCGTGCCGAACGAGCCGTTGGCCATGCCGCAACAGAAGGCGGCGACGGCAGCAACGGGGGAGGTCTTGATAAGAAGCGGCAGGTCGAGCTTGGCCGAGGCCAGGGGGCGCGGCTGGGGGCTCGAGGTGAGCGATGTGGGCAGGACCGCGCAGATGAAGCTGATGGCGCCGATGACGAAGGGCAGATAGCCCACCGTGCCGGTCACCGACATGGCGATCTGCCCCAGCGTCGAGGCGCCGAGATTGATGGTGACGTAGATTGAAAAGATGGTGCCGCGGCTCTTGTTGTCGCTGACCTCGTTAAGCCAGCTTTCCACGATCATCGCCGCGCCGGCAAAGCAGAAGCCGCTGAGCGCCCGCATGACGATCCAGCCGACATCGTTGATCCACAGCAGATTGAGCAGAATGGTGACGGTGCCGATTGCCGCCATCACTGAAAAGGCGCGGATGTGGCCCACTTTTCGCACGATCATCGGCACGAGAATGGAGCCGGCGACGAACCCCACCGACCAGCCCGTGCCGATAAGGCCCAGCGCGGGAAGGGAAAATCCCTCTTCCGCGCCGCGCACCGAGAGCAGAAGGCCCTGGAGGCCGCCTCCAAACATCAAAAGGGCCGAGCTGATGAAGAGGGCGTAGATTTTGACGACGGAAGCCATGGCGCTTTCGAGACTGGGAATTCGAAACGTTGCAAATCACCTGAAGGTGACCATAACGCGGCAAAACTTAATGGACAGGCCAAACTCTTCCGTCGGGCGGAAAGTTCAGGGCAAGCGGGAGGGATAACGCGAGGCGCTGTGCTTGTGTGCGGTTCGTTCGGTCGCCCGGTGTTTGGTCATTGATGACTTCACAAACGCGATCCCCACCTCCCTCGAAGGGGGAGGCAAGCAAAGCTAGGCCACTGGGCCGTAGCGGCGCTCGGAGGGGGTGTGGGGGCCCGGGAACGCCGGGAACTCACTCCAGCCCCAGCGCGTCCATCTTCATCTTGAGACTGAGCAAATCGCGCCAGGCTTGTTGCTTGGCCGCGGGGTTGCGCAGGAGATAGGCCGGATGCAGCGTCGGCATGCCGTCCGTGGCGTGGTTGCCGATGCTCACTTCCTGCCATTTGCCGCGCATCTTGATGATCCCGGCTGTGGTCTTGAAAATCGTCTGCATGGCCGATCCGCCCAGCGTCACCACGAGCTTTGGCGCCACAAGTTCCACCTGCCGATGCAAGAACGGCAGGCACAATTCCATCTCTTCGGGCGACGGCGCACGATTGCCGGGCGGGCGCCAGGGCACGGAATTGGCGATATAGACCTTGGTGCGATTGAGCCCGATTGCCGCCAGCATCCGGTCGAGCAATTGCCCGGAGCGTCCGACGAACGGCTTTCCGATCCGGTCCTCCTCGGCACCGGGCGCTTCCCCGATCAGCATGATCTTTGCCTGGGGATTGCCATCGGCGAACACCAGCTGGGTGGCGCGGAATTTGAGCCCGCAGCCATCATAGGCCTCCAGCATGTCCCGCAATTGATCCAGCGATTGAGCAGAACGCGCCAGCGCGCGCGCTTCGGCGGGGTCTCCGCCCACCGGTCCGGGAACCAGCGGCACGGGAGCCGGTGCCGCCGCGCCGGGCAGGGGGGCGATACGGGACGGAGCCGCCGCACTGGCGACAGGCGGCTTCTGCGCGAACCGGTCGACCGGCTCTTCGCCCACGGCCAGATCGACGCCGGCGGCACGATACCAGTCCAGCACCGAAAGCAGTTCGGCGTTATTGAGCGCGTGATCTTGAGACATCGCCCCCGTTATGTCACACCCCATGCGGGGCGACCAGTCGCCTCCAGCTCAAGAGGATGTTTGCCCATGGCAGAGGCCGGGAATCGCGAGGTACTGTCGACCGACGTGCTGATCGTCGGGGCGGGACCGGCCGGACTTGCCGCCGCCATTCGCCTCAAGCAACGCCATCCCGATATCGCCGTCACCATTGTGGAAAAAGCCGCCGAAATCGGTGGCCACATCATTTCCGGGGCCGTCATGGATCCGGTCGGGCTCGACGCGCTGATCCCCGACTGGCGACTGAAGAACGCGCCGGTCGGCCCCGATGTGACGACCGACACCTATCATTTCCTCACCACCAAAGGCGATTTCGCCTTTCCCCACGCGCTGATCCCCCCGCAGATGCGCACCAGGGACGGCATTGTCGTCAGCCTCGGCGATCTGGTGCGCTGGCTGGGCGAAGAGGCCACCGCCCTCGGCGTCGACATTTTCCCGATGACGGCGGCGGTCGATGTGCTGCGGACGGGCGATGGCCCGGTGCGCGGCATCATCACCGGCGATCTCGGCCTCGACCGGGACGGCAATCCCAAGCCCGGTCACGCCGAAGGCATTGCGCTCGAAGCCAAATATACGCTGATCGGGGAGGGGGCCCGTGGCTCGCTCGCCAAGACGATCATCGGTGATTTCGGCCTGGCTTCGGGCAAGAGCCCGCAAAAATACGGCCTTGGCATCAAGGAAGTCTGGGAAATCCCGGCGGATCGCCACGAGCCCGGCAAGGTCGACCACTATCTCGGCTTCCCGCTCGACAACGCCACCTCCGGCGGTGGCTTTGCCTATCACGCCCAAGACCGAAAACTCTATCTCGGCCTCGTCGTCCATCTCGACTATGCCGACCCCACGCTCTCGCCCTTCGACGAATTCCAGCGCTTCAAGACCCATCCCGCAATCGCCCCGCTGCTCGAGGGGGCGACCCGCCTCAGCTATGGCGCGCGAGCGCTGGCCTCGGGCGGCTGGCAATCTCTGCCCGATCTCGCCTTTGCCGGTGGTGCGCTGATCGGCTGTGCGGCCGGCTTCATGAATGCGCCGCGGCTCAAAGCCATCCACAACGCCTTCCTCTCGGGTATTGCCGCTGCCGATGCGGTGGGCGAGGCTGTCGCCGCCGGTCGCCAGCATGATCGCATCGAGACGCTGCAGGAACGGGTGCTGGAAACCGGCATCGGGGCCGAATTGTTCGGCGTGCGCAACATCAAGCCGATGTGGAGCCGCTTTGGGACCCTGTTCGGCGCCGGTCTTGGCGGGTTCGATCTCTGGTGCCAGTCGCTGCTGCGCTTTTCGATGTTCGGCACCCAGCGGAGCGATACATCAGACGCCGCAAAGCTCAAGCCCATTGCCGCAGTGACCCCGCGCACCTATCCGCGCCCCGATGGCACAACTACTTTTGATCGGGCGTCGTCTGTCTTCCTCGCCAATCTGTCGCATGACGAAGACCAGCCGGTACATCTCAAGCTGGCCGACCCCAGCATCCCGATCCGCGAAAACCTGCCGCTTTATGGCGAACCGGCCCCGCTTTATTGCCCGGCCGGTGTCTATGAAGTCGCCGAGGAGAACGGCGCGCCGGTCTTCCGCATCCACGCGGCCAATTGCGTGCATTGCAAGACCTGCGACATCAAGGATCCGTCCCGGAACATCACATGGGTGCCGCCCGAAGGGGGCTGCGGGCCCAATTACAGCGGAATGTAAAACCACCTTTTCGTGGGTGACCTTGCGGCGCAGTCCTAAAACGGACAATCTTTGCCGCCTAATAGCTGCCGGTAACGGCAATGGGAGAGTTGAGCGAATTGACCCTGCTTTCGAGACGAATGGCGCGACCCGTTTTTGCCGCGCTGATGGTGCTGGCTTTCAGCCCCCATGTGGCAGCCCAGAACAACCCGCTGGCTGCACTCGACATGCTTCAGCTCTATCGCCCCAGCATTAGTGGCTCGTTCCTGGCCGGCAACCAGGCCCTGGATGAGCTGCGCACCGACGAGGCCGCGCGCTATTTCGGCCAGGCGGCCCAGTCCGATTGGGAAAATCCGCTGCTGGTCGAGCGCGCCTTCGTCGCCTACGCGGCCGATGGGCAGATCGGCCAGGCGGCCTCCGTTGCCAAGCACCTTGTCGACCTGACCGGCACCAATGAACTGGCCGACCTCGTCGTGGCCTCCGAGGCCATCAAGGAACGTCGCTACGGCGCGGCAGAGCGCATGCTGCGCAATGTCTCGCAGGACAGCTTTACCGGCATCACCGCCGCGATCCTGCGCGCATGGGCGCTGGTGGGCGACAATCGCTACGCCGAAGCCGATGAACTGCTTGAGACGCTTGGCCAGACCGGGCTGGAGGACTTTCTCGTTTTCCACCGCGCGCTGATGGCAGAAGTCGCCGGCGAACGCGCCATTGCGCTCGACCTGGCGGAAAAGGCCTTCGAGAACGAGCCCTATGTGGCCCGCATGGTCGAAGTCTATGCCCGCATGCTGGCCAATGATGGTCGGTTCGACGAAGCCGAAGACGTCATTGCCACGTTCGAAGACCAGGGCCTCACCCATCCGGTGGTCACCGTGGTCAAACAGGCGGTAGAAGCCCGCCAGCGTCCCGGCGTATTCACCCCCAATGTCCAGGTCGGCGCCGCCGAAATGTTCCATGGCATTGGCGCAGCGCTGACGCGCGACGGCAGCAAGGACCTTGCTCTCGTCTTCCTCCGCCTCGGGCTCTATCTCGATCCCAATGCCGATGTCATCGCTCTGGCGGTTGGGCAATTGCTCGACAGCGCCTCCCAGCATGACGCCGCCAACAAGATCTACGACGCAATCCCCGTCACCTCGGCGGTCAAGCCGACAGCGGTGGTCCGCGTCGCGCAAAATCTCGATGCCGTGGGCGACCGGCCGGAAGCGCTGCGCCGGCTGCGCAATATCATTGCCGCCAATCCCGATGATCTGGATGCCGTTTCGGTGCTGGGCGATCTCCTGCGCTATGATGAGCAGTTCGCCGAGGCCGCCGAGGCCTATTCGCGCAGCCTCGAGATTTCCGGCGGCGAGGCTCCCGCCGACTGGCGCTACTACTATGTCCGCGGCATCGCCTATGAGCGCGCCAAGGAATGGCCAAAGGCCGAGGCCGATTTTCTCAAGGCGCTCGACCTCAACCCCGACCAGCCTGCCGTGCTGAACTATCTCGGCTATAGCTGGATCGACCAGGACATGCATCTCGATCGCGCCCTCGGAATGATCGAGAAAGCCGTCGAGGCGCAACCGCAGGATGGCTATATCGTCGATTCGCTCGGCTGGGCCTTCTACAAGCTCGGCCGCATCGACGAGGCGATCGAGACGCTCGAGCGCGCCGTCATGCTCCTGCCCAACGATCCCGAGATCAATGATCACCTCGGCGATGCCTATTGGAAATCGGGGCGCCGGCTCGAGGCGCGCTTCCAGTGGAATGTCGCGCGGGCGGTGGACAAGGATGGCCGCGTTACCGAGCGCACCGGCCCCAAGCTCGCCGAAGGACTGACACCGGAAAACGAGACCGAATAGTCCCGGCCCCGATGACCCTTTTCCATACCCAGGCAGCGCCGGCCAAGATCAATCTGGCGCTGCACGTCACCCGTCGTCGCGACGATGGCTATCACGACCTTGAAAGCCTCATCGTCTTTGCAGATCTGGCCGACGAGCTTTCCGCCACGCCCGCCGATGCCGACAGCCTGACCATTTCCGGCCCCTTTGCCGCGGGCCTCGGGGTGGGCAGCACCAATCTCGTCATGCGTGCGCTGGCGGGTTTTCGCGCCCGCTGGCCCGGTCTGGTGCCGGATGGACTGCGCCTGCACCTGGTCAAGAACCTGCCGGTCGCCGCCGGCATTGGGGGCGGTTCCGCCGATGCCGCCGCTGCCCTGCGCCTTCTTGCGCGCATGAGCGGGCACGATTTGTCGGTCGCCGATCTGGCCGATCTCGCCACGACTTTAGGGGCCGACGTGCCCGCCTGCCTCATCAGCCGACCGCTCGTTGCGCGGGGTGTGGGTGAAATCCTGTCGCCGCTGCCCGATTTTCCAGCGCTGTTCATCGTCCTGGTCAATCCGCTGGTGCCGGTGGCGACGGCGGATATTTTCCGCCGGCTCAACGCCCACGACAATTATCCCCTCCCGGCCTTGCCCAGCCCGCTGACCCGTCCCGCCCAGCTCGGCCTCTGGCTGGCCGAAACCCGCAACGATCTGCAGCCGCCGGCGATCAAGCTGGTGCCGGTCATTGGCGAGATCATTGAAGAACTGGCGCAGACACCTGGCTGCATCCTGGCCCGCATGTCCGGTTCGGGCGCCACCGTCTTCGGCATTTTCGGCTCCGAAGGCCAGGCCCACGAAGCCGCCCAGATCATGCGCCGCCACAATTCCGAACACTGGGTCGCCGCCGCACCGCTGCTTGGTGTTTAGGCCAATACCCCCACCCAACCTCCCCCTGATAGGTGGAGGGGTCACCTATGGTGCTGGAGCGCCGTTCCACACCCGCACGGAGCTTCCCTCGGGCTCGACCCGAGGGCCACTCTGCGAGCCCCAAACCGACATTTTGCACGTGGATAGAGGCCCTCGGGTCGAGCCCGAGGGAAGCCCGGTGAAAGGGGAGGGGCGCTATTGCCCAGCCTTGAAACCCAAGGTCTAAGACGCCCGGCCCACACTGTGGCGGACCACGTCGGCGAGGATGGTCTTCATCTCGCTCTCGGGCAGGGGGGCCAGGGCGGCAATGGCCGCGTCGGCATGGGCATGGGCCTTGTCCAGCGTGCGCTTGAGCGTGTTGTGGCGGGTAAAGATCGCCACTACCTGGCTGACTTCGAGCTCGCTCGCATCGACCTTGCCCAGCGCCGAGGCGATGATCTGCCGTTCGGCTTCGCTGCCTTCGGCCAGGGCGAGAATCACCGGCAGGGTCATCTTGCCCTCGCGCAGATCGTCGCCGACATTCTTGCCCAGCGTGCCGGTCTGCCCGCCATAGTCGAGGGCGTCGTCGACGAGCTGGAAGGCGTTGCCGAGCTCGATGCCGTATTGCGCCAGCGCCGCGCGCCCGGCTGCATCGGCGCCGCCGGACATGGCGCCCACTTCGCAGGCCGCCTTGAACAGCACCGCCGTCTTGGCGCGGATCACTTCGGCATAATCGGCTTCGGTGGTGGTGAGGTCGCCGGTCTTTGCCAGCTGGAACACTTCGCCCTCGGCCATCACGGCGGACGCGGCGGAGAGCACGCCGAGCGCATCGATATCGCCGGTCTCCACCATCATCATGAAAGCCTGGCCGAGCAGGAAATCCCCGACCAGAATGGAAGCCTTGTTGCCCCAGACCATGCGGGCCGCAGGCTTGCCGCGGCGCATATCGCTCTCGTCCACGACATCGTCGTGCAGCAGCGTCGCATTGTGCATGAATTCGACGGCAGCGGCGAAATTGATCGCATTGCCCTTGCCGCGACCGAAGAGAATGGCAGCGGCCACGGTCAGCATCGGGCGCAAACGCTTGCCGCCGCTCTCGATGAGATAGCGGGCCAGCTCGGGCACCATGTCGACATGCGATTCGGCACGGCTCAGGATCAGCGCGTTGACCTGCGCCATATCCTCGGCCGTTGCCGCCAAGAGCCGATCGACCGCATTGGTCGTTTCAGCCTGCTTCGTCTGGGTCAGAACAGAGACCGCCATTACCGTCCTCTTTTTGAGCGCAGCGGCAAAACGGGTTGAGCCTGCCACGCCCGCGCATATATGGTCGCGCGAAACCAGCCATCCGGGTGCGATGTCCCTAGACCAGCCCAATCCGTTTGTAAAACACCAAACCATAACGCGCGACGCCTTTTTGGGCGGCAGGCTCATTGTGTCGCAGCCGAGCCACGGCTTTCGGGCGGGTCTCGATTCTGTCCTGCTCGGCGCCGCAATCGCGCGGAACACCAACAATCTGCTCGATCTCGGCGCCGGCGTCGGCACCGCTTCGCTGGTGTCGCTGACCCTGGGTCTCACCGGCACCGCCACCATGGTGGAGCGTCACGAGGAGACCGGAGCCCTGGCGCGCCGCAACATCGCCGAGAACGGGCTCGCCTGCCGCGCCAATGTGCTCGCGCTGGATATCCTCGAAAAGCCCGCCCTTCGCCGCGAGGCGGGGCTCATCGACAATCACTACGATGCCATCATCGCCAATCCGCCCTTTTTCGGGGCCGGGCAGGGCACTCTGGCCCCCGAAGACAGCCGTGCCGATGCGCGCCACATGCCGGTCGATGCGCTCGATACCTGGCTGCGCTGCGCCGCCGGGGCCGCCAAGGCCGGGGGCGAAATCATCTGCATCTATCCCAGCGCCGGCCTGGGCGCGCTTCTCGCCGCCATCACCCCGCGTTTCGGCGCCGTCACCATCCTGCCGCTCACCCCGCGCCCCGATCAGCCTTCCAACCGTATCTTGGTGCGGGCCATCAAGGGGTCGCGTGCGCCGCTGACGCTGCTCGCCAGCCGCCCGCTCCACGGCGAGGACGGGCGCGCCTTTTCGCCTGCATTCGACGCCATTTTTCGCGGCACCGGCGCACTCGACTGGTAATCCCTTGGCGCCGTGCCTAAATCAGCCGGGACAACAGGAGAGGACATGGCCGATTTGACCAGCCCCAAGCCCAATTGGTTCGCCCGCCTTATCCGTCGCACCCCGACCATTCCGGTCGTGCGCCTCCAGGGCGTCATCGCTGCCGAACTCCGTCCTGGCAGGCTCAACATCGCCGGGGTCGAACCCCTCCTCAAGCGCGCCTTCGCCTTGAAGTCGGCCCCCGCCGTGGCCATCGTCATCAATTCGCCCGGTGGCTCCCCCGTTCAAAGCCGGCTGATCTCGAAGCGCATCCGCGAACTGGCCGATGAGAACGACAAGCTGGTCCTCGTCTTCGTCGAGGATGCAGCGGCGTCGGGCGGTTATTTCATCGCCGTGGCCGGCGACGAGATCTTTGTCGATCCTTCCTCCATCGTCGGCTCCATCGGCGTCATCATGGCCGGCTTCGGCTTTGTCGGCGCCATCGACAAGCTGGGCATCGAGCGCCGCGTGCACACCGCCGGCCGCAACAAATCCACGCTCGATCCCTTCCTGCCGGAAAGGCAAGAAGATGTGGAGCGCATCAAGCAGTTCGAACTCGACATCCACCAGGTTTTCATCGACCACGTCAAAGCCCATCGGGCGGGGCGGCTCAGGGCCGACGACGATACGCTCTTTACCGGCGAATGGTGGACGGGCCTGCGCGGGGTCGAACTCGGCCTCGTCGATGCCATCGGCGATCTGCACTCGACCCTCCGTCAGCGCTTCGGGCCGGATATCGAGCTCAAGTTCATCGCGCCCAAAAAGCCTTTCTTCGCCTTGCCGCGCTTGAGCATTTCTGCTTCTGGCGTGCTAGATGATGCCGTCTCAACCCTCGAAGATCGTGCCCATTGGGCCCGTCTCGGCCTATAGAAGTTTTTCGGCCATGCTCCTGCGCATTCTTCTGTTCGCGGCCCTCGCCATTCTCATCTATTTCGGTGTCCGCCGCATCTGGCGCGACTGGTCGGGCAAGTTCAATGCCGATGCCGAAGAGGCAAAGCGGCTCGCCCGCGCCCGAGACCTGGCCGATCGGCAGACCCATGACGTCATCGACCTCAAGCGCGATCAGGACGGCACCTTCCGGCCGGGCGACAGGGATGGCAACGACAAGCGCCATTGACCACCGGGGGCGTCCAAACTAGAGGTTTGTCCCGCATATATGCAGGATAATTGTCGATGACCTCTCGCCCCGCCCATATGGACCCGAAGAACTCGTTTCAGGGTCTTATTCTGACGCTGCAGAATTTCTGGGCCGAGCAGGGCTGCGTCATCCTGCAGCCATACGACATGCAGATGGGCGCTGGCACGTTCCACACCGCCACAACGCTTCGGGCGCTCGGTCCGAAGCCCTGGAAAGCCGCCTATGTGCAGCCCAGCCGGCGTCCAAAGGACGGCCGCTACGGCGAAAACCCCAATCGCCTGCAGCACTATTACCAGTTCCAGGTCATCCTCAAGCCATCGCCGGAAAACATCCAACAACTCTATCTCGATTCGCTCGCCGCCATCGGGCTCGACGCCTCGGTGCACGATATCCGCTTTGTCGAAGACGATTGGGAAAGCCCGACCCTGGGCGCCTGGGGTCTCGGCTGGGAGTGCTGGTGCGACGGCATGGAAGTCAGCCAGTTCACCTATTTCCAGCAGGTCGCCGGCTTTGAGTGCTCCCCGGTTCCGGGCGAGATCACCTATGGCCTCGAGCGCCTTGCCATGTATGTGCAGGGCGTCGAAAACGTCTACGACCTCAATTTCAACGGTCGCGAAGGCGATGATAAGGTCACCTATGGTGACGTCTTCCTGCAGAACGAGCAGGAATCCTCGAAGTACAATTTCGAGGCCGCCGACACCGACATCCTCTTCCGCCATTTCGAGGATGCGGAAAAGGAATGCCGCGCCATCCTCGCCAAGGGCGCCGAAGGCAATCGCCAGACCATGGCGATCCCGGCCTATGAGCAGGTTGTGAAGGCCTCGCACAATTTCAACATGCTCGACGCCCGCGGCGTCATCTCGGTCACCGAGCGCCAGAGCTACATCCTGCGCATCCGCGAACTGGCCAAATCCTGCGGCGAAGCCTGGCTGCAGACCGCCGGTGGCGGCGCGGAATAGTTTTTTTGGGTGTTGCTGAGGGTCTTTCGACCCCCACCTAACCTCCCCCTGGTAGGGGGAGGGATCGGCCTGTGTGGGCTGGTAGTTCGAGAGCCCCAATAGTTCGAGAGCCCCGATGGGCTCCTCCCCCTATCAGGGGGAGGCTGGGTGGGGGTGCTCAGAGCCCCACGACAATCCCTAAGCCTCGGCCGCAGCCTTCACTTCGACCACGGTCAGCATCTGCCGCTTGTCGGCGCGGTCGCGCCAGGTGATGGACTGGCCGGCCTTGAGACCGATCAGCGCCGTTCCGATCGGCGTCATCACCGAAATCTTGCCCGCGGCAATATCGGCCTCGGCCGGGTAGACCAGCGTCACATCCTGTTCGGCCCCGCCATTGGTGCGATAGACGACGCGCGCGCCCATGCGCACCACATCCTCGGGCAGCTTGGCATCCTCGACGACGCGGGCACGGTCCAGCTCGTCGAGCAGGGTCTCGGCCAGATCCGGCATGCGGTCCAGCCCGGCACGCGCCAGGCGTCCCAATGTTTCGTGGTCGGTGGTGCCCAGCACAAGGCGGGGCGACAAATCTCTGGTGGGCTGCGTCATGGCAACAAATCCTCTCGGCCCGCGGCGCGCGAAAAAGCGCGTGGCCGGGCGGGCGTCTCATTTGGGAAAAAGTGAACGGGCGCTGGGAGCAAAAGAAAGTAAGCCTGCCCTAAGCAGGCTCCAGCGCGAGCAAGCCTAGGGCTTCAGTCCTGCGACCAGGAAGATGCGGTGATGCGAAAGGCTCGTGTTCATGGCTTGAAAGCTAGTGTCGCCACGGGAAAAGTCAAGCCTGCCCCTCGCGCGCCCCTCCCAAGCAATTGCGCCAATTGAGGGAAACTGCCACTGTCCCGGCCGATACAACCCGATATCCCAAGGGAGCCAGCGTCATGGAATGGGTCATTCTGGTACTTGCCGTTGCCGTGATCGGCTACGCCATCATCATCTACAACGGCCTGGTGAAAAACCGACAGATGGTCGAGGAGGGCTGGAGCGGCATCGACGTCCAGCTCAAGCGCCGCACCGACCTCATTCCCAACATGATGGAGACGGTAAAGGGCTATATGGGCCATGAGCGCGAGACGCTCGAAGCTGTCGTGAAAGCCCGTGCCGCTGCCACCAGCGCCGCCGCCGCAGGTCCCGAAGCCCGCGCCAAGGCCGAAGGCGAACTCTCGGGAGCCCTGGGGCGCCTGCTCGCCGTCGCCGAGGCCTATCCCGACCTCAAGGCCAACACCACATTCCTCGAATTCCAGCAGACCCTGCGCACCACCGAGGACGAAATCCAGATGGCGCGCCGCTACTACAATGGCGCGGTCCGCGACATGAACATCCAGGTCGATTCCTTCCCATCCAATTTGGTCGCCAATGCCTTCCGCTTCACCAAGGCGCAATATTTCGAGCTCGACAACGAAGCCGAGCGCCAGGCGCCTACGGTAAAGTTCTGACCCCTGCCATGGCGTTTTTCGTCCGGCTGCTGACTGCCTTTGCAGTTCTCGTGGCGCTATCCCTTCCCGGGGCGGCGCGCGAGGAAATCCTGGCCTTTGCCAGCGACGTCACCCTGCGCACGGACGGTTCTGTCCGCGTCGTCGAAACCGTCGATGTCAGGGCCGAAGGGATCGATATTCGCCGCGGCATCTATCGCGATATCCCCACCGTTCTGCTCGGCCCCTCGGGCAACAAGATCCGGGTCGATCTCGCCGTGGAAGGCGTTACCCGCGCCGGAGCCCCGGAAGACTATCGCGTCGAGCGCATGGGCAATTTCCAGCGCATCTGGATCGGCAGTTCCGAGCGCCTGCTCACGCGCGGCCAGCACCGCTATACCATCACCTATGTCATGGACCGCATGGCGCGGCCCTTCGCCGATCACGACGAACTCTATTGGAACGCCACCGGCAATTATTGGGACTTTGCGGTGCTGAAATCGGTGGCGCGCGTGACCCTGCCCGCGGGCGCGGTCATTTCCGATGCGGTCGCCTATACCGGCGATGTCGGCTCGTCCGAGCAGGCCGTCCGCGTCACCCGGGAGGGCGATAATATCGCCATCTTCCGCACCGAGCGCGTTCTCGGGCCGGGAGAGGGCATGACTTTTTCGGTGTCATTCCAGAAGGGCATCGTGCAGTTTCCCGAAGGCCTTGATGCCCTCGTGCAGTCCGCCTCAGACCTGCGCGAGGTCTGGCTGCCGGTGCTCTTCGTGCTGATTCTGCTGGCCTATAATTTCACCGCCTGGTCCCGCGTCGGCCGCGATCCGCCCAAGGGTACGATCATCCCGCTGTTCTATCCGCCCAAGGATTTCTCGCCGGCGCTCACCCATTATGTGCACAATTGGGGTTTCAAGAACTCGGGCTGGACGGCGCTGACGTCAGCCATTTTCAGCCTCGGCGTGCGCGGGCTCGTCACCATAAAAAATGTCGACGACACGCTGTCCATCACCACGACCGGCAAGGGGCCTGCCGAAAAGCTCCCGGTGGGCGAGGAAATCCTCTTCCGCTATTTCGATGCCGCAGGGACCGTCACCCTCGACAAGGCCCATGGTGTCGAGCTTTCCAGCCAGCGCGAAAAATTCACCAGCGCCCTCACCCGCGAAAACCGCTCTGTCTGGTTCAACCACAATTGGGGCTTTGCCCTGATCAGTTTTGTCATGGCGGCCCTGATGATGGTCGGCATGGTGGCCCTCGATATTCTCGAGCCGGTCTGGCTCTTCGGCGCCTTTGTCGGCGGCGTCTTCGTTACCGTCATTGGCTCGATCTTTTTCAGCGTGCTGCGCCAGGGCGGCTGGCAGCGCTTCATCATCATCATTTTCCTCGGGTTTTTCGGCTTCAACTTCGTCGGGGGCATCGCCGAGAGCTTTACCGGGATCACCATCAACACCGCGGCCATTGCGGCGGCGTCTCTGGTCGCCATCAGCGCCATCTTCGCCGTGCTGATGCGCGCGCCCACCGTGCAGGGCCGCAAGATCATGGACGAGATCGAAGGGTTCAAGCTCTACCTCGAAACCGCCGAAAAGAACCGGCTCAATATCGACAAGGAGCCGCCCATGACCATCGAGCGTTTCGAACGCATCCTGCCCTATGCCATCGCGCTGGGCGTCGAAAAGCCGTGGTCCGAGCATTTCGAGGCCGAGCTGGCGCGCAATGCCGTTTCCGATGCGCAGGGTGTCTATGATCCGCACTGGTATGGGGGCTCACGCAATTTCTCCTCGGGTAGCCTGTCCAATGCCATCAGCACCGCTTCGTCGGGCATGGCCGCAGCCATGATAGCGGCCCAACCGGTCCAGGCCAGTTCGTCCGGGTCGTCTGGTGGGGGCGGGGGCTTCTCCGGCGGTGGCGGCGGCGGCGGCGGCGGGGGAGGCTGGTAATTCGATGGCCGAGCCCGCACCGCCCTATGCGCAGGACATCATCGCCCCCGTGGCGGTCTATCACCTGCTCGAATATGGCGACGCCACCCCGGACCGGCCCGACGAATTCGGCTTCTGGTACAATTACATCGACTATGTGTTCGAAGAGGCGGGGGTGAGCCTTCGTGCCCGTCACTATTTCGACGAGCCGGGCAGGGCGCTGCTGCTGGCCGACTGTTCGGACGATCCCTTCACCCTGAAGGTGCTGGTCTTCCTCTCCATGCGCTATGGCGCGCTCAAATGCCTGCGCGAGGGCAGCTACGAGATCATTCCGCGCGCCATCATGGATCGTGTACGCGACATGCGCGAAGCGCACCTGGCCTCCCACGCCAGCTGACACGCGCTGGCGTGTGGACATCTGGCGGCGCGCTTGCTAGGCAAACCGCGCCCATTCCAATCGGTAAGCCATCATGCCCGAACTGCTGCTCGAACTCTTCTCCGAGGAAATCCCGGCCCGCTTCCAGCGTCGCGCCGCCGAAGACCTCAAGAAAGCTGTCACCAATTCTCTGGTCGATGCAGGTTTGGTCTATGAGGGCGCCAAGGCATTCGCCACGCCGCGTCGCCTGGCGCTGACAATATCCGGCCTGCCGCCGCGCTCCCCCGATACGCGCGAAGAAAAGAAGGGCCCCAAGGTCGGTGCCCCCCAGCCCGCAATCGACGGCTTCTTGCGCGCGGCCGGCCTGTCGTCCATCGACCAGGCAACAATTCAGAGCGACCCCAAGAAGGGCGATTTCTACATCGCGCTGATCGAAAAGCCCGGCGCCGACGCGGTCGAACTGCTGTCCGCCATCCTGCCGAAAATCCTCACCGATTTCCCCTGGGCCAAATCCATGCGCTGGGGCTCGGGCAGCTTCAACTGGGTGCGTCCGCTGCGCGCCATCACCGCCACATTCGGCACCGAAAACGACGAACCCATCGTCGTGCCCTTTGCCGCCGCCGGCATTGAAGCGGGCCAGACCACGTTCGGCCATCGTTTCCTCGCGCCCGACGCCATCCGCGTAAAACGCTTCGACGACTACGTGACCGCACTTGAGCGGGCCAAGGTCGTTCTCGATATCGACCGCCGCAAGGACATTATTCGCGCCGATGCCGATCACCTCGCCTTCGCGCAGGGGCTGACTGTCATCGCCGATGAAGGCCTACTCGAAGAAGTCGCCGGCCTCGTCGAATGGCCCAATGTCATGATGGGCAGCTTTGATCCTGATTTCCTCAAACTCCCCGAGGAAGTCATCATCGCCACCATCCGCGCCAACCAGAAATGCTTCTGCCTCCGCGATGGATCGGGCAAGCTGGCGCCGAACTTCATCATCATTTCCAATACCGTCCCCACCGATGGTGGCGCCACAATCGTGGCGGGCAATGAACGCGTCATCCGCGCGCGCCTCTCCGACGCGATGTTCTTCTACAATTCCGATCTGGCGCTGCCGCTCGAGCATGGCCTGCCCAAGCTCGAAGAGACGGTGTTCCACGCCAAGCTCGGCAGCCAGTTTTCGCGCATCGAGCGCCTGGTCAAGCTTGCCGGCGAGATCGCCCCGCAGATCGGCGCCGATCCGGAACGCGCCAAGCGCGCCGCCATGCTGGCCAAGGCCGATCTCACCACCCAGATGGTCGGTGAATTCCCCGAGCTGCAGGGCCTGATGGGCCGCTACTACGCCACCGCCCAGGGCGAGCCCGCCGATATCTCCACCGCCGTCGAAATGCACTACAAGCCGCTTGGCCCCACCGATCAGGTTCCCACCGAGCCGGTCTCCATGGCCGTTGCGCTCGCCGACAAGATCGATCTGCTTACCGGCTTCTGGTCGATCGACGAAAAGCCCACCGGCTCGCGCGACCCGTTTGCGCTGCGCCGTGCAGCGCTGGGCGTCATCCGCATCATCACCGAGAACGGGCTCAAATTCCCGCTCCAGGTCGATGCCGATCTCCTCGCCTTCTTCCATGACCGCCTGAAGGTGTCGCTGCGCGAATCCGGCGCCCGTCACGATCTCGTCGACGCAGTGCTCTCGGCCGACAGCGACGATATGCTGCAGATCACCCAGCGGGCGGAGGCCCTGTCGAGCCTGCTCTCCACCGACGACGGTGCAAATCTGCTGGCCGGCTACAAGCGCGCTGCCAATATCCTCGCGGCCGAGGAAAAGAAGGACGGCAAGGCCTATGCCGGTGCCGTCGATCAGTCGGCGCTCAAGCTGCCCGAGGAAACCGCGCTCGCCGCCGCCGTCGAGGCGGTCCACGCCGCCGTGGCCTCTCATGTCGGCAAGGATGACTACAAGGCCGCCATGGGCGATCTCGCCACCCTGCGCGCGCCTGTGGATGCCTTCTTCACCGCGGTGCTCGTCAACGATGCCGATGCGGCCATCCGCACCAATCGCCTCAACCTCCTCGCCCGCCTCCGCGACACCATGCGTCTCGTCGCCGATTTCGGGAAAGTCGCGGGCTAAGTCACCAGACCGGCCACATCCCCGAGCTGCCTCCCTCCCCCCTCGCGGGGAGGGATTGAGGGTGGGGGGACGAGAGCCACGCTGTATCCT
Organism: Devosia sp. FJ2-5-3; assembly: GCF_029201545.1. NCBI lineage: Bacteria > Pseudomonadati > Pseudomonadota > Alphaproteobacteria > Hyphomicrobiales > Devosiaceae > Devosia > Devosia sp. FJ2-5-3. Next base: position 3,325,379 of record NZ_CP104007.1, on the reverse strand, counting down.
CGTTGACTGCCCCCTTGGCACCAACTGCCGCGCCGCGCATTATCCGATCGAAGTTTCTCGGAGTTTCCAAATATGTCTGTCGGCCTGATCGCCCTGCTCGATGACGTTGCAGGCCTGGTAAAAGTCGCGGCTGCCTCTCTTGATGACATAGCCGGCCAGGCGGCCAAGGCCGGTGTGAAGGCCGCCGGCGCCGTCATCGACGACGCAGCGGTCACCCCCAATTACGTCCACGGTTTCACCGCCGACCGCGAACTGCCCATCGTCGGCAAAATCGCCTGGGGCTCGATCAAGAACAAGCTGCTGTTCCTGCTCCCCGCCGCGCTTCTGCTCAGCCTTTTTGCGCCCTGGGTGATCACGCCACTGCTCATGCTGGGCGGTGCCTATCTCTGTTACGAAGGCGCAGAGAAGGTCTTTCATCTCTTCGCGCCGCACGAGGCGGAGCAGCATGAAGCCTCCCTTGAGCCGGCCTCGCTTGCATCCACCTCGCTCGAGGACCAGAAGATTTCCGGCGCCATCAAGACCGATTTCATTCTCTCGGCCGAGATCATGACCATCATCCTGGCCGCGATCGATGTCGAGAATTTCTGGACCCGCGCGGCCATCCTCGCCGTGGCGGGCATCGGCATCACCATCGCCGTCTATGGCGCCGTGGCGCTGATCGTGAAGGCCGATGATTTCGGCCTGCTTCTGGCCAGGAAGGGCCGCACCCAGACCGGCCGCGCCTCGGGGCGCTTCATCGTCAAGGCCATGCCCGGCTTCATGCAGGTCCTGAGCCTTGTCGGCACCGCCGCCATGACCTGGGTCGGTGGCAGCATTGTCGCCCACGGTCTTTATGAATTCGGTTTCGATGGACCCGAACATATCATCGAGGCAGCCGCCCATTGGGCCCAGGCCGCCTTGCCCTCGATCGCCGGGGTGGCGGGATGGTTCGCCACGGCCGCCGTCGACTTCGTCTTCGGCCTGGTCCTCGGCGCCATCCTCATCCCCATCGCCGGCTACATCATCGCCCCGGCCTGGCGCACGATAAAGCACGCACTGCCCAGGCGGGCCTGAGCCCTGTCCAGCGCGTCGTCTCCTGCGCGGCGGTGATTTGCAGCAAAGCGCGCGGGGGAAGGCCTCCCACCCTCAGTCCCTCCCCACAAGGGGGAGGGAGGCGATAGGACTGACGTCCGAGGCTCATCAGCCAAAACGCGACGCCCCTCAAACCGGAGGCGCAAAACTCCCGGCCTTCTTGCCCTTGAACGGGGCCATGCCTTCGCGGGCCAGTTCGTCGGCGCGCTCATTGAGTTCGTCGCCGGCATGGCCCTTCACCCAATGCCAGGAAATCTCGTGGCGCTTGGTGGCTGCGTCCAGCGCCTGCCACAGCTCGACATTCTTCACCGGCTTCTTGTCGGCCGTCTTCCAGCCATTGCGCTTCCAGCCATGCATCCAGCTCTGCACGCCGTTCTTGACATATTGGCTGTCGGTATGGATCTCGACCGTGCAGGGGCGCGTCAGGGCATTCAGCGCCTCGATGGCCGCGGTCAGCTCCATCTTGTTGTTGGTGGTCAGCTGCTCGCCGCCCTTGAGCTCCTTGCGGTGCTGGCCGAACTGCAGAATAGCGCCCCACCCGCCGGGCCCCGGATTTCCCGAACAGGCGCCGTCGGTGTGGATGATAACTGTTTCGCTCATGCCGCAGGGCGCCTCAAAATATGGAACTGGCAGGGCAGCCCGTAATGGTCGATGGCGACATGGGTCTTTTCCATGCCGATATTGGTCAGGATGGCGAGGGATGGGGCATTCTCGACATGGGCCATGCCGATGAAGTGCTCGCCCTTGTCATGGGCAAAGAACCAGTCGCGCAGCCCGGCCGCCGCTTCGCTCGCATAGCCATTGCCGAAAAATTCTTCGAACAGCGTATAGCCGATCTCCGGCTCGCCTGTGGGCGGATAGATGCCGAACCCGGCGCGCCCCACCAACTGTCCATCCGATTTGCGCCGCACCCGCAGCTTGCCGAACTGGTGCGTTTCGAACAGCGTGATCCAGTGCGCCACCGCTTCTTCGCATTGCGCCCGGCTATAGGGCACGCCCTTGGTCGTCAGATAGCGCGTCGCCCGCTCGGTGCCGTGAAGGCGCATCAGGTCATCGACCTGGTCCATGCGCCAGCCCGACAGCACCAGCCGCTCGGTCTCGAACAGATCGAGACCGCTCATCGACCGGCCGTTTCGAGGTCCCGCAACACGCGCGGAATGTTGAAGGCGATATTTTCGACCGCCGTGGTCTTGGTCTCGACCTTGACCTCGTAACGCGCCGCAAACGCGTCGATCACTTCTTCGACGAGGCTCTCCGGCGCCGAGGCCCCGGCGCTCACGCCCAGCGATTTGATGTCGCCATAAAGCGACCAGTCGATATCGCTGGCCCGGTCGACCAGCGTCGCGACGCGGCAGCCCGAGCGCAGCGCGACTTCGACGAGGCGCTGCGAATTGGACGAATGGGGCGAGCCCACCACGATCATGGCATCGACCAGCGGCGCCACCGCCTTGATCGATTCCTGCCGATTGGTCGTGGCGTAACAGATGTCTTCCTTATGCGGTCCATTGATGGCCGGGAAGCGCGCCTGTAGCGCCGCGACGATCTCGCGCGTGTCATCGACGCTGAGCGTCGTCTGCGTCACGAAGGCAAGGTTTTGCGGGTCGCGCGGGGTGAAAACATTGGCGTCGGCCACGGTTTCGATCAGGGTGACAGCCCCCTGCGGCAATTGGCCCATCGTGCCGATAACTTCCGGATGCCCCTCATGTCCGATCAGCACGATTTCGTGCCCCTCGGCAAAATGGCGCTGCGCTTCCACATGCACCTTGCTCACCAGCGGGCAGGTCGCATCGAGGAAAAACATGTTCCGGCTCTTGGCATCGGCCGGCACGCTCTTGGGCACACCATGGGCCGAAAACACCACAGGAGCCTCGGTTTCGGGGATTTCATCGAGTTCTTCGACGAAAATCGCGCCTTTATCCTTGAGGCCGTCGACCACATATTTGTTGTGAACGATGGCGTGGCGCACATAAACCGGCGCGCCATATTTCTGCAGCGCCAGTTCCACGATCTGGATGGCGCGGTCCACGCCGGCGCAGAAACCGCGCGGGGCACAGAGCATGATGTCGAGATGTGGCCTTTTTTCCATAAGAGATCAGATGCTTTCAGCACCCCGCCAAGTCAAGTCCTGTTGCAGCAGGGCAGGGGGGTGAGGCAGTATGGTTTCGTTGTGAAGGCAAGGCGGTGGTTTTGTGAGTTTGGCGCAGGAAATGTTTGCGGTCGCCCCGGCTCTGGGGAAGGCAAACCTCAGCGCCGCCCAACTTAAAGTGTTGGCTGGCAAGGCGCGGTGGATTTTCCGCGTCGGCGAAACCGGCTTCCCCACAATCCCCACCATTGCCATTACCCGTGCCGCCTGGGATGGCCTGCAGGCCGAGCGCGCCCGCCGCGATATTCGCCTGCGCACCCATTGGGTGGCGTGCCTGTTCAAGCTCGTCGGCAAGGATGGCAAGCCGCCTCTTCTCGTCGTGCGCACTTCGGCTGCCGCGCACAATGGCGGCCTCCAGCCAGCCCGCCTCGGCATTCCTGCCCCCACCGCGCCCGAAGATGCGGTCGATCCGGGCCGCCCACTCGCCCGCGCCATCAAGCAGGCCTTCGAGAGCTATGGCTTTCCCGGCGCCGGCTGGGGCACCTCCCGCTCCGAGGAAGATCGTGCCCGCCAGATCGTCTTGGTTCAGGCCGTCGCCGAGGGCCAGATCGAGCAATTTCTCACCCGCAATTCCGTCACCGGCGTTCTCGGTCCCGCGCCGCTCAACGGCTCGCCCGTGCCGCGCCTGCCCGACAGTGTCGATGCGCTGATCAGCCTGCTCGATGCCAAGGCCGGCCGCCACATGGCCTGTCTCGTCGCCATCCATCAGGGCGAAGTCAAATTCCTCTCGGCCCGCCCGGTCCAGGCCACCGCCGCAGGCGAACTCGAAGCGGCCGTCGACCGCGTCAACCGCAAGGTGTGGAGCCCTCACAACGCGGTCACCCGCGTCGATCCCAATCGCCTCACCCAATTGCTGCATCCCCGCCTCAAATCGGCCGAGGACGCAACGCCCATCGCCACCGGCCTCGGGGTTTCCCCCGGCGCGGCCAGCGGCATCATCACCTTCAATGCCGAGGACGCAGCGCGCCTGCGCGCCCGCGGCAAGCACTGCATTCTGGTGGTCAACGAAACCGGCCCGGCCGATATCGAAGGCATGAAGGCGGCGACCGGCATTCTCACGGCCCGCGGTGGCATGACCAGCCATGCCGGCGTTATCGCCCGCATCACCGGCAAGCCCTGCGTCGCGGGCGTTCGCACGCTCAGCGTCGACACCACCGAAATGGTCTGCCGCATCGGCGACCGCGAATTCCGCGCCGGTGATCGCCTCACCATCGATGGCAGCGATGGCAGCGTTTATCTCGGCACGCTGCCGTTGGCGCAGCCCCATATTGGCGGGGCCATCGGCAAGCTGCTCGGCTGGTCCGATGCCAGCCGCACCATTTCCGTGCGCACCAATGCAGAATCGCTCGAGGCCGCCGCAACCGCCCTGTCCTTTGGCGCTGAAGGCGTGGGCCTGGCGCGCTCCGAGCATATGTTCTTCTCGCCCGAGCGCATGGTCGCCCTGCGGCGCATGATCCTGTCGGAAGACGAGGAAGCCCGCCGCCGCGCCATCCACGGCCTCGTCGATTTTCAGACCGGGGACTATTCGGCCCTTTTCGGCGCCATGAATGGCCTGCCGGTCAATGTTCGCCTCTTCGATCCGCCGCTGCACGAATTCCTGCCGCGCACCGATGAGGAAATCGAGGACACCGCCGCCTCGCTCGGCGTCGCCGTGCGCGCCCTTCGGCTCCGGCTCGAGCGCATTGCCGAGATCAATCCCATGCTCGGCCATCGCGGTGTGCGGCTGGCCATCACCTATCCAGAAATCCTGCAGATGCAGATCCAGGCCGTGCTGGCCGGCGCCCGCGCCGCCAGCGAGCGGCAGTCCGCGCCGGTGCCGGTCGAAATCATGGTGCCCTTCGTCTCTACCGCCAGCGAAGTGGCGTGGGTGCGCGACCATGTGATGAACATCGTCGAAAATTCCGGCCTCGCGCGCTCCGAAAGGGTCAAATTCTCCTTCGGCACCATGATCGAGCTGCCGCGGGCATGCCTCCGCGCCGGGGAGATCGCCGGCATGGTCGACTTCCTGTCCTTTGGCACGAACGATCTGACCCAGACTACGTTCGGCATTTCGCGCGACGACGCGCCGACCTTCCTCGCCGCCTATCAGCGCAAGGGCATCTATGAGCGCGATCCGTTCGTCACCATCGATGAAAAGGGCGTCGGCGAATTGATCGCCATCGCCATCGAGCGGGGCAGGGCTGCCAATCCCAAACTCAAGATCGGCATTTGCGGCGAACACGCCGGCGATCCCACCTCGCTGCAATTCTTCTCGGGCCTTGGCATCGACTATGTCAGCTGCTCGCCCTACCGCGTTCCCGTGGCCCGCCTGACGCTGGCGCAGGCCTCGGGCTGAATTTTCCCCATTACAAACCCGTCAGTTCCATCCCATATGAAGCCGTGGCACAGTGCCTAAAAAGGGAAGGAAAAAACCGCTCGTGACAAAGTTTGGGGCTCTGTTCGCACTCGCTCTTCTGGCTCTGCCCAGCTCTGCCATGGCTCAGTCCGGCGCCCAATGCGCCGCCATTGCCCCCGATGCCGAACGGCTCGCCTGCTATGACGGGATTTTCCTGAACGGCGCGGCATCCGCGCAAGCCCTTTCCGCCAGCGTTGAAAGCGAACAGCTCATTCCGGCCCGCCCCAGCGGCCGTGCCCCGGCAACGGTCACCATTGCCTGCGAGGCCGGCAATCTCAGCGTCGCCTTCGCCTTTGCCGGCAACACCATGTCGGCGCTTGGCCGCGATGCCGGCCTCACCCTCCAGAACGATCTGCAGCAGGCCCGCAGCCGCACTCTGCCCGTCAATGCCGACAACACCGCCCTCGTCATCGCGGCCCCCGGCGAAGCTGCCGCCTTTCTCGATACGCTGGTCGGCACGAGCAACCTCACCGCCCGGGTCACCCCGGTCAATTCCCGCTCCCTCTCCGTCCGCTTCAACGCCCCCGCCATCCTCGAAGCCGCCACTCCGGTGCGCGCTGCTTGTTGATCGGGATTTGACAGACCCCCACCCAACCTCCCCCTGAGAAGGGGGAGGGGCGCATCGGGGCTCTCGATATCTCAGCGTCCACCGGCCTGTCCCTCCCCCTTTTAGGGAGAGGCTAGGAGGGGGTTCAAAGCCACCTCCACAGTGTCATTCCCGCGAAAGCGGGAACCTCTGTTTCTCTATAAGCACAGGCCAACGGAGGTCCCCGCTTGCCCGGGGATGACGCGCTCGTGGGTAATAAGCCCCCTACAGCGCCTCGATAAACCGCATCGGCTGGCCCACATGCGGGGTCACCAGCTCGCCGTCCCACATCACGCGATTGCCGCGCACCACCGTGCCCACCGGCCAGCCGGTGACGGTGACGCCGTCATAGGGCGTCCAGCCGGCGCGGGATTTGATCCATTCATTGGTGATGGTTTCGCGGCGCTTCATGTCCACCACAGTCAGGTCGGCATCATAGCCCACTGCGATCCGGCCCTTATTGGCGATGCCAAAAATCCGGTTCGGGCCGTGGCTCGACATATCGACAAAGCGCTGCAGGCTCAGCTTCCCGGCATTCACATGGTCCAGCATGGTCGGCACCAGCGTCTGCACGCCCGTCATGCCCGAATGGCTCTCCGGGTAGGGGTGATCCTTTTCCTCGCGCGTATGCGGCGCATGGTCCGAGCCCAGCACATCGGCCACCCCATTGGACACGCCCTTCCAGATCCCTTCACGATGGACCGCATCGCGGATCGGCGGGTTCATCTGCACATAGGTGCCGAGCCTGTCATAAGCGGTCTCGTCGAGCGTCAGATGGTGCGGCGTCACCTCCACCGAGGCCACATCCTTGTGGTCGGCGAGATAGACGATCTCTTCCTTGGTCGAGATATGCAGCACATGGATGCGCTTGCCGGTCTTGCGGGCGAGGTTCACCAGCCGCGTCGTGCAGCTCATCGCCACCTCAGGCGAGCGCCACACCGGGTGGCTCGACGGATCGCCCGGCACGCGCAGACGCTTGCGCTCCTCGAGCATGTATTCGTCTTCCGAATGGAAAGCGGCGCGGCGCGAAATGGCGCGGAGAATGGCCTCTACCCCCGCATCGTCCTGCACCAGCAACGAGCCGGTGGACGAGCCCATGAACACTTTTATGCCTGCGCAGCCCGGCAGCTTTTCGAGCTCGGCCAATTCGCCGACATTGTCGTGCGTGCCACCGATATAGAAGGCGAAATCGCAGTGCATGCGATTGGTGCCGGCCGCGATCTTGGCCTCAAAGGTCTCCCGCGTCGTGGTCAGCGGATTGGTGTTCGGCATTTCGAACACGCCTGTAACGCCACCCATCACTGCCGCCAGAGATCCGCTCTCGAGGTCTTCCTTGTGCGTCAGCCCCGGCTCGCGAAAATGCACCTGGCTGTCGATCACGCCGGGCAGGATATGCAGCCCCGTGCAGTCGATCACTTCGGCCGCGTCGCCCGTGACATTGCCCAGCGCCACGATGCGCCCGTTCTTGACCGCGATATCGGCAAGCCCCTCGCCATCATGGTTGACGACGGTGGCGTTCTTGAAAATCGTGTCATACTGCGCCATGTCTGCGGTCCCGGCTCGGTTGGAATTGCCCCGGTTCTAGTGGCTTGCGGGCGCCCCTGTCCATCCCACCTCCGGGTCATATCCGCCAAAGCGGACGCCTGTTTTTCATGGAGTGCCTGATGGCCATCATCCTGCGTGCCGATCGCGCGATCTTCCGTTTCTCCGGTCCCGATGCCCATCGCCTGCTCAATGACGTGCTGACCGGCCACATCCCCACCGAACCCGGTCCCGCAGCCGCCTGGGCTTTGCTCTCGCCCCAGGGAAAAATCCTCGCCGAGGGCCTCGCCGGCTTCTTTGACGACGCGCTCTGGCTCGACGTGCACCACTCCGTCGCCGACGACTTCTTCAAGCGCATGAAGATGTACCGCCTGCGCGCCAAGGCCGACATTGAGGATCTCCGCGAGACCCACCGCGTCGGCTTCTCGGCGACTGAAATCCCCGGCGCCCAGCCCGATCGCCTCGGTCCGGTGCAACTCGGCTGGCGCATCATCGCGCCCGTCGAGGCCACCACCGACTGGATCGCCGACGACAGCACCTATCACGAGGCCCGCATCGCCGCCGGTATCCTCCATCAGGGCAATGATTTCCCCGCCAACGACGCCTTCGCCCATGATCTCGGCCTCGACATCGTGGACGGCATCGACTTCGCCAAGGGCTGCTATGTCGGCCAGGAAGTCGTCTCGCGCATGAGGCACCGCGGCACCGCCCGCCGCCGCCCGGTTGTCGTCTCCGACCTTACCGCGCCCACCGGCACCCCCATCCTCGCCGGCACCCGCGAAGCGGGCACGATCGGTCAGGTGGTGGGCGGCAAAGCTCTCGCCATTCTCCGCCTCGACCGCATCACCGATTTTTCCGCCGTCACCGCCGACGGCAAACCCGTTACTCTCACGCTGCCCAGCTGGGCCAATTACCAATTCGGCGACGTCGCCGCGGAGGAGTAGGGCCGGATCAAGTCACCCCCACCCTCACTCCCTCCCCCTCCGTGGGGAGGGAGTGAGGGTGGGGGGCGAGAGCCCCGATGCCTCGTCAAAACACCAGACATTCTCGAATCGCCGCCATCTGGTAGTGTCTCGCCAACACCCAATCAGCGAACTCCGCCCTGATGTCCCGAACCGCCTCCCGCGCCTGGCAGCGTATGCTGTCCGGCCGCCGCCTCGATATTCTCGATCCCTCGCCGGTCGATGTGGAGCTCTCCGACATCGCCCATGGGCTGGCGCGCGTCGCCCGCTGGAACGGGCAGACCATCGGCGATTATCCCTTTTCGGTGGCCCAGCATTCCGTGCTGGTGTTGGAAGTGTTTCGCGCCGCAAACCCGGACGCGGGCGTCCACGCCCAGCTCCAGACGCTGCTTCATGATGCACCTGAATATGTCATGGGCGACATCATCTCGCCCTTCAAGGCGGCGATGGGCGGCAATTACAAGGATGTCGAAAACCGGCTTCTGTCGGCCATCTACCTGCGCTTCTCGCTGCCGGCGACGCAGCCGGCGGCCCTGACCAAGCTGATCAAGAAGGCCGATCGCGAGGCAGCCTATTTCGAGGCCACGAATCTGGCGGGCTTCGAAGCGGCCGAGGCGCGACGCCTGTTCGGCGAACCGAGCTTTCCGGCATTCGAGGTCGATGAATTCGATCGCCTCATTCGGCCCTGGCCGACACGCGAAGCGCATGACCGCTTCATTGCGGCCTTCGAAGAGCTGGCAGCGCTCATCCCTCACGCCTGAAAATCAATGCAAAATTAACCATGTTTGCAAGATTGCATCGTGGCGTCCGCCCAGTCATGGTTACTGATCCGTTAAGAGAACTGTATCGTTTTGGATCAGAATGGGACGCTCGCCATGAAAAACCTGCTTCGCCACGCCCCTGGTTTGGTCACGAGCATTGTCATGGCCGCCGCGCTCGCATCCCCTTCCATTGCCGATGGCATAGATCCCGATAGATTGGTAAAGTTCGGCGAGCGGGACTATATCGTCGACTATGCCGATTGGGTGTCGACCGATCCGATCTCCATGCACCGCGTCAAGAAGATCGAGGCGGGCAGGGTGAGCGAGGTGGCCATCACCCGCACCAGCACCGGCACCTATTCGACCGACGCGCTGACCTCGCGCCACGTGCAATATCCCGGCATCACGGTGCGTACTGCCGAACCTCGGACCGTCAGCTTCGCGCAATGGGCGGGCGGGCAATGGACCAGCTTCGAAGTCCAGAGGGGCAATTCCTTCGTCTCGGTCTCGACCTACAAGACCCGTGACGGCAAGACCCGCACTACCAGCTGCATCACCACGGCGAGCTTTTGGTACTGTTAGGTTTTTGAGTTCTTCGGGGTGTGAGGCAGTAGCCATCAACCCCCACCCTTGATCCCTCCCCACAAGGGGGAGGGAGAGCGACTTGTGAGCAAGTGGCTCCAGCCATCACCGGCCTGGCTTCCCTCCCCCTACGTGGGGAGGGAGTGAGGGTGGGGGGATGAGAACCACCGACCTATCAGTGGTTGCCAAAAGCCTTACCCGAACAGCCAGCCGCGCTTGAATTTGTAGAACACGTGCAGCCCGATCTGGGTCACCTTTTCCATGCGCGGTGCCCAGGCCGGGCGAACATAAGTGGCATGGTAGTGGGTCGAATCGCCGACTTCGGTCAGGTAGAGCTGGCCCTTGGTGAACTGGCTGGCGATATCTTCCGCCTGTGCCCAGGATTCGCGCTCGGTAATAACCTCGGGAATGCCGTCGCAGGCAAAGGAGAACTGGCACGAATTCTTGCGATGCTGGTTCTGGAACACCACGCCGCAGATCGTGTCGGGATAGCGGTGGTCCTTGGTGCGGTTCATCACCACCTGCGCCACGGCAACCTGGCCGCGATAGCTTTCGCCCCGTGCTTCGAAATAGATGGCGGTCGCCAGGCACCAGAGTTCGCGCTCTGAAACGGCAACGGCATCGCCGGTGGCGTAGCTTCCCGTCACCGGCGCATTGGCGCGGGCATAGGCAAGCTGTTCCGAGGCGATGGCGGGCAGGGGCGTCGAACTGCCGCCCAGCGAGGCCGTCTGCGGGGCAATGCCGGCAATGGCGTCGAGCGCGGCGGCCGTGGCGGGGTTGATTCCCGCCGGATTGATGGAGGAGGGATCGACCGCGGCGACCGACATGCGCGGGCCAGAATCGGTTTCGGCCGCCTTGGGCATGTCCAGATCGGCAAGCCTGGTCTGTGCCAGATCGGTCGGATCGGATGGCGAAGCCCGCAACGCCGCCAGGCGCACCCGCACTTCCTCAAAGCTGCGGGACACGGCGAGCACATCCACGGCCGGCCGATACCGGTCGCTCTTCTCGCCGCGATTGGGCCCCATGAAACTTGCTGTTGCAAACAGATGATCGACAGACCCGGTAATCACCGGATCGGCTCCCGAATAGCTCAGGCTCGCTTTGGCCAGCTCTATTTGGGGCGCGCTCGCATCCATGCTCGGCAGGTCTCCTGCCGGGCCGAATGCGCCGCTGGCGCAGGTGAGATAGGTGAGGGATGCAACAAATCCCAACGCCATCGTCCTGGCGAAGGGAAATCCTCGGCGAACCGCTCTGGCGGCGTGCGACTGCACGGCCGGCCGGGGGGAATGGGCCATAAAACGCTACTCAACACTACGCAACACGAACTAGCTCGGCAAAAGTGACGCTAAAATGCCGACAATTCAGATGATCGCTTATTAAGGTTAGCAGCGCGTTAAATGCCCAAGAGGGCGAGGCTGTGGTCGACCCGAGGCGAAAATTTGACAGGCCAATCTGTCGCAGTTTGGGACAGATTGGCCCAATACTGACGCTAAGGTCCTGCGAGGGAGCGGAGAATTACTGGAGAACGCGCTCGAGATTGTATTCGCCCGCGCGGATGCGATCGGGCAATTGAGCGATCATCTCGGCAGTCGCGTCGTCGCCATGCATGCGCACGAAAGTCGCCAGCGCCGCAAAAAGCGAGGCATGAGCCAGCGCCGCGCTTTCCAGCCCGTCTTCTTCGGCATTGTTCCAGGCTTCGGCCAGATATTCGAGCGCGATCTGGCGCTCGACCTGCCCTTGCTCTGAGGGGCCGTTATCGGAAGCTGGCGAAAAAAGTGTCTTGGTGCTGGGCATGAAGTCCAGTTAGCACAGCGTTTTTTCGCTGGCGCGGCAGAAGTAACCCGAAGGTTAACGGGAGGTAGGCAATTTTCCCGATCCTATTCGGCGAACCGAGTATGGATATCGCGCGCCAGGCGTTGCGCTTCCAGAAGGAGCCGGCCAAGCGCTTCGCGCGAGGCGGGGGTGCACTGCTTGTGAAAGCGCGAAAAGGCGGTGTAGCCGCTGTTGAACGCTCCGGCGAGGCGCTGCCGTCGGTCCTCGTCGGGCTCGTCGAGCGTGATCAGTTCGGACATCTGCACCCGCCAGTCCTCGGTTCCCGCTTTGCACAGCGGCTGCAGGTAATAAAGGCTGCCCATCACCTCGGCCAGCCGCTCCATCTGCCGCTGATAGGGCGGATCGATCGCCAGTGCCGGCGCTGCGCTGAGCGCCAGAAGAACAAGGCTGGTGCGGAAAAGTCTGATCAAGTCGGTGTCCCGGAACGGCGCTCGGCGATCTCTATATCACCGCTCCGCCAAAACTGCGAAAGCCTGCTCGATCACGAGGTCGAGCCGCGACGTCGTCCGCATCGCGATCAGTGCCGCCGGGTCCACCCATTTATGGTCGGCGACCTCGTCGGACGGCGTGATCTTGCCGGAAAAATCGGTGGTCACGAACACGGCCAATTGATAGCTCTCGTCCCGGCCCAGCGACTGGGTCACCACATGGCGCGGATTGCGGATGGTGACGCCCAGTTCCTCGATCAGCTCGCGCACAGCACATTGCTCGATGGTCTCGCCATCCTCGAGCCGGCCACCCGGCAGCGTCCACAAATGCTGATACGGCGCAAAGGCCCGCTTGATCAGCAGAACTTTGCGCTCACGAATGAGCGCCACACTCGCGGCATTGGGTTGGTCAATCATGGCCTGCACATTTGCGATTCGGTTCTTTAGACACTACCTCTTTCCTCGACCAAAAGCCCCTGATCAAAGGCGAGTGCGCCATGTGTGGACGCTATGCGGCAACCCTGCCGCCCGAAATGATGGCCGAACTGTTCAAGCTCCTGAACAGTATCGAGATGGTGCCGCGCTACAATATCGCGCCGACCCAGCCCATTGCCGCCATCTGGGAGGAGGGCGGCCGTCGCGAGGGCCATTTCGCCCGCTGGGGGCTGGTGCCGCGCTGGGTCAAGGATCCGCGCGAATTCCCGCTGCTGATCAATGCCCGCGCCGAGTCCATGGCCGACAAGCCCGCTTTCCGCGATGCGCTCAAGCATGGCCGCTGCATCGTCCCGGCGAGCGGCTATTACGAATGGCATACCGGCCCCGACAAGAAGAAGCGCCCCTATTACATCACCCGCGCCGATGGCCAGCCCATGGCGTTGGCCGGGCTCTATGCCACCTGGAGCGGGCCGGAGGGCGAGGAGGTCGACAGCGTCGCCACCATCACCGTAGCCGCCAACCGGCAATTGTCCGAGATCCACGACCGCATGCCCGCCATCCTTCTCGACGATGCCGAGATCGACGCCTGGCTCAATGTCCGCGAAATCCGTGCCTCCGAAGCCGCCCAGATGGCCCTGCCGCTCGAAGATGGGGTGCTCAAATTCCATCCCGTCTCCACCCGGGTCAATTCCGCTAGGGATGATGACCCCGGCCTTATCCAACCCGTCACCCACGAACTCCCCGAGCCACCCCCCGCGCGCCCCAAAAAGGCCGCCGGCGGCAGTGGCGGGCAGATGGATCTCTTTTAGGGGGTCACTTGATCATAGTGCTGCCCAGAAGCAATGGAGCTTTGGGCTCGCTGCGATAGTCGACATTCAGAAAATACTCTAGCGTTGGTCAGCATTCCGGAATCTCGTGTGGGTCCCGGGGGCTGTTGCTTATGAGATTTCCTATATCGAGATCTGGCCAAGTAAATCTTGGTAAGTAACCTATAGAGTGGTCTATGAGGGGGGCTTATGGCATTGGTATTTAAATCAGCTCATCGACGGGCGTTTTGGACCGCATTCGCGTTTTCGGTGGCCACGGAGTACGTTGTTTTCGTGGCCATTTTCTTATTCAGTTTCGACTGGAACCCGTATTCTTGGCTCTGGGGCATGTTGGCTGTAATTGCGCTGCAACTGGCGCTGGCTCTGTATGGGCTATTTTCGTTCGCTCGCCGCGCCCTATGGTATTTTTGGATTGAGCGTGACGACCGGGCTCAACTGATCGCAGATGAATTCAATCGACTTAACTTTCCCCGCCCAGACGGGTTCTACAACGATGCGGATCAATATCTGACGGAGGTCGCTCTTTCACCCGCGACGTCACCCGAAGCTGCGCTGTTCGCAGGGACACTTATTGGCATGTTGAATGCGCACCGGTCCAATGGACCAAGAAGTGAGGCATTGTTCTTGGCGATGAGCGTTGAGCGCGCAATGTTGAAAATGCTACCTTGGTCAGCGCTTCCGTAGTTGTTCAAAAAAGCCGGCGGCAGTGGCGGACAGATGGATTTGTTGTGAAGCGCGAGCTTCGGGCGAACGTCCTACATAATGTCGAAATAGCCCAGCGCGTCGCCGATGGCGTCTTCCTCATAGCCGAGATGGGACAGGAGGACGCGTTCGAGCGCCTCGTAGACGGTGCGAGCTCTGGCGAAATTGTCCGGGCCAGGCGCGCTTGCCAATGCGCTGAGCGCATCGATCAGCCGCACCAGCAATTCGTGCACCACCACATGTTCTGCCTGCAGGCGCTCGGCGATCTTGCGGAAACCCTCACCCTTTTCGGCGAGTGCCGGAAAGAGGTGGTAGTCCTCGATGGAATGGTGGGTGTTGACCACCTGGCAATACTGGCCGCACAAATTACCGAACCGCCGGTAATTGGCGACGATTTCCAGATTGCCGGTTTCGGCGGCGATATCGGCCTGCGTGGCGGAACCGGCATTGGCCCGCTCGATCAGCGCGCCAAGCGTTTTCATATTGTGGCGCAAATGGTCGTGAATCTGCTTGAGATGCCGACCGGGTTCGCGCTGCGCCTCGGTCAAACCCTCGATCTTGAGGATGGGCGGGCGGGTTTCATCGTCCAGAAATGCGATATTGAGCAACATGAAGCGTTAGATGGGGCGCTTCGCTCCGCCGCGCAAGACGGGCACGGCGAGGTGACTGGGTGCTCCCATTGTGCCCGTCACCCCAGCATCTTGCCGGGGTTGAGAATGCCATTGGGGTCGAGCGCAGTCTTGATCGCCCGCATCATCTCCAGCGCCACCGGGTCCTTCACCCGCTTCAAAAGATCGCTCTTGAGCTGGCCGATGCCATGCTCGGCCGACACCGAGCCGCCCAGCTTGAGCACGATCCCATAGATCACCTCATGCGCCGCCTCGTCATATTGGGCCATGAAGGCCTTGCCGTCCGCGCCCGCGGGCTGGCTGAAATTGAAGTGGATATTGCCGTCGCCCATATGTCCGAACGGCACCGGCCTTATGCCCGGCGCGAGCTTTTCCACCGCCGCCGAACCCTCTTCGATCAGCTGCGGAATGGCGTTCACCGGCACGGACACATCGTGCTTGATCGAGGCGCCTTCCTTGCTCTGGCATTCGCTCATCTGCTCGCGAAAATTCCACATCCGCGTCCGGTCGCTCAGCGCCTCGGCAATCACCGCGTCGGTAATGAGCCCCTGCTCGAACGCCGCCTCCAGCGCCGATTGCAGCGTGCCGGGCTCGGCCCCTGCCGGCCGCGCAATCTCGAGCAGCGCATACCAGGGGGAGGGGCTGGCGGTCGGATTCTTGTCGAGCATCCCATGCCGCAACTGGATATCGAGCCCGATCTGCGGAATGATCTCGAACGCATTGAGCCGCCCCCCGGCGCGCTGACGCAGCAATTCAAAAAGCCTCAGCGCCTGCCTCGGCGAGGCGATATTGACCAGCGCCGTCTCATAATCCTCCGGCAGCGGATAGAGCTTCAGCGTCGCAGCGGTGATGATCCCCAGCGTCCCCTCGGCCCCCACCAATACGTCCTTCAAGTCGTATCCGGTATTGTCCTTCTTGAGCGAATTGAGCCCATTGTAGAGCCGCCCATCGGCCAGGACGGCCTCCACCCCCAGCGTCAATTCCCGCGCATTGCCATAGGCCAGCACATTGACGCCCCCGGCATTGGACGACAGCACGCCCCCGATCCGCGCCGAGCCCTGCGAGGCCAGCCACAGCGGAAACATCGCGCCCGCCGCCTCGGCCGCCTTGTGCGCATTTTCGAGGATGACCCCGGCCTCCGCCGTCATCACCCCGCCGGCCGTATCGATCGCCCGCACCTTGTCGAGCCGGGCAAGGCTGACAATGACTTCATTGCCGAAGCGCGGCACCTGCGCCCCCACGAGCCCCGTATTGCCCCCCTGCGGGATCAGCGCCACCCGGTTCTCATTGGCCCAACGCGCTACTGCCTGCACCGCCGCAACATCAGGCGGCAGCACCACGGCGCTCGCTCCCTTGTGGAAGCGCTTGCGCGGCTCGTTGAGATAGCCGCCCATCCGCTCTGGCTGCCCAATGACGTTGTCCGCCCCCAAAATGTCGGAAAGAGCGCTCGTGATCGCGTTGGCATCAAGGGACATGGGTAAAACCGGGCTCCACAAGGGCAGGAAATGGCGTCGAACTTGCCGCAACTGCTTCCCGTGTGCCACAACCGGACAAACGACTCCAGATAAGGGAAACCGATCAATGGCCACTGGATTGATGGCAGGCAAGCGCGGGCTGATCATGGGCCTCGCCAACAACCGCTCGATTGCCTGGGGCATTGCCAAGCAATTGCACGCCCAGGGCGCGGAAATGGCGTTCTCCTATCAGGGCGAGGCGCTCAAGCGCCGCGTCGAGCCGCTGGCTGCCGAAGTCGGCTCCGATTTCCTCGTCGAGTGCGACGTCTCCGACGAAGCCGCGATGGACGAGACCTTCCGCCAGATCAAGGAAAAGTGGGGCAATCTCGACTTCGTCGTGCACGCCATCGGCTTCTCCAACAAGGACGAGCTCGAAGGCCGCTATCTCGACACCAGCCGCGACAACTTCGCGCTGACCATGGATATCTCGGTCTATTCCTTCACCGCCGTCGCCAAGCGCGCCGAGCCGCTGATGAACCCGGGCGGTTCGCTGCTGACGCTGACCTATTACGGCGCCGTCAAATATGTGCCGAACTACAACGTCATGGGCGTTGCCAAGGCGGCTCTCGAAGCTTCCGTGCGCTATCTCGCCGTTGATCTCGGCAAGAAGGGCATCCGCGTCAATGCCATCTCGGCCGGCGCCATCAAGACCCTCGCCGCTTCGGGCATTTCGGGCCTGCGCGACATGCTGCACTGGCAGGAAGCCAATTCGGCCCTGCGCAAGAACGTCTCGACCGACGATGTCGGCGGCGCGGCCACCTATCTCCTCTCCGATCTCGCCAATGGCGTGACCGGCGAAATCCATTATGTCGATGCCGGTTTCAACGTCGTGGGCATGAAGCTGCTCGACAGCGACACGCCTGAAACCAGCGAATAAAAGGACGTGCCGTCAGGCGCGCTATGTGAATGACTGCTCTCGAATGGCCGGACTTTTATTTCGCCCGGCATGGTGAGACCGACTGGAATCGCGAACAGCGTTATCAGGGCGCCCGGGACATTCCGCTCAATCGCGTTGGCCAATTGCAGGCCGACGCGAACGGGCCTTTGCTCCGGCAATTGCTGGAGCGCGATGGCGTCGATCCCGCATCGCTGAAATGGTTCGCCTCCCCGCTGAGCCGCGCCAGCGAAACCATGGATCGCATGCGTGCCGCCTTCGATGTCGAGCTGCCCCCGGTCATTCACGATCCGCGCCTCATCGAGATTTCCTTCGGCAATCTGGAAGGTCGCCTCCACTCCGAAATTGCGCGGGAGCAGGCTATTGCCCCGGGCCAGCGCGACGAGACCTATTGGCAGTTCCGTCCCGAGGGCGGCGAGAATTATGACGACGTCGCCGTGCGGCTCGTCGATTTCGCCCGCGAATTGACCCGCCATGCCGTGGTCGTTGCCCATGGCGGGGTTTTCCGCGTGCTTCGCCATTTGGTCGAGGGGGCGCCGCGCGCCCAGGTCCTCAATTGGGCGCCGCCCCAGGGGGCTGTGGCCCAGTTCTCTCGAGGGGGCATGGCCCTTTATTCGGCCGAAAACACCTGGGACGTGGAACTGGACTGACCCGGTCCTGCCGATTGACCGCATCGCCCGGTCTGCCTAGAAAGCTCGCGAGCAAGGGACCGCGTCATGTCGTTCAATAGTTTCGGGCATCTTTTCCGTTTCACCACCTGGGGCGAAAGCCATGGGCCCGCCCTTGGTGTCGTCGTCGATGGGTGCCCTCCCGGCGTCGTCCTCACGCCCGAGATGATCCAGCGCGATCTTGATCGCCGCAAGCCGGGCCAGTCGAAATACACCACCCAGCGCCGCGAGCCCGATGAGGTGAAAATCCTCTCCGGCGTGTTCGAGGACGAGCGCACCGATGGCCCGCGCACCACCGGCACCCCGATCTCGTTGATGATCGAAAACACCGATCAGCGCTCCAAGGACTATTCCGAGATCCGCGACAAATACCGTCCGGGTCACGCCGACTACACCTACGACCAGAAATACGGCATTCGCGACTATCGCGGTGGCGGCCGCACCTCGGCCCGCGAAACCGCAGCCCGTGTCGCCGCCGGTGCTGTCGCCCGCCAGATTCTGCAGGGTGTCACCGTCCGCGCGAGCCTCGTGCAGATGGGCCCGCACAAGATCGACTATGCCAATTTCGATTGGGCAGAAGTCGACGAAAACCCGTTCTTCTGCGCCGACCCCAAGGCCGCCGAACTCTGGGCGGGCTATCTCGATGGCCTCCGCAAGGATGGCAATTCGGTCGGTGCCGTCATTGAAGTCGTCGCCGAAGGCGTTCCGGCCGGCTGGGGCGCGCCCATTTATGGCAAGCTCAGCGCCGATCTTGCCTCAGCCATGATGAGCATCAATGCCGTCAAGGCGGTGGAAATCGGTGCCGGCTTCGAGGCCGCCAGCCTCACCGGCGTCGAAAACGCCGACCAGATGCGGGCAGGGGAGGCAAAACCCTATTTCCTCTCCAACCACGCCGGCGGCATTCTGGGCGGCATCTCCAATGGCGACCCCATTGTCTGTCGCTTTGCCGTCAAGCCGACCTCGTCCATCCTGACGCCGCGCCAGACCGTTACCACCCAGAACGAAGACGCCGACATCATCACCAAGGGCCGCCACGACCCCTGCGTCGGCATCCGCGCCGTCCCCGTCGGCGAAGCCATGATGGCCCTCGTCCTCGCCGACCACATGCTCCGCCACCGCGGCCAAACCGGCCGCGAAGGCGCAGTGGGGTTTGATCGGAACTAATTTTCTTCGCGCGCGGTGCCTGTCGACGGCACTCACGCTCCTCGCGCGACTAGTCCCCATTCCACCGTCATTGCCGGGCTCGTCCCGGCAATCCATCTTCTGCAGTCTGAACGCAACAGTCCCTTAGTTGCTGTGCGGGCAAATAGAGGAAAACGCTGGACAGGGTCTAGCGATAGTCCTTCCAATCGTCCGTCATCTGCGGCTCCTTACGGGCCCCGCTGCTGGCATTGGAGGGCGTTCTCCCGGAATTTTCGGCGATTGCCCGGAGGTGCTGCTCGACAAGCGCCATGAAGGCGATCGTGCCGCAAAGCATTGCCGCGAAAACCAAGCCAACCAGCCCACCAATGACCATGCCGAAGGCCCTAGCTGACTGCGACATCAGAGGGGATGCTCCCCCCGCAAACGCGCCAATAGCGACACACGCGAGGGCAATGATCCCATTCAAGAAAGTCATTGTTTCGAAGATGAAGCGGTTCACCATCGGCTCCTTAGCAAGCTGCGGTCGTCGCAGCACGGGTCAACGGGTGGGCCCGCCTTCGCATGCTGTACTTCTCGGTTTGAAGAGTTGTCTATAGTCGCCTGAGTGGTGCCAAAAACATCAATTCTGGATTCAGTTGTATAGGGTGGCGAGAATTCTGATTGTTAGTAATATTGCATATTATTCTGCAGTAAAGGGGCTGGTGCGTGCTTCTTGCCGGCCGTCGCTGACGGTAGACCAGCGTTGCTCATCGCAGTTCGGATTCTAGTCCCGCACCATGAGCTTTGCGCACCTGATAGCCCTCCACTAAAACGCCGCAGGCTCCTCCACCCCCGATGTCATCCCCGCGAAGGCGGGGACCTCCGTTTCATGTGCCGAACTGACGGCTGACCCCGATCTCACCTCCCCCTCGAAAGGGGGAGGCTAGCAAAGCTAGGCCGTCAGGCCGTAGCGACGCTCGGAGGGGGTGAAGACTCTCCGTCAAGCTCTGGCGCCCCCCTCACAGCACCCCCAACCGCGTCCCCAAAATTCCCCGCCGCACCAGAATTTCCTCCCGTTCCTCCAGGAACTCGATATGCGCATTGATTGTCATCAGCGCTGCCAGCCGCACTTTTGGCGGCTGTTGCGGATAGATGCGCCCGACCACGGCCAGCGGCGTCCGCGCGCCCGCCTTCACCGCCTCGATGATCTGCCGGTTCCGCATCCTGCGGTGTGCCCGCAGCGCCGTCGCATAGGCGGGGCCATCTTCAATCGGTCCGCCATGGGCGGGAAAATAGCGCCGATAGGGCAGGGCGATGAGCTTGTCGAGCGAGGCGAAATAGTCTGTCATCGATCCGTCCGGGGTCGAGACGAGGGTGGAGTTCCACCCCATCACATGATCGCCCGTCAGGAGCATGTCGGTGCCGGCGATGCCGAAGGCGAGATGATTGGCGCAGTGGCCCGGGGTCGCGTGGACGATGAGCTCGATATCCCCAGCCATGACGGTTTCCCCATCGACCAGTGTCCGGTCCGGCACGAGATCCCAGTCTGAAGAACGCCGGATCAGATTGCGCTCGAACCGCCGCAGGGGCCGCGACAGACGATGCCGGCCACCGAACCACAGCGGCGCTCCAAGCCTCTTGGCAAGGCTGGCTGCTGCAGCACTGTGGTCGCGATGTGTGTGGGTGAGGATGATGGCGTCGACCGGCCGTTCCCCGATCGCCGTCAGCAGCGCGACCTCATGTGCTTTATTTTCCGGGCCGGGATCGATAAGCGCAAGTCGCTGATGGCCCACAAGAAATGAATTTGTCCCGGTGAAAGTATAGGGCGAGGCATTCGGAGCGGTTATTCGCCCCACACCTTCCGCCACCATTATTTGCGTCCCCACCTGGGCGTCGAATTCTCTGTTATAGGCCGGACTGGCCGATTGGCTTACCATTGCGTGGGAACCGTCTAGCAGTTAGAACTTTGCCCCTGAAACGGTCGCAAGGGACTGGCGACCGGTGCAGTGACTATGAAAGGTATGAAATGGCCGTGATTTTGACCACGCCCAATACGCTTTTGGGTGCATTCCAGCCCAAGGGTGAAACCGCCAAGCTGGCCATCAATATGGTGACCGTGGTTTTGGGTACACTCCTCATTGCACTGGCGGCAAAGATCAACGTACCGGTCTGGCCTGTGCCGGTGACGTTGCAGAGCTTCGCCATTGCCGGCCTTGCCGCGGCTTTCGGCGCGCGCATCGGCGTTGCCACCGTCGCGCTCTATCTTCTCGAAGGCGCCATGGGCCTGCCCGTTTTCGCCACCGGCGGGGGCCTCGTCTATCTCGTCGGCCCGACCGGCGGCTTCCTGCTCGGCTTCCTCGTCATGGCTTGGATGATCGGCTCGGCCACCGACCGCGGCGCCTCGGCTCGCCCGCTGACCCTGTTCGGCGCTATGCTGGCCGCCGAAGCCGTGCTCCTGGCGCTGGGCTTTGCCTGGCTCGTCCTGATGGCCGGCCACGCGCAGTGGATCGACCAGACCAATGTCGTGGCCTCTGCCTTCGCCGGCGCGATCCAGCCTTTCCTCGTCTGGGACGTTCTGAAGATGGCCCTGGCGGCTCTGACCGTCACCGGTCTCTGGGCTGTGCTGCCCGCCCGACGCTGATCTTTCGGCACTCGGTAAAAACCCGAAGGCCAGCCTCGCGGCTGGCCTTTGTCGTTTTCGCACTCCGGTCTCGAAAATGCTAACCGTGTGTTAACATTAGAACGACCGATGATGGCCTTGTTCTCACCACTTATCCCTGTTAGAAGGTGCTCATACGTTTTCAGCCCAAGTCGGCTGCCTTCTGCCGGTCATTCCGGTCCTTTGGCTCACTGATCCACTTTGCGAACGTTTGTAGGCCCCCTTGCATGTTGCAGGTGGGAAACGCTCGTTCTGCTTCGGCTTCGAGCTTCAAGGAATATTCAAATGGCATCCATCACCGGTACCGTCAAATTCTTCAACACCACCAAGGGTTTTGGTTTCATCACCCCTGACAATGGCGGCAAGGACCACTTCGTCCATATCTCCGCTGTGCAGAACTCGGGTGTTGACGGTCTCTATGAGAACGACAAGCTCTCCTACGAAGTTGAGACCGGCCGCGACGGTCGCGAGTCCGCAATCAACCTCGTCCTGCAGAAGTAAGCGCTAAAGCGCTCCTGCAAGTTTTGAAGGTCGCCTCCGGGCGGCCTTTTTTGTTGTCTGTGCAACGACTTAGCCGACCTGCGCTACTGCGCCGCCGTCTCGCCGACAAAGACCCGGCTCAACGGGTAATCCTCGGAAAAATAGAGCCCACGAATGGCCTTGCCGTCATAGCGCACCTCGTCGGCCTCGACGAGCGAGCCCGACTGCACGGCGCTGGGGAGCTCTTCCATCGTGTAGCGAACCGCCTCGGCAAGAGACGGGAAGCGCTGATACCCGCCCACCTTTTTGAACTTGCCGCTGCGCCCAGGGTAAAGCTCTGCTGGGGCGTTATAATCTGTCATCGTCGTCTATCCTCTCAAAGCGTCGGCAAAGCCGACAGGCGGTGATGCGATGATCACGGCTCTCAGGAAAACGGGGGTATTGCGGGAGGCTCGACGCGCAAGAAGGGCGCTCTACTCATATAGGCATCAATAGCGCCCCATGTAAGGCGCAGGCCGGCCTCTCGATTGCTGGAGGCAAAAAAGAAACCGGGCGCTTCCGAAACTCGGAAACGCCCGGCTGTGTTGGTCGGAGTAGAGTGATTCGAACACTCGACCCCCTGCTCCCGAAGCAGGTGCGCTACCAGGCTGCGCTATACTCCGGCAAATCGCTTATTGGTGCACCATCGGGTGTCGGTGCAGCTGCGATGTGGCGGCGTTATAGCTGCGCTTTCCGAGCTATTCAAGCGCTTCCCACAACCTTTTCGTGCATAGTCGAACGGTTGTTGCACCCGATTTGCAAACCGTGTAGGAACCCGCGCAGTTGGGGTGTCGCCAAGTGGTAAGGCATCGGTTTTTGGTACCGACATTCCCAGGTTCGAATCCTGGCACCCCAGCCAAATCCACACATATTCCGTACCGCTGCGACGACACTCGGCATCAGACCATGGCCTATCCGCCAGCTGCATGCAGGGGATTGCGTCGACACGGGGCCCCGTCGAGCACAACTAAGTAACGCGGCGGTAAGGGGAAACCCGATATCTACCCATATTCTCGCCCGGGATTTGTGTAGTGTACCCGTTCATCGAATTCTTCATCGGCATTCACGACATACGCTTTGTCGTCCTTGCGGCCGTCATCTGCCTCACATCGGCCTATGCCTGCGTCAGCCTGCTGCGTCATGCGCGCAAAAGTGCGGGCCGGACAGCCAGGGTCTGGAATATCATCTCCGCTCTGGCGGTCGGCTTTGGCATCTGGTCCACGCACTTCGTTGCGATGCTGGCCTTCCGGCCCGGCTTCACCCTGGCATACGAGCTGCCGCTGACGGCACTGTCGTTGCTCATCGCCATTGGCGTCTGCGGTGCGGGTCTGGCGCTGGCGATACGGTCCGAACTTGCCCTGGACCGGTTCCTCGGCGGAGCCGTGGTGGGCGTCGGCATCTCGTCGATGCACTATGTGGGCATATTCGGCCTTCTGGTTGGCGGAACCATTAATTGGGACGCCCAGCTTGTGGCGCTTTCCATCATCGCGGGCACGTTATTGTCGGGCCTCGCGATCATGATGGCCGGCATGAATGGCAAGAGGACGCTGTTCGGCGCTGCGGGTCTGCTGGCCCTGGCGATTTGCACCATGCATTTCACCGCCATGGGCGCCGCCGACTTCAGCGGCTGCTATCCCCTAATTGCCGAAGGCGGCGCCATCGACGGCGGCATGATGGCTGTCATCGTCGCTCTGATCACGATGTTCATCCTCGCCGCCGCCTTTGGCAGCATTGTCCTGGACGAGGCCGATCGCCGCCGCACATTGCGCGAACGCGAGCGTGAGCTCGCGGACGCCGAGCAACTAGCTCAGATGGGGCATCGGCTTGAGTTGGCCCTGACCCATATGGGGCAGGGACTCGCCCTGTTCGACGCGGAGGGCACTATCTTGTTGCACAATCAGCGACTTGTGGGGCTACTCAACCTTCCTGATGGCACGGATCTCATCGGCCGCACCTTGCGTGACGTCTGCGCGCAAGTCATGTCAGCGACAGCTGGGGAAGGGGGGGCGACCGCCGATGCCATCGCGCAAATTCACCAGCGCCATCGCGATCTGGCGCAAGGCGGCGGGGAAGTCGTGCATGGGCTTGGCAGCGAAGTGTTCCTGCGCGTCCAGCATATGCCTACGGGTGACGGCGGTTGGGTCACCATGATCGAAGACATTTCGGACAGCAAGCGGAGCGAAGCGGCCATTTCCCATTTGGCCAAGCACGACCCGCTGACCGGACTGCCCAATCGAAACCGCTTCGAGGAGCTCTTCGCCACGGCGATAGACGAGGCCGACGAGCACACAAGCAAGTTGGCCGTGATTGCGATCGACCTCGACCGGTTCAAGGAAATCAATGACAGTTACGGCCATGCGGCTGGCGACAAGGTCCTGTCGGCTCTGGCGGACAAATTCAAGAGCTCCGTGAAGCCTGGGGAAGTCGTGGCCCGTATCGGTGGCGACGAATTTGCAGCCCTGAAGCCTTTTTCGTCGATGGAGGATTTGCGCGAATTCCTGGCTCGCATGAATCGCAACCTGATGGGAAAGGTCGCCTTCCACGACACAATCGTCGAAACCTCGGGCAGCATGGGCGTCGCCATCTACCCGGGCGACGGGACCGACCGGTCAAAGCTGCTCAGCAATGCCGATCTGGCGCTCTATCGCGCCAAGGCCGAGATCGATCAGCGCATCTGTTACTATGAGAGCGAGATGGATGAGCAGGCGCGACAGCGCCGGGCTATGGCGCGCGACCTCTGGAAGGCAATCGAGGACGAGGGCTTCACCCTGGTCTACCAGGTGCAGAAGTCGATCATGAGCGACACGGTCACGGGCTATGAAGTTCTTTTGCGCTGGGATCGGCCCGACCATGGCCCGGTTTCTCCGACCGAGTTCATCCCGGTGGCGGAAGAGTGCGGCGCCATCATCGCAATTGGCAATTGGGTGCTGAAAAAGGCCTGCGAGGAGGCCGTGTTGTGGCCCGAGCCCCACAAGATCGCCGTCAACGTCTCCGGCGTCCAACTGGGCCAGCTGGAGCTGGTCGATATGGTGCGTATGGTCCTGTTCCAGACGGGCCTTGCTCCCGAGCGGCTGGAACTGGAAGTGACGGAAACCGCCATCATCGCGGACAAGAAGCGCGCGATGACCGTCCTCAAGCAGATCAAGGCGCTTGGCGTTTCCATTGCAATCGACGACTTCGGAACCGGCTACTCGTCGCTCGATACGCTGCGCAGCTTCCCTTTCGACAAGATCAAGCTCGACCGCTCCTTTATGGGCGAGGTGCAGGAGAGCGAACAGGCCAAGGCCATCGTGCGGGCCATCCTTGCCTTGGGGCGCAGCCTTTCCGTGCCAGTGCTCGCTGAAGGCGTCGAGACCCTGGAGCAATTGGAAGTCTTGCGGTTTGAGGGTTGCATGGAAGCTCAGGGCTTCCTGTTGGGACGGCCAGGGCGAATCGACTGGGAACAGGACAATACCGTCGTGCCGCTGCGGGCCTAAAGCCTGTCCCGGCCGCGGAAACGCCGCTGATAGTCCGGATCATAAAGGGCGCTCTCCCGGAACTGGGAGGCGCCAAGGCCACGGCCGACAAAGATGATGGCCGTACGCTCGACCGGGTCTTCGGCAAAGCGTTCTGCAATATCGGCAAGCGTCCCGCGCAGGATTTTCTGGTTGGGCCAGCTGGCGTGGGCCACGATGGCGACCGGGCAATCCGCGCCATAGAGCGGCGTCAACTCCGCCACCACCCGATCAAGCGAATGGATGGCAAGGTGAATGGCGATTGTTGCGCCGGTGGCGCCAAAGGCGGCCAGCGTTTCCCCCCCGGGCATTGGCGAAGCGCGGCCCGAAAGACGCGTCAGAACAAGGCTCTGGGCTTCGCCGGGTATCGTCAGTTCCCGGCCGAGGGCCGCTGCCGCCGCCGCAAAGGACGGCACGCCCGGTGTCAGCGTGTAAGGGATATTCAGCCGGTCGAGGCGGCGCATCTGCTCAGCCACTGCGCTCCAGACGGAGAGGTCGCCGGAATGGAGCCGGGCGACGTCCTCGCCCGCTTGGTGGGCTTTGATATATTCCGCTTCGATCTCGTCCAGTGACATTGGCGCCGTGTCGACCAGTCGGGCCCCGGGAGGGCACCAGTCGAGCATTTCGGCGGGAACGATGGAGCCGGCATAAAGACAAACCGGGCAATTGGCGAGCAGGTCGCGGCCCCTTACGGTAATAAGGTCTGCGGCCCCCGGGCCTGCGCCGATGAAATGTACGCTCATGGCTTGGTCCAGCTCCACTGCGTGATGGGCATGGCGGGCCGCCAGCCGGTCATGCTGCCCACGGCATCGGCGCGGGCCAATGCGATGCGGTTGAGTGTGCCGCCAAGCGCGGAAAAGCGCGCCAGGAGCAACGCTTCCAATTCGAGGGTGACGGCATTGGCGACAATCCTGCCACCCGGCCGTAGCGCGTCGATGGCCCCGTCAAGGACGCCGGAATCGCTACCGCCGCCGCCGATGAAAATGGCGTGAGGCGCCTCGAGACCGTTCAGGGCATCTGGCGCCTTGCCATCGACAACTCGCAGGCCGGGGACGCCCAGCGCGGTGGCGTTTTTAGCGATGCGGGCCGCGCGCTCGGGGTGCGCCTCGATGGCAATTGCGCGCAGGCTGGGATCGGCCAGCATCCATTCGATCCCGATCGATCCAGACCCGGCGCCGATATCCCACAGGAGTTCACCCCGGCGGGGAGCGAGCGCGGAGAGGGTGAGCGCCCGAACCTCTCGCTTGGTAATCTGCCCGTCATGGTCGAAGAAGGTATCGGGAAGCCCAGGCGTCAGCGGCACGATCTGGGCGTCGGGCAACGGCACCACGGTAATCGCGCAGACATTAAGAGGGTCGATGTCCGTCAGACCGAACTGCATGGCCATCTGCGAGCGGACCCGCTCATTGGGTCCGCCCAGCACTTCGAGAACGGTGACAATGGACAGGCCAAAGCCCTTGTCCACCAGCAGCTTGGCGAGTTGGCCGGGGCCGTGTTCATCCGATGTCAGCGCCAGAATGCGCGCCGCTGGATGGAGATGGGGGATGGCCAGCTCGATGGGGCGGCCATGGGCGGAAAGACTGACCACATCCTGCAGGGGCCAGCCGAGGCGGGCCGCAGCCAGGCTGAAGGCGGAAAGATGCGGAAAGACGCGCATTTGGGCAGCATCGACATGGCGCGCCAGTGTCGCGCCGACCCCATGGTTGAAGGGATCGCCGGAAGCCAGGACGCAGACTTTTCGGCCGCGAGCAGCGATTACGGCCTCCACCGACCGGGAGAACGGAGAGAGCCAGGCTTGGCTGTCGCCAGTGATTGCATCGGCCGCCAGTTCAAGGTGGCGGGTGCCGCCAAAAACCAGCTCGGCTTCCGCTATCGCTGCGCGGGCAGCACTGCCAAGGCCGGCCAGTCCATCTTCGCCAATCCCGACAATGCTGAGCCACTGCATGGGTTTACACTCCTATGCCGCGCGGCGAATAGACCAGCGGATCGCGTCCGGGACGCTCGATGATGCGGGTCTCGGGCGAGCCGATGATGACACAGGTGGACATGTCGGCAGTCTGCTGGTCCGCTTCCGAAAGGGGGACGACGGAGAAACTCTCATCTGGCCGACCGACGGCGCGGCCGAAAATGACCGGCGTGGTCCAGGGCAGAGTTTCGCGCAGGATGGCGAAAGCAGCCGGCAATTGCCAGGGGCGCGCCTTGGAAATGGGATTGTAGAGGGCGATGACGAGCCCCACAGCCGAGACGGCCCGCAATCGTTGCTCGATGATAGGCCACGGTTTTAGGTTATCCGACAAGGAGATAGCGCAGAAATCGTGGCCCAGCGGGGCGCCGGCGCGGGCCGCGACGGCGAGCATGGCAGTGACGCCGGGGATGATCTGAATATCGAGGTGAAGCCAGGACGGGGGCCCGTTCTCCACGGCCTCGCAGATGGCTGCTGCCATGGCGAAGACACCGGGGTCGCCGCCGGAGACGACGCAGACAATGTGGCCCTTGGCGGCTGCGGTGAGTGCGGCCTTGGCGCGGTGGAGTTCCTCGCGGTTGTCCGAGGCGATGCGCTGCTGGTCGGGGCGGAGGTCGAGCCGGTCGAGATAGGGACCATAGCCGAAGAACTGCTCGCCTTGCGCAATGAAATCAAGCGCTTGCGGGGTGGTCTGGGCAGGGTTGCCGGGGCCGGTGCCGATGACGAGAAGGCGTCCGGTCATGGGCGCGTGCTCCAGCCTGGAACGAGGATCAGGGAGAAATACGGTGCCGAATCGTCGGTTTTTTCCCGAAGTTCGCAGATTTTCTCAGCCGCCATCGTGCCGCGTTCGACATAGATGGCACTATCCAAACGCCCAGTATTTATAAGGGCTTGGCGCACTTTGGGCAGGTTTCGGCCCAGCTTCATGATGACTACGCCCTCGCTGTCGAGGAGACGGCGCTCAAGCTCTTCGATGTCGAGCGTGCCCGGAAGAACAGTAAGGATATCATCGCCTTGCACCAGCGGAAGGCCCGCTGCAGACCAGCTGCCGGACATGGCGGTAATTCCCGCAATGACGTGAATTGGGTAACAGACTGTTAACCTTTGGTGCAGGTGCATGTAACTTCCGTAGAGCAGCGGATCGCCTTCGCTGAGCACGGCGACATTGCGACCGGCATCGAGATGCGCTGCGAGCCGGGAAGCGGCTTCTTCGTAGAATGCGGAAATCTGCGTACGGTAATCTTCGCTGTGCCGATGGCTCTCGGTGGTGACCGGATAGTCGAGCCGTTCTTCGATCTGATCGGCGCGGATGTGATCGGCCACGATGGCGCGGGCATTGCTCGGATTGCCGCGCTTGGCGAAATAGGCCACGACATCGGCGCCGCTGATGGCCTTTACCGCCTTCAGCGTCAGCAGTTCCGGATCACCCGGGCCGGTGCCAACTCCATAGAGAACACCGCTCACAGGCCGGGCCTCGCCAAGGCGTTGAGGCAGGCCGAGGTCATGGCGCTGCCGCCGAGGCGTCCGCGGACGATGGCGAAGGGCACGCCATAACTGTGCTCGGCCAACGCATCCTTCGATTCCATCGCGCCGACAAAGCCGACCGGCATGCCGATGATGGCGGCAGGGCGCGGGGCGCCGTCGCGCAGAAGTTCGAGAAGGTGGAAGAGTGCGGTCGGGGCATTGCCGATGGCAACGACTGCGCCTTCGAGACGGTCGCCCCAGAGGTCGAGAGCTGCAGCCGAGCGCGTATTGCCGATGCGGGTGGCTATCTCGGGCGTCTGCGGATCGCGCAGCGTGCAGATCACCTCATTGCCGGCGGGGAGGCGAGCGGCGGTGATGCCGCGCGCTACCATCTCGGCGTCGCAGAGGATGGGAGCGCCGGCCTGCAGCGCGGCGCGGCCCGCTTCGACAAAGCCTGGGCCAAAGACGAAGTGCTGCACCGCATCGACCGAACCGGCAGCATGGATCATGCGCACGGCCAGCTCGGCTTCGTCCGACGAAAATGCCGATAGATCGGCTTCGGCGCGGATGATCGCGAAGGACTGGCGATAGATCGCGTCGCCTTCCCGAATGTAATCGTATGAAATCATCGGCCTTCCTGCCGGTGGGCGTGCTCGAGAACGGCTTCGATTCCGTCCGGGCCCACTCTTGTTTGAGGCGTATCGCCCGCCCGCCCGTCAATGACAAGTCCAACCCCGTCGTCGAGGCCGACGAGGGTCAGGGGCGCCGGGGCAGGGTGGGCGCATCCCTTGGGGCATCCCGATACATGCAGATGCGCGCCCGGGTCCACCCGTGCGGCCAGTTGTGCGGCGACACGCCGCGAGGCAATGCGGCCGGATCGGCAGCCATCGCTGCCCGCACAGGCGCTGACGCGGAGGCGCGGGTCGTCGGCATGGGTGATAAAGCCGAGCCCCTTGGCGGCGGTCACAAGCTCTGACGGGGCATCGTCGATGAGGAGGGCATGGCCCGGCGCGAGGCGGATGGCTTTCACGCCGAAACGGGATGAGAGGCGCACGAGCTCGCCGAGGGATTCGGCGTCGCTGGCGGCGAAGGGGA
Organism: Devosia sp. FJ2-5-3; assembly: GCF_029201545.1. Classification (NCBI taxonomy): domain Bacteria; kingdom Pseudomonadati; phylum Pseudomonadota; class Alphaproteobacteria; order Hyphomicrobiales; family Devosiaceae; genus Devosia; species Devosia sp. FJ2-5-3. The sequence goes on along the minus strand of NZ_CP104007.1, from coordinate 3,295,090 downwards.
GGGCGATGCCCGTTGAAGTGCCCGCCCGGCGCTGGAAGCGGCCAATGGGGCGGGTTTGTTGCGTGGTGCGGGGAGATGAGGCGGCGGGTGCGGATGCGAGGTCGGTGGCCCGCGCCTGCGGGCCCAGGGCGGCAAGACGCTGTAGCGTATCAAGTGTAGTGGCGATGGCTTCGTCGGCTAAAAATTCGCGCGGTGCGGCATTGCCGATTTGGATCTGCCAGAGATCCGCGCCCAGAGCGAGAAGGCGGATGTCGGCCTTGAGGGCGCTGAGCGGGAACTGACCATTTCCGTCGATAACGACGCTGAGCTTTGGGGCAAGGAGCGGCCAGAGCGGGCGGGAGCCCTCGCGGATGGCTTTGACCAGGGGCAGGGGATCGGCGCGTTCGCTGGGGTCGTCACCGACAAGGGGAGAGGTGTCGACGACAAGCCCATCCTCGATGGCGATATGGCTTTCGACAGCGTCGGCAAAAACGGGGCTCGACTGCTCGGTGAGCCCGCGCACCTGCAGATTGCCGCGTGCGGTGATCTCGATAAGCCCATTGCCGTGGCGCCGTGCCAAGTCGGCAAGGTAAGCGAGGTTGTCCGGCGTGATAAGTCCCGAGGGCAGCCGGAGCCGGGCGAGCAGCCCATCGCCCGTCGCCATGGGTGCGGCGAGTGTGGGGCAGGCTCCTCGTTTCCAGTTTTCTGCTGGTGCTGCAGACAAGGCCAAAATCCTCGGAAGAACAGGTGGGACGCTCGCGCCGTTTCCCCCCTGAACAACTGCGCCACAGCTTATGGCGCTAGTCCTGCGGGCGCAGCAAGTAAATATCCATGATCCAGCCATGACGCGCCCGCGCGGTGGCGCGCGTCTCGACGATGGTCTCGGCCACATCGCCCAGTTTGCCGCTGACGAGCAATTGGTCAGGTGTGCCGAGATAGGCGCCCCAATAGATGGTGAGCCCGGGATCACAATCGCGAAACGCCAGACGCCCGTCGAGCATGACCACGGTGTCGGTTGTGACTTTGCCGAGTTGACGGCCGGTGGTGATGGTCACCGATGTGCCGATGCGATTGAGCGGGATGGCGTGGGCGGCGGTCAGCGCCTGGATGGCGGTGATGCCGGGAATGACCTCGACCTTAAAGTCGATTGTTTTGCGCACGCGATCGAGAATGCGCAGGGTGGAATCGTAAAGGCTGGGGTCCCCCCAGACGAGAAAGCCGCCGGCGCCGCCTTCGGGAATTTCGGCGATGAGATCGGCAAAGATATTACCGAGCTTGTCGTGCCATTCGTCGACGCCGGCATTGTAGTCGGGCTTGGCGGCATCGCGCACGGGGATGGCATAGCTGATGCTGCGGCTATCCGGGCGGGTGACATAGCGAGTAAGGATTTTGCGGCGGATATCGGCGAGATCGGCCTTTGCGGCCCCCTTGTCGGGGATGAAGAGCACATCGGCGCGATTGAGGGCATTCATGCCCGCAATGGTGATGTGTTCCGGGCTGCCCGTGCCGATTCCGATGACGAGAATTGTCTTCATGGCCATCCCAATGCCATGGGCCGCCCCGAAAGGTCAAAGGGCGCCCTGCGGCGCCCTTCGGGTATTTGGTGGCCTCGCCACGTGAGGTGCGGGCCGGCTCGAAGCTTAGAACGGGCTGTCGGGGAAGTAGAACTGCTGGGCGTTTTCCTTGGTGATCAGCGGCGAGCCCAGAATGTAGGAGCCGGTGACCGGACCATTGGAAATGAAGTGGTTGACGGTGACGTCCATGGCCGTGGCGATCTGGGCCGGCGGATAGAGCACGTCGACCGGCACCAGCGGATCACCATCCATCACGCCCTTGACGATTTCCTTCATGCCCGCGCCGCCGACGACGAACATTTCGCTTTCGCGGCCAGCGGCCTTGATGGCTTCGACCACGCCCAGGGTGATGTCGTCGTCCTGAGCCCAGACGCCGTCAATGTCCGGGAAACGCGACAGGAAGTCCTGCATGACTTCAAAGCCGTCATCGCGGTTCCAGTTGGCGAACTTGTTGTCGAGGACAGTGATGCCCGAGCCTTCGATGGTCGCCATGAAGGCATCGAAACGTTCGGTGTCGAGAACGGTGGGAATGCCGCGCAGGATGACGATGTTGTCGCCTTCGCCGAGGCGGCTCATCATGTATTCGGCCGAAACCTGGCCCATTTCGGTGTTGTTGCCCGAGACATAGACGTCCTGGATGGACGGGTCAGTCAGGCCGCGGTCAACCACGGTGATGAACGCACCGGAATCCTTGACGGCGCGGACCGGCTCGGTGAGCGGCTCGGATTCGAACGGCAGGACCACGAGCGCGTCGATCTGGTGGACGGACACGAGATCTTCGAGATCGCTGGCCTGGTCGGCCGGGCCGTCAGCGGTGACGATGATCAAATCGATATTGGGGTTGGCGGCCTCGAGGCGCTTTTCGGCTTCGGCGGCGTGCCAATTGAGGCCGCCCATGAAACCGTGCGTTGCGGCCGGGATAGATACCCCGATCTTGATCTTTTCCTGCGCCACGGCCGAGCCGAGCAGGGCGCTGGTGGCCATGAGGCCAAGTGCGATTGCCTTCAACGACATGTCAGATTTCCTCCCAAAATTGG